>NZ_MUBA01000467.1 GCF_002154575.1 Streptomyces bobili
TGCCCCGCGCGCGGGGCACGGCGCGACCCCAGGATGGGATCATGCCGAACCCCTCCCGCCCGCGCGCCGCCGTGCTCACCGCCACGGCCGTCCTGTGGTCCTTCCTGGTCGCGGGCTGCGGCGACGGCTCCCAGGACGAGGATCTGACGGCGCAGAAGCTGAGCTGGAAGGACTGCCCCGCACCGTCCCAGTCCGAGGGCGGGGGCAACGCCCCGTCACCGCTGCCGGACGGCGACGAGTGGCAGTGCGCGACCATGCAGGCGCCCCTGGACTGGAGCGAGCCCGAGGGCGACAGGATCGGCGTCGCGCTGATCCGCGCGCGGACGAGCGGTCCGGACAATCGCCGGATCGGTTCCCTGCTGTTCAACTTCGGCGGACCAGGCGGCTCCGGCATCACCACCCTGCCCGCGTTCGGCGAGGACTACGCGACCCTGCGCACCCGCTACGACCTGGTGAGCTTCGACCCCCGCGGGGTGGGCCGCAGCGCGGGCGTGCGATGCCGGAACGACGAGCAGCTGGACGCGTACTTCCAGCAGGACATGACACCCGACGACGCCGCCGAGCGCAGCACGCTCCTGAACAACACCAAGGAGTTCAACGCGGCCTGCGAGAAGAAGTCGAAGAAGATCCTTCCGTATGTGCGTACCACCGACGCGGCCCGCGACATGGACCTCATGCGCCAGGTCCTCGGCGACGACAAGCTGCACTACTTCGGCATCTCCTACGGCACCGAACTCGGCGGCGTGTACGCCCACCTGTTCCCGGAGAACGTGGGCCGTGCCGTCTTCGACGCGGTGGTCGACCCGACGCAGACGCCGGAGCAGGGCGCGCTGGGGCAGGCCAGGGGCTTCCAGCTGGCGCTCGACAACTTCGCCGAGGACTGCACGTCGAAAACGGAAGACTGCCCCGTCGGGGACACCCCGCAGGAGGTGAAGGACCGGATCGCCACCCTGCTGAAGACCCTGGACGCCGAGCCGATCCCGGGCGTCTTCCCGCGCGAACTCACACAGACCGCCGCGACGAACGGCATCGCGCAGTCCCTGTACTCGAAGGACTTCTGGGAGTACCTCACCGAGGGCCTGCAGCAGGCCTACGACGGCGACGGCAGCATCCTCATGCTGCTGTCCGACTCGATGAACGGCCGCAACGAGAACGGCGAGTACAGCAACATCACCGCCGCCAACGTCTCCGTCAACTGCGCCGACGACAGAGCGCGCTACTCCGTGGCCCAGGTGGAGCGGAGGCTTCCGGAGTTCCGGGCGGCGTCCCCCCTGTTCGGGGACTTCCTGGCCTGGGGCATGGTCGGCTGCACCGACTGGGCCGTGCCGGGCGCCGCCGACCATCCCGACGTGAGCGCGGCCGGCTCGGCGCCGATCCTCGTCGTGGGCAACACCGGCGACCCGGCGACCCCCTACGAGGGTGCGCGGAAGATGGTGGCCGCCCTCGGCCAGGGCGTCGGCGTCGAGCTGACGTACGAGGGGCAGGGGCACGGAGCGTACGACAGCAAGAACAAGTGCGTGCGGGCGGCGGTGGACGGCTACCTGCTGAACGGAAGGCCGCCGACCGCCGGGACGGTCTGCTCATGACACCCCCAGCTCGACAAACACGCAGGTCAAAGGGTTATCCACAGGCTCCGACGGGTGTGCTGGGATCCGCCTACTATGGCCTGACAGCCGTCCGCCGCAGGTGCGGACGGTCCCGCGAGGGGGGAAACGCACATGGCGCGATTCGTACGGTGGACGGCGTCGGGAGCCGTCGCCGCACTGCTGATGACGGGCTGCGGTGGCTCGTCCGACGACGGGGACGACAACAAGGGACGTACGGCCGACGCGCGCCCGTCGGCCTCCTCCACCGGCACCGGGGAGGTGACGGCGGCACCCCTGCCCGCCTCATTGACCGGGCAGAAACCCGACTGGGGCCGCTGCAAGGCCACCGCTGACTCCGACGCGCCGAGCGGCGAGTGGCAGTGCGCGGAGCTGAAGGTGCCGCTGGACTGGTCGAAGCCCGACGGGGACACGATCGACCTCGCGATGATCCGCGCCAAGTCCCGCGGCACCGGGAGCAAGCGGATCGGTTCGCTGCTGTTCAACTTCGGCGGGCCGGGCGGCTCGGGAGTGTCGACGATGCCGGCGTACGGCTCCACGGTCTCCTCCTTGCGCAAGCAGTACGACCTGGTGAGCTGGGATCCGCGCGGGGTGGGCGCCAGCGAGGGCGTCCGCTGCCGCAGCGACAAGAACATCGAGGCCGCCGAGTCGGTCGATTCCACGCCGGACACCACGGCCGAGGAACAGGCCTACCTCCGGGACTCCGTCGACTTCGGCAAGGGCTGTCAGAAGGACGCCGGGGAGCTGATGGCGCACGTCTCCACCACTGACAGCGCGCGCGACATGGATCTGATGCGCCAGGTCCTCGGCGACGAGAAACTGCACTACTTCGGCATCTCCTACGGAACGGAACTCGGCGGTGTGTACGCCCACCTGTTCCCGAAGAACGTGGGCCGGGTGATCCTCGACGCGGTCGTCGACCCGAGCGCCGACGCGGTGGGGCACGCCAAGAACCAGGCGAAGGGCTTCCAACTCGCGCTCGACAACTACCTGAAGTCGACCGGCCAGAACCCCGGCCAGGGCAGCCGGAAGATCGCCGACCTGCTGAAGCGGATCGACGCCGACCCGCTGCCGACGTCCTCCGGACGGAAACTGACCCAGACACTCGCGGTCACCGGCATCGTCCTGCCGCTGTACAGCAAGGAGGGCTGGCCGACCCTGACCAGCGCCCTTGAGTCGGCGCAGGAGGGCGACGGCTCCGAGCTGCTCACGCTCGCCGACGCCTACAACGAGCGGGACCCCGAGGGGAACTACGGCACGACGACCCACTCGCAGCGGGTCATATCGTGCTTGGACGACAAGCAGCGGCCGACCCTGGAGGAGACGAAGAAGCTGCTGCCGGAGTTCGAGAAGATCTCGCCCGTGTTCGGCACGTTCCTGGGCTGGGACACGGCCGGCTGGTGCCACGACTGGCCGGTGGCCGGGCAGTTCGACAGCCCGGAGGTGAGCGCGGCCGGAGCCGCGCCCATCCTGCTCGTCGGCAACACCGGCGACCCGGCGACGCCCTACGAGGGCGCGCGGCGGATGGCGGACGAACTGGGCGAGCGGGTGGGGGTGCTGCTCACCTGGAAGGGCGAGGGCCACGGGGCGTACGGGAGCGGGAGCGACTGCGTCGACTCGACGGTGGACGACTACCTGCTCGACGGCACGGTGCCGAAGGACGGCAAGGTCTGCTCATGACGACGGCGGGGGCCGCGCGCACCCGTGGTGCGCGCGACCCCCGCCGGTCGGGCAGGCAGGTCGGCTCAGTAGACCGGCTTGCTCGGCTCGATCTGGTTGACCCAGCCGATCACACCGCCACCGACGTGGACCGCGTCCGCAAAGCCCGCGGACTTCAGCACCGCGAGGACTTCCGCACTGCGGACACCCGTCTTGCAGTGCAAGACGATCTTCTTGTCCTGGGGCAGACCCTCCAGGGCGGTGCCGAGCAGGAACTCGTTCTTCGGGATCAGCTTGGCGCCGGGGATGGAGACGATCTCGTACTCGTTCGGCTCGCGTACATCGATGATCTCGATGTTCTCGCCGTCGTCGATCCACTCCTTGAGCTGCTTGGGAGTGATCGTGGCACCGGCGGCCGCCTGCTGGGCCTCCTCGGACACGACGCCGCAGAAGGCCTCGTAGTCGATGAGTTCGGTGACGGTCGGGTTCTCGCCGCAGACCGCGCAGTCGGGGTCCTTGCGGACCTTGACCTGGCGGTACTGCATCTCCAGGGCGTCGTAGATCATCAGGCGTCCGACGAGCGGCTCGCCGATGCCCGCGAGGAGCTTGATGGCCTCGGTGACCTGGATGGAGCCGATCGACGCGCACAGCACGCCCAGCACGCCGCCCTCGGCGCAGGAGGGAACCATGCCGGGGGGCGGGGGCTCCGGGTAGAGGCAGCGGTAGCAGGGACCGTGCTCCGACCAGAACACGGACGCCTGACCGTCGAAGCGGTAGATCGAGCCCCACACGTACGGCTTGTTCAGCAGCACGGCGGCGTCGTTGACCAGGTAGCGGGTCGCGAAGTTGTCCGTGCCGTCGACGATCAGGTCGTACTGGCTGAAGATGTCCATCACGTTGTCGGCCTCGAGCCGCTCCTCGTGAAGGACCACGTTCACGTACGGGTTGATGCCGAGGACGGAGTCGCGGGCGGACACCGCCTTGGAGCGGCCGATGTCGGCCTGGCTGTGGATGATCTGGCGCTGGAGGTTCGACTCGTCGACCTCGTCGAACTCCACGATGCCGAGCGTGCCCACGCCCGCCGCGGCCAGGTACATCAGCGCCGGCGAGCCCAGGCCGCCGGCGCCCACACACAGCACCTTGGCGTTCTTCAGCCGCTTCTGCCCGTCCATCCCCACGTCGGGGATGATCAGGTGGCGGGAGTACCTGCGGACCTCGTCTACGGTGAGCTCGGCAGCCGGCTCGACCAGGGGTGGCAGCGACACGGGGACTCCGTTGGTCGGTCAATCACTACAGTTGTTCTCCGCGTAACACTGCCATGGCCTTCTTCATTCCGAGACACCTGTTCCGATCCGCGAGACGATTTCGTCCCAGTAGCCGGGCATGGTCTCCCACGGGTCGAACGCGCCGTCCCGATCGTGACGGTCCGTGAACCAGATCGTGGCCGCTCCCTGCCACCGGGCGATCCGCAGCGCCTCGTCGAGATGGCCGCGGGGCACGCCGTGGACGAAGTGGCAGAACCGCTCGGGCGGATGGTCTGCGGTCCATTCCGCCGCCTGCGACCAGCGGTAGTCGCTCCAGGGCCCGGAGAAGGTGACGAGCTGGTCGGCGTTCTCCGCGTAGCCGGGGTGCGGGTGGGTGCCGTGTCCGAGGACGATGTGAGGCGTGTCACGGAGCGTGCGGAGGGCGCCGACCGTGCGGCGGATCTCCGGGAGTTCGGCGCGTTCGGTCGGGCAGCGGTCCAGGAGAAAGCCGTCGACCTGGTACCAGTCGAGGTAGCGGCGGGCGTCGGCGATCACCTCCGCGAAGGCGCGGGCGCCGTGGACGGCGTCGAGGTGCCCGAGGACGCGGACGCCCGCGTTGCGCAACCTGCCCGCGGCCTCCAGGCAGTGGGGGTCGGGGCGGACACCGGGGCCGTCGGCGATATTGAGGACGACCCAGTGCAAGGGCTGGCCGGGACGGGCGAGTTCGCCCCACTCGGTCGGCGCGACAAGGGGGTGGGCGAAGCCGGGGACCCCGAACCCGGCGCGGACGTCAGTGCTCGCGGTACCCGCCCGAGTACCGGTCAGATACGGCATGCCGCCTCCATCCAGATGTCGGCCAGGGACTCCTCGAGGTTGATCCGCGGCCGCCAGCCCAGCCGGTCGCGGGCGGTACGGACATCGGCCTGCTGCCAGCTGCCACACCCGTCGGGGTACGGGTACGCCACCGGGGCCACATGGTCGGAGTCGGGGCGGGGGTGGACGATGGTCGGCCTGAGGTGGCCGCCGGGCGGGCCGTCGAGTTCGTGCAGGGTGCCGCCGTATCCCGCCACGCGCGCGAGGACGGCCGCGGCGTCCCGGAGACGGACGGCACGGCCCGAGCCGATGTTGATGACGCCCTGTGCGGCGGACAGCGAGGCGGCGTGGACGGCGCGGGCGACGTCACGGACGTCGATGAAGTCGCGCTGGGCGCCCAGTCCGCCGAGCTTCAGTTCGCCGTCTCCGGACTGCATGGCGCGGCGCATCGCCTCGGCGAGCCGGCCCAGCGGGGAACCGGCGGGGGTGCCGGGCCCGGCCGGGGAGAACACCCGCAGCACGACCGCGTCCAGGCCGGAGCCGAGGACCAGTTCGGTGGCGGCGAGCTTGCTGACGCCGTACGGGCCGCCGGGGCGTGGGACGGCGTCCTCCGCGGTGGAGGAACCGGGCTGGCTGGGGCCGTACTCGGCGCCGCAGCCGACGTGCACGAGACGGGCGCCGCAGCCGCTGCGGCGCAGCGCCTCGCAGACGGTGGCGACGGCGACGGTGTTGTGCCGGGTGAGTTCCCGGGCTCCGCCGCGGGTGGCGCCCGCACAGTTGACGACGACCTGGGGGTGGACAGCGTCGAGGAAGCGAGTCAGGGCGCCTGGGCTGCCGCTCGCGAGGTCGAAGCGGACGTCGGCGTCGTCGCCGCGGCCGAGCGCCGTGAGCTGGACGGCCGGGTCGGCCAGCAGACGGTCGGCGACGAAGCGGCCGACGTAGCCGTTGGCTCCGGTCAGCAGGACCCTCATCGCTCGGCTCCCGGGGTGTTCGCCGCGGCTGCTCCGGTGACCGCGCGGGCTCCTGCGACCGCGGGTGTCCCGGTGGCTCCGGTCGCTCCGGATCGGGAGGTGGTCATCTGGTCTCTCCTTAGGGGGATTTCATGGGTGGAGGAGCGCGTGCGTCGTGCGGTCCGTGCACGGTGGGGGTGGCGCGGCGCGCGGTGGTCGGAGGCGGGCAGACGGCGCCGGGTCAGCACGGCTGGTCCGTTCGCGCGTGGGCCGAGGCCCTGGTGAGGGTGCGGGTCGCGTGGATCAGCAGGGTGAGGGCCGCCGCCCCGCAGGCGAGGGCGGGGACTCCGGCGGGGCCCCAGGCGGCCATGAGGGCGTCCACGGGTGCAGCCAGGAAGCCGCAGCGGGGCAGCCGGCCCGCGAGGAGGGTGGCCAGGGCGATCGCCTCGGCCCCGCCCGCCGCCCTGAGGACGACCGCCGGGGCGTGGGTGAAGCCGTGGACCGTGAGGAGGCGCGAAAGGAGGAGCAGCGCACCCAGACCGAGCGTGCCCGCGTAGGCGGCGGGTTCGCCGAGGACGGCCGCGCAGACACCGGTGAGGACCGCGAGCGCGCACAGGAACAGGGCGAAGACGCTGAGCAGCAGCGGCCGGACGGAGGCGGCGAACTCGTCCAGGCCCCGGCTGGTGTCCAGCCTGCGCCGGGCGCGTACGGCGAGAAGGTGCGCGCACCAGGCGGCGGGCACGCACGCGAGCGCGAGGGTGAGGAGTGGGGCCGTGGCGAGTGGCCAGGGGCCGTCGGGCGTTCCGGTGGGCAGGCCGTCCGGGCCGCCGTCGGCCGCGGCGCGCAGCAGGCCGTCGCCGAGGGCGGCGTAGGCGAGGAGCCAGCAGGTCCAGCCGCCGGTGTGGTGCCGGCCGGGGTGCGAGCCGCCGCGTGGGCCCGACGGGAGCCGGCGGCGGCTCAGCGGGCCCCGGCGGAGCGCGGCGCGCAGGGCCAGGGTCACCGCCAGGACGCCGGCGGCGACGGCGAGGACGCGGGCCTGACCGTGGGTGAGACGCAGGCCCACGACGGTCGCGGCGGTCAGGGCGCCGGGCAGGAGGGTGAGCAGCGCCCAGTCCAGGCGGGCCCTCGGCGCTGGAGCGGACTCCGGGCGCGGGGGCGTGTCGCCGTCTCGGGGAACGCGGGCGTACATCTCCTCCGCGAGGGAGAAGACGTCCCGGTGCCGGAACCGCGCGGCGGTGCGGTCGGTGACGCCGTGGGCCTCCAGACCCGCCGCGATCTCCAGTGGATCGACCGCCCGCTCGCAGAGCTCTCGGTGCCGGTGCATCAGCGCCTTCACCGGGTCCACGGCGCCGCCTCGGCGAGGCGCGGCGGGACCGGCGGCCGGATAGGGGCGTACGCCGGAGGCCGACGCGGGACGCTCGGCAGGGATGGGCACCGCCGGCCCGTCGGAATCGGAGCCTGCGCCGGCGCTCGGAACTGTGTCCTCGCTCACCAGCCACCCCCCGGACCGTTCGTCCCGGGCGCCGGGGCTCGCCGGCGTCGCGGGGCGGTCGAGTTCGCCCAGGCCGCTCATCGGGCCCCCTCACTCGCGACGACGGGACCAGCGGCGGAAGCGCCGGCAGGAGTGGTGGCAGGAGTCGAGGTGCGGGGCGACGGCGGGCCGGGCGCCCCGACGGAACCGCGGGCCGCGGCCGTACCCCGGACCGGCGGTCCTGCCGTCCAGGTGGACGGGTGCCGGGGAGTGGCCCGTCCGCCGAGGCCGGTCCACCGGCCGGGCAGCCAGGCCTCGGCCGGGACCGCGAAGGGCCGGGGTTCACCGGCCGCGTCGAGGACGCCCCGGCGGACCGGGCTCCGGGAGACGATCTCCAGGTAAATGCCGTGAAATGCCGCGATGTTCTGCTCGACGGTGAACAGTTCGAGGGCGCGTGCTCGGGCGGCGGCACCCAGGCGTGCACGGCGTCCGGGGTCGCGCAGCAGGGCCACACACGCCTCCGCGAGCGCCCGCGGGTTGCGCGGCGGGACGACGAGTCCGGTGCCTCCGATGACCTCGACCACCGCGCCGACGTCCGTGGAGACGGTCGCGCGCCCGCAGAACATCGCCTCGACCAGGCCGACCGGGAACCCCTCGACGACGCTGGACAGGACGACGACGGCACCGGCCGCGTACGCCTCGGCGAGTCCGGGCACCTCCGGGCCGCCGATCTCCTCGAAGGACACCGGGTTGTCGCCGACGGAGTGCGGCCCGGCGGCCTCGTCGGGGAAGAGCTGCGCGGCCAGCATCCGGCAGTGACCGAGGTAGGCCTCGCCCTCCGCCCCGGCGGCGGCGCCGAAGATCCGCAGCCGGGTCCCGGACTCCTCCTTGCGGATCTCCGTGAAGGCGTGGAGCAGGGAGACCAGGTCCTTCGCCGGTTCGACTCTGCCGACCCAGACCAGCGTGCGCGGGTCGGCGGCGTCCGGGGAGTCGCCGACCTCGGCGAAGCGGGCGGCGTCCATCCCCGGGTGGACCGTCCGCAGCTTGGCCGGGTCGGCGCCGCAGCGCTCCTGCCAGCGGCGGGCGTGGGCGTTGCCGGGCGTGACGCATGCCGCCTGCCGGTACACCTCGGCGGCGAGCCGCCCGTGGAAGGCCGCGAGCAGGGACCGCACGGCCGGGGCGCCCTCCGGGACAGCCACCGGTCCAGGCACCCGACGGGACGTCGGACCGGAGGCCGGGCCCGACACCGCGTCCGACGTCGAAGCCGCTCCGGAAGCGACAGCCGTGCCCCCGCCGGCCCCGAGATAGTGCGTCCGCAACCGGACCCCGTACTCCGTCACCAGCAGCGGCACACCGAAGAAATGCCGGGCGAGCAGACCCGGGAGTGCCGCCGCACCTCCCGACGCGGCGTGGCAGAGGTCGACCGAGCCGAGCCCGTCGCCCCCGTCGTCCTCGTACCAGTCGAGCGAGAGGGGGCGCAGGGCACGTTCGAGGTGAGCGGCGACGGCGAGCAGATCGGGTACGCGCGCCTCGCGCGCCGTACCGGCGGCGCCCGGCGCACGACAGGCACGCTCCAGGGCACGCACGGCGCCCTCCGAGCGGAGCGCGCCCACCAGGCCGCCCTCGTCGCGGGCAAGTTCCGCGAGCCCGTACAGCGCGTTGCCGAAACGGTCCGCCTGGGAGCCGGAACGGTCGGTCCCCGCACCGGTGGGCGCCCCTTCGCACAACACGGACACCAAAGCGCCGTAGTGCTCGGTGAAACGCCGGCGCGCACGCCGTCCGTGCACCACCCCGTCGTCCTCGGCGGTCCACAGCGGTGCGGTACGCACGCGGGTGACCTGCGGCGGAAGCGCGACCTGGCCGGCGGCCTCCTGGCGCTCGCTGCGGCCGAGCGCGTAGACGCCGAACTCATGCTGTCCGAGCCCGCGCACGAGCCGGTCGCACCAGAGCCCCGCATCACCGCTCACATACGGATAGCCACCCTCCGTAAGCAGTCCGATGCGCACGTGTGCACCCCCGATCTCCCGCTTGGGGAGCCGCCGTTGACCCGGCGGCTCGCAGCGGGACGAACGTATGCGGACAAGGTGGTGGTGCGATGGACGGTTGTCCGTCGCACCACCAGAAGGGGTGAACGGTCGTAACTTTCCCGTGCGAGTGGCGTTCCGTCGCGCTAAGAGATCAGGCGAGCGCGAAACGTTACACCTCAGGGGGCGTGCGGACGCTTTCCGGGCGCCCCGCAGGCGCTCCCTGGCTGTTCGTCAACTGTTCGGATAGGCCCAGGGGTTGGGTCGGCAGCGGATCCCGTCGTACTCCAGGAACTTCGTCTGCTGCTGCATGACCGGGGCCAGGTCGCCGTCCTTGTCACAGGTGACATGGCCGTAGCCGAGCCGGTGGCCCACCTCGTGGTTGATCAGCATCTGCCGGTAGGCGTACATCTCGTCGCCGTAGGTCGGCGAGCCCTGCGCCCACCGGTAGGCGTTGATCATGACGCGTTCGGTGGCGGCCGAGTCGCACGAGACGTTGTCCTCGGTGGTGTCCAGGCCCGACTTCGCGCACCATTCGGCGGTGGTGCCGGGGCTGGCGAGCGTGATGACGAAGTCGGGCTCGCCCGAGTGGATGCGCTCGAAGGTCCGCGCGCCGTTGTGGGCCCAGCTGCGGTCGTCGTTGAGCGTCGCTTGCACGGCCTGCGCGAACACCGCGCCGTCGAGGCCGAGCCCCTGCTCGACGTCCACACGGTAGGTGTACTTCTGCCCCTTGCCGGGCGCCTTGTCGATACCGGGTACGGCGTCGAACTTCCCCGACCCCGCGAAGCCGGCCCCGAGCCGGTACCGCGCGCTCATCTTCTGGTCGTACGTCAGCGTGACCACGCTGACGTACGACCAGAA
>NZ_MUBA01000468.1 GCF_002154575.1 Streptomyces bobili
GTCCCACCTGCGTGGGTGAGCCGCGGCGTCGTGCGCTTCCTCAGCGGCGCGTCCCACCTGTGCGGGTGAGTCGCGAGGCGGACCGCGCCAGCTCCTCCACCCGCGCCCAGTCCCGTGCCGCCACCGCGTCCGAGGGCACCATCCAACTGCCGCCCACGCAGCCGACGTTGGGCAGGGCCAGGTACTCCGGCGCGTTGCCGGGGCCGATGCCGCCGGTCGGGCAGAAGCGGGCCTGCGGCAACGGTCCGGCCAGCGAGCGCAGATAGGCGGTACCGCCCGCCGCCTGCGCGGGGAAGAACTTCATCTCCCGCACCCCGCGCTCCAGCAGCGCCACGACCTCCGAGGTGGTCGACACCCCGGGCAGGAACGGCAGCCCCGACGCCCGCATCGCCGTCAACAGCGCGTCCGTCCACCCGGGGCTCACGAGGAACCGCGCCCCGGCCGCCCGGCAGGCCGTCACCTGGTCCGGGGTGATCACGGTCCCGGCCCCGACGACCGCCTCCGGCACCGCGCCGGTGATCTCCCGGATCGCGTCCAGGGCGGCCGGGGTGCGCAGAGTCACCTCGATCGCCGGCAGCCCGCCCGCGACGAGTGCCCGTGCCAGCGGTACCGCGTCGGCGACGTCCGCAACGACCACCACGGGCACGACGGGCGCGAGATCCAACACCGAGGCAGCCGAAGCGGAGGGCAGGGGTGAGGTCATGCGCCTCATCCTCCCCGTGAGCTGCACTGCACGCAAAGGTCGTTGCACATGATGCAACGCACGCCTGTCGCTGTCAGTGGACCTCGTCGACCAGCACGTCCAGCGTCCACGGTGACCCCGCCCGCGCCGGCGCCTGCTCCTCCACCGTGTAGCCGAGGTCCCGCAGCGCCACGACCAGGCCGGCCGGGTCCTTCGGCGCGATCCCCGCGGTCAGCAGGCTCCGCACGATCCGGCCCTTCGTCGCCTTGTTGAAGTGGCTGACGACCTTCCGGGTCGGCGCGTGCAGCACCCGCACGCTCGCCGTCCGCGCGGCGACGTCCCCCTTCGGCTTCCACGCCGCCGCGTACGCCGCCGACCGCAGGTCCAGCACCAGCCCGTCCCCGGCCGCCTCCGGCAGCACCTGGGCCATCGGCGCCCGCCAGTGCGCCCCCAGCGCCCCCAGCCCCGGCAGCCGCACACCCATCGAGCAGCGGTACGACGGGATGCGGTCCGTCACCCGGACGGCACCCCACAGCCCCGAGAACACCAGCAGCGAACGGGCCGCCCGCCGCTTGGCGGCCGCGTCGAGCGACGCCAGGCCGAGGGCGTCGTACAACACACCCGTGTAGATCTCCCCGGCCGGCCGGGTCCCGGCCGGCCGGGGAGATCT
>NZ_MUBA01000469.1:0-7038 GCF_002154575.1 Streptomyces bobili
GGCAGCCCCCGCACCCACCGCGCCCTCACCAAGGGCGGCTGAACAAGAACCACCCAAAGAACCAACGTAAGAACCACCGCAGGAACCACCCCGCCCGACCCGCTCCCGTCCGTTCGACCCGACCCCCAACGAGGTTGCACCGGTTCATGAACTCCCGTCAGCGCCGCGGCGTGATCCTCCTGCTCCTGTCGGTCCTGTGCGCCCTCGGCGCCTTCGCCGGCGTCCTCTCCGTCATCGACGACGTGCAGTCCAAGGTCGGCCCCGAGGTCACCGCGTACCGGGTCAGCTCCAGCGTGGCGCCCTACACCCCGCTCACCGCGGGCCAGTTCGAGAAGGTCGAGATGCCCGAGCGGTGGCTCTCGGCGAACGCGGTGACCGACCTCGCGGACATCCGCGGCAAGATCGCCGTCACGATGCTGAAGAAGGGCTCCCTGCTCCAGAGCGACATGATCGTCGACCAGCCCGCCCTCCAGCCCGGCCAGCAGGAGGTCGCCATCATGATCGACGCGGCTACCGGCGTCGCCGGAAAGATCACTCCGGGTTCCTCCGTCAACGTCTACGCCACCTTCGAGGGTGCTCGCGAGAGCGACCCCGACCAGTCGAAGATCATCGTCACCAACGCCCGCGTCCTCGACGTCGGCGACATCACCGCCCTGGACCCGGACAGGGACGAACGCGGACAGCAGGCCACCGACGCCGTCCCGATCACCTTCGCGCTGTCGACCCTCGACGCCCAGCGCATCACGTACGCCGAGTCGTTCGCCAAGCGCGTCCGGCTCGCCCTGGTGGCGCCCGGCACTCCCACCACGGTCCCCGAACAGGACCGTACGTACGAACTCACCACGGACAAGTGAGAGGCCGCCGCCCATGCCCACCAGGATCCTCCCGGCCGTCGGCGACGCGGACGCGGTCCGCTCCCTCACCACCCTGCTCAGCCAGCTCCCGGACGCCGAACCCGTCACCCCGGTCACCGACTCCACGCAGCTGGTCGACACCCTCGCCCGCCTGTCCGCCGAGGCGGTCGACGAGCTGCCCGAGGTCGTGATCGTCCATGAGCGCATCGGCCCCGTCCCCGCGCTGGAACTCGTCCGCGAGGTCGCCCTGCGCTTCCCCGCGGTCGGCGTCATCCTCGTCACCACCGACGCCGGACCCGGCCTCTTCTCCGCCGCCATGGACGCCGGCGCGCGCGGCCTGGTCACCCTGCCGCTCGGCTACGAGGACCTCGCCCACCGGGTCCAGGCCGTCGCCCAGTGGTCGGTGGGCGTACGACGACATCTCGGCCACGGCGGCGACGTGTTCACCGGCGCAGGCGGCACCGTCGTCACGGTCAGCGGCGCCAAGGGAGGCGTCGGGACCACCCTGCTCGCCGTCCAGCTCGCCCTCGCCGCCCAGGCCTCCGGCCGCCCCACCGCCCTCGTCGACATGGACCTCCAGACCGGCGACATCGCGTCCTTCCTGGACGTCCAGTTCCGCCGCTCGGTCGTCGACCTCGCCGCGATCACCGACATCTCGCCGCGCATCCTCGCCGAGGCCGTGTTCCGCCACGACACCGGCGTGGCCCTGCTGCTCGCCCCCGGCGAGGGCGAACGCGGCGAGGAGGTCACCGACCGCGCCGCCCGCCAGATCGTCGGCGCCCTGCGCTCCCGCTACGAGGTCGTCGTGGTCGACTGCGGCGCCCAGCTCGGCGGGGCCGGCGCCGCCGTCGTCGAGATGGCCGACCGCGCCCTGCTCGTCACCACCCCCGACGTGGTCGCGGTCCGCGGCGCCAAACGCGCCGTCCGCATGTGGGACCGCCTCCAGATCCGCAAGGCCGAGGAGACCACGGTCGTCGTCAACCGCCACAGCCGCGGTACGGAGATCCAGCCCGGCCTCGTCCAGAAGATCACCGGCACGCCCGTCGCGGCGACCGTGATCCCCGCCCACTTCAAGGAACTCCAGTCCGCCGTGGACGCCGGCCGCGTCCACGCCCTCGACGGCCGAAGCACCGTCCGCCAGGCCATGTGGACCCTCGCGGGCGAACTCGGCCTGGTCGCAGCTCCGGAGGGGTCCCAGCACCGCAAGTCCGGCCGGGCGGGGCGCGGCGGGGAACGGGCGTCGGCGGGCTTCCGGCGGAGGAGGGAGTGACGTGAGATCACGGCGACGCAGAGGCGACCGGGGCCAGGTCACCATCGAGTTCCTCGGCATGACCCCACTGATCATCGTGACCTTGGTGCTGGTGTGGCAGTTCGTCCTGCTGGGATACACGTTCACGCTCGCGGGGAATGCTGCCGACGAGGCGGTGCGGGCGGGGACGGCGGCACAGCGGGGGGAGCGGCAGGCCGTGTGCGAACAGGCGGGACTGGCCAAGCTGGGCGACGCATGGCGCTCCGGGGCCACGGTCAGCTGCCCCACGTCGGGCGGCTACGTGACGGCGACCGTCACACTCCGGGTCCCGGTCCTCTTCCCGGGCGCGATCGACTTCCCGTTCACGGTGAAGGGCCACGCCGGTGCCGTGGAGGAAGAGGATGGCGACTGACATGTCGTACGGACGCAGGTGGCCCTTGCGCCGGTCGCGGGGCGGGGCGGGCGGACGCCGGGGGCGTGATCGCGGGCAGGTCGCCCTGGAGTATCTCGGCTTCCTCCCGATCCTGCTGCTCGTCGCGCTGGCCGCCGTACAGCTCGGCCTGATCGCGTACGTGGCACAGCAGGCGGGTACGGCCGCCAGGGCCGGGGCCCGCAGCGCGTCGCTCGACGAGGGCGCCGAGGGAGCGTGTCAGAGCGCGGTCAGTTCCTGGCTGGCGGACGGCACGAGCTGCGCCCCCGAGGACCTGGGCGAGGAGGTCCGCGTCACCTCCGCCATCACCATCCCGTCCGTCATCCCCGGCATCGGGGACTTCGGCAAGGCCCACAGGACAGCGGTGATGCCGGTCGACCACTGAGCCCGAGCCCACAGACACGACGCGCAGCCACAGCCCACCAGGTAGGTCGGCGGACCGAACGCACCGAGGAGGAACCGGAGATGAGCCTGCGGGCCCGCATCACCTCGCCCGAGGAGCAGGGTGGCCGGGGCGAGGACGGCCACATGGTCGCCTCCTACCGGGCGAAGCTCCTGGAGGAGATCGACCTCGCCGAGATGAGTGCACTGGCGGCGGCCGAGCGCCGGGCGCGCCTTGAGCGGGTGCTCGGGCACATCATCAGCCGCGAGGGCCCGGTGCTGTCCACGACGGAACGCGCGCAGCTGATCCGCAGGGTGGTCGACGAGGCCCTGGGCCTCGGCATCCTCGAACCGCTCCTGGAGGACGCCTCGATCACCGAGATCATGGTCAACGGGCCGGACGCGATCTTCGTCGAACGGGCGGGCAGGGTCGAGCAGTTGCCCATCCGCTTCGCCTCCCACGACCAGCTCATGCAGACGATCGAACGCATCGTCTCCACCGTCAACCGCCGCGTCGACGAGACCAACCCGATGGTCGACGCCCGCCTCCCCTCGGGCGAACGCGTCAACGTGATCATCCCCCCGCTCTCCCTCACCGGCCCCATCCTCACCATCCGCCGCTTCCCGCGCTCCTTCACCCTGCACGAACTGATCGGCTTCGGCTCGCTGGACGAACCCATGCTGTACCTGCTGGCCGGCCTGGTGCAGGCGAAGTTCAACCTGATCGTCTCCGGCGCGACCGGCACCGGGAAGACGACCCTTCTGAACGCCCTCTCCGGCCTCATCCCCGAGACCGAACGCATCATCACCATCGAGGACTCGGCCGAACTCCAGCTCCAGCAGTCTCACGTCATCCGCCTGGAGTCCCGCCCCCCGAACGTCGAGGGCAACGGCCGCATCACCATCCGCGACCTGGTCCGCAACTCGCTGCGCATGCGCCCCGACCGCATCGTGGTCGGCGAGGTCCGCGGCGGCGAGTCCCTCGACATGCTCCAGGCCATGTCGACCGGCCACGACGGCTCCCTGGCCACCGTCCACGCCAACAGTGCGGAGGACGCGCTGATGCGGCTGCAGACCCTGGCGTCCATGTCCGACGTCGAGATCCCGTTCGTCGCCCTGCACGACCAGATCAACAGCGCGGTCGACGTCATCGTCCAGCTCACCCGCTTCGCGGACGGGACCCGGCGGGTGACGGAGATCGCGCTGCTCGACAGCCACGGCGGAGAGCCGTACCGGCTCGCGACCATCGCCCGCTTCAACGCCCGCCCGCTCGCCGCGGACGGCCGTATCCACGGCGTCTTCGAGTACCACCCGCTGCCACGCCGCACCGCCGACCGCCTCTACATGGCCGGCCAGCCGATACCGCAGGCCTTCGGAGTCGCCCGCACGCTCGACGAGTTGACCACGAGAGAGACCCGATAGCCGGCCTTCGGTCGGCCTTCGCGAAGGCAGCCACCAGGACGGAACAGGACGGAAGAGGACAGGCAGGACCCCCATGACCCTCCAGAACCTGATCAGCCTCACCACCGGCGTGAGCCTGCTGACCTGCTGCCTCGCCGTCGCGGGCGTGCACACGTACGCGCGAGGCCGCGCCCAGCGGGCCGCCCTCGTCGACCGTCTCACCGCCGCCGGCCAGGTCCCGCTGACCGGCCGCCGGCGCCGCTTCCGCGGCCTGGACCGCCGCCTGCGGCGCACGGACTTCGGCCGCAGACTGGAACTGCGGCTGACGGCGACCGGCCTGGACGTGACGCCGGGCGAGTTCTTCGCGTACATGCTGGCGACGGTCGCCGCCCTGTGGCTGATCGGCCAGGCCACACTGGCCCCCTTCTTCGGCCCGCTGGCCGGCCTGCTCGGCATGTGGGCGGCCTGGCAGTTCCTCAACTGGCAACGCCAGAAACGCATCGAGCGCTTCATCAACCAACTTCCCGAACTGGCCCGCATCCTGGCCAACGCCACCAACGCGGGCCTCGCCCTGCGCACCGCCATCGGCATGGCCGCGGAGGAACTCGAAGCGCCGGCCGGCGAGGAACTGGCGAAGGTCGCCAACCAGTTGGCCGTAGGCCACTCCCTGGACGACGCCCTCGGTGAACTCGCCGACCGCCTCCCCTCCCGCGAACTCGTCGTCCTGGTCACCACCCTGGTCCTCTCCAACCGGGCGGGCGGCCAGGTCGTCGGCGCACTCCGCAACCTGACCGAGACCCTGGAGGAACGGAAGGAGACCCGCCGGGAGGTACGGACACAGCTGTCACAGGTGAGCATGACTTCCTACGCGGTCCCGGCGTTGGGAGTCGGCGCCCTCTTCCTCATGGACAGCGTCGCCGACGGCACCCTCGACCGCATGACGGGATCAACCGCCGGGCAGGCCAGCGTGATCATCGCCTTCGCCCTCTACGCCGTCGGCTTCGTCCTCATCCGCCGCATGTCCCGCATCGACGTCTGAGGCCGAGTACCGAAGGGAGGAATCGACCGCCATGGAACTTCTGCTCGCCCTCGTCATGGGCCTCAGCGTCTGGGGCGCCTTCGCCGGCGTACGCATGTACCGCGCCGAGGTGAAACTGCCCACCGACCTCGCGCTGGCCCTGGAGATCGGCGCCACCCGCACCAGCGCCGTCGGCTCCCTCATCGACCGCCTCGGCATGCGCTACGCCCCGGCGGTGCTGCGCCTGATGGGCCCCAAGCAGGTCGCCAAGTACCGCCGCAGGATCGACCTCGCCGGCAACCCCGGCGGCCTGACGATCGACCGCTACGCGGCCCGCCGGGCGGTCTACGGCGCGATCGGCGGCGTCGGCGGTCTGGCAGCGCTGCTCCAGGGCAGCTTCTTCCTCGCCCTCCTCATGATCGCCTTCGGCGCGTTCTGGTCCGAGGTCGGCATCTGGTCCGCGATCCGGGTTCGCAAGGACGCGATCGAGCGCACTCTGCCGGACTTCCTGGACGTACTCGCGGTCGTCGTGAGCGCGGGCCTCGGTTTCCGCCAGGCCCTCGACCGGGTGGCGTCGAAGTACGAGGGCCCGTGGGCGGACGAGATCCGGATCACGCTCCGTCAGATGGACCTCGGCCTGAGCCGCCGCGAGGCCTTCGCCGAACTCCGCCGCCGCAACGACTCCGAGCAGGTCGCCATGTTCGTCACCGCACTCCAGCAGGGCGAGGAACTGGGCGCGCCGATCGTCGACACCCTGGTCTCGATCGCCAAGGACATGCGCCGCACGGACGCGCAGAACGCCCGCCGCAAGGCCGCCCGAGCCGTGCCCAAGGCCACGCTGATGATCACGACGTTCATGGTCCCGGCCACCATGCTCCTCCTCGGCGCGGGCATGCTGCTGGGCTCCGGCACCGACTTCAGTTCGATCACGGGCGAGTAGGCGAGCGGGATGACGGTCATGACAGCCACTCCGAGGGGACGCGGCGGCCTGCTGCGCCGCCGCCGTAAGCGTGCTCGGGAAGCCGCTGTGGCAGCCCGCGCTCCGGTCGCCGTCCTCGGCGAGGAGAACCACACACGTGCGTCCGGGACGACCGGTCGAGGGGCCGCACGTGACCCCCATCCCCCCATCCCGCTGCAGGTCAACGCCCTCCAGGCGATGTGCCGCCAGGTCTTCGGCTTCCGGCTTGCCATGATCGCGCTCGCCGCCCCGGCCGCCCTTCTCAACGCCTCACCGGGACTGGGCGCCCGGCTCGTCGGCGCGGCCGTCGTCGTCACCTTCATGGGCTCGTACGTCCTCTTCCGGGACTGGGAACGCTTCGGCCCCCTCCTGCTGCGCCACCCCACCCTGCTGGCCGTGGACACCCTCTTCGGCACCCTGCTGCTGATCTCGGCGGGCCCCGACACCACCCTCGCCTACGTCAGTGTCTGCACCCCCCTCCTCGCCGGCATCGTCTACGGCTGGCGTGGCGCCGCCTGTTTCGCCTCGCTCCAGTCGCTGATCCTGCTGCTGGTCCACGCCACCCTCGAACGGGAGTCCGGCACCAGCCTGGCGGAGAGGCTGCTGCTTCCCGGCCTCTGCGTCATCACCGGCGCCGTCGGCTCCACCCTGCGCAACCTCATGCTCCGCTTCGGCACCGCCACGCTGGCCCTGACGACGGTCAAGGCCAGGCTCGCCGTCACCCAGGCCGTCGCCGCCGAACGGGCC
>NZ_MUBA01000469.1:7109-7459 GCF_002154575.1 Streptomyces bobili
CGCCTCGGAAGCCATGGAGAACGCCCACCGGCACGCGGACCCGACCCGCGTCGAGGTACGGGCAGGCGTACGCGACGGTCTCCTCGACGTGAGCGTCCTCGACGACGGGAACGGCCTGCCGCCCGGCACCACCCTCGAACAGCTCCGCAGCACAGGGCACTTCGGCATCGTCGGCATGGCGGAGCGGGCCGCGTCCGTCGGCGCCGACATCCACTTCGGCGGCGGCCTCCACTCCCGTGGCACGGGAGTGCTCCTGGAACTTCCGCTCGCGGCACTCATGCCACCGACACCGACACCATGACCGGCACGCCGTACGGCCCGACCCCGCACCCGGCCACCGGTGTGCGTAC
>NZ_MUBA01000047.1 GCF_002154575.1 Streptomyces bobili
CGGACTGCGCCTGCGCAGGCGGCGCGGCTGGATCCGCGTCGAGGTCCGGGACCCCTCACGGGGGCTGCCCTGTCTGATGCCGGTCCAGGAGCTGGACGTCAGCGGCCGGGGCCTGTTCCTCGTCGACAAGCTGTCCGACCGCTGGGGCGTCGACCTGCTGCCCCGCGGGAAGACGACCTGGTTCGAGATGCGGGTGGCCGACCGCTGAGCGGTCGGTCCCTTCCGGTTCCGGCCGGGCCGGCCCTGAATCGCGGGCATCGGCCGATCGGATGACGGCGGCCCCCCGACCGCACCTCGGCCCGCGCGGTTCGAGGGCCCGAACGCGCAGGTCGTAGGTCCGAAGACCGAGCCCGGTCCGGCCAAAACTCGGTGGGCGTTGTCAGTGGCGATCCGTAGGCTCGCTCCTGATGCCCACGACACCCGCACCCGCCAAGGATCGTTCCGCCGTCCGGACGTTGCTGCGCCTGTGGCCGTATGTGCGGCCCGTGCGGGTGCGGTTGTTCACCGCCGCGGCCATCGCGGTCATCGCCTCCTGTACGGGGCTGGTGATCCCCCTCGTGCTGAAGTGGATGGTGGACGGGCCGGTCGCGGACCGGGACTCGGCGGGCGTCTGGCTGGGCGCGCTGTCCCTGCTGCTGCTCGGGGCGGCGGAGGCGATCCTGTTCGGGCTGCGGCGCTGGCTGGTGGCCCGGCCGCTGTCCCATGTCGAGGCGGAGATGCGGGCCGATCTGTACCGGCACCTCCAGCGGCTGCCGGTGGCCTTCCACGACCGGTGGGCGTCGGGACAGCTGCTGTCCCGGGGGACCACCGATCTGATGCTGCTGCGCATGTTCCTCGCCTTCCCGCTGACGTTCCTGCTGGTCAACTCGGTGACGATCCTCGTCGGCGTGACCATCATGCTGCTCCAGGACTGGACGCTCGGGCTGGTCGTCCTGGGGCCCGCGATCCCCGTCATGGTCACCTGCGTGATCTTCGAGAACCGGTACGCGCGCGTGGCGCGACGCGCCCAGGACCAGGTCGGCGATCTGACGACGGTCGTCGAGGAGAGCGTCCTCGGGATCCGGATCATCAAGGGCTTCGGCCGGCACCGCAGCCAGGCGCGGGCGTTCCGCGACCTGTCCTTCGGCCTGCGCGGCACGGAACTGCACAAGGCGCGGCTGCTGGCGACGATCTGGGCGGTCATCGTGACCCTGCCCGAACTGGCCATCGGCGCCGCGCTGGTGCTGGGCACGGTGCGGGTCGCGGACGGCGAGCTGTCCGCGGGCACGCTGGTCGCCTTCCTCTCCACGGCGCTCGCCCTGCGCTGGCCGGTCGACTCGATCGGCTTCCTGCTCGCGATGAGCCAGGAGGCGGCCACGGCGACGGAACGCTACTTCGAGGTGATGGACGCGGAGCCGGAATCCGCCACCGACACGGGCACTGGCACTGGCACTGGCACTGGCACTGGCACGCAGGAGCGTGCGGCGGCACCGGGAGGCGACGGCCTGCGCTTCCACGGTGTCACCTTCCGCTACCCCGACGCCGACCCCGGCTCCCCTCCCGTCCTCGACCGGGTCGATCTGCACATCCGGCCCGGCGAGTCGATGGCGCTGGTCGGGGCCACCGGCAGCGGGAAGACCACGCTCACCGCGCTGGTCCCCCGGCTGCACGAGGTGACCTCGGGGTGGATCACCCTCGACGGGGAGGACATCACCGCGATGCCCCGCGAGGAGCTGCGGGCGAGGGTCGCCGTCGCCTTCGAGGAGCCGACGCTGTTCTCCGCGAGCGTCGGGGAGAACGTGCTGATGGGGGCCGGCGGCGACGCGGACGACGGCGATCTGGAGCGGGCGCTGGCCGTCGCGCAGGCCGAGTTCGTGCACGCGCTGCCGCAGGGCACCGGGACCCAGGTGGGTGAGCAGGGGCTGAGCCTGTCCGGCGGGCAGCGGCAGCGGCTCGCGCTGGCGCGGGCCGTCGTGGGCCGGCCCCGGTTCCTCGTGCTCGACGACCCGCTGTCCGCGCTGGACGTCCACACGGAGGCCGCCGTGGAGGCCGCGCTGCGCCGCGTCCTCGCGGACACGACCGCGCTGATCGTCGCCCACCGGCCGTCCACCGTGCTGCTCGCCGACCGGGTGGCCCTGCTGTCGGGCGGTCGCGTCACCGCCGTGGGCACGCACCACGAACTGCTGAACACCAACGCCGAGTACGCCCATCTCATGTCCGGGGACCAGGAGGCCGACCGCCGATGACCGCGCCCACGACCGCCTCCCCCACCGCCGGCGACGACGAGGACCTGACGGCCGCGAAGGAGCACGCCGACGCCTTCGACCAGGACGTCCTGCCCACCCCGCCGGGCGCCACCGGCACGCTGCTGCGCTCGCTGCTCGCCCCGATGAAGGCGCGCGTCGCCCTCACCACGTTCCTGCTGCTGCTCCAGCAGGCGGCCGTGCAGGCGGGCCCGCTGCTGGTGGCGTACGCCATCGACCGTGCCGTGCCGGCGTTCCGCGAGGACGATCTGGGGCCGCTGATCGCGGTGGGCGTGGGCTATCTGGGGTGTGCGCTGGCCGGTGGCGGGCTCCAGTACGCGTTCCTGATCGCCTCGGCCCGCGTCAACCAGGACGTGCTGCTGGACCTGCGCGGGCGGATCTTCCGGCACGCGCAGGCACTGAGCCTCGACTTCCACGAGCGCTACACCTCGGGCCGGCTCATCTCCCGTTCCACCACCGACGTGGAGTCGCTGCGCGAGCTGCTCAGCGAGGGCCTCCAGGAACTGGTCACGGTCGTCCTGTCCTTCCTCTACATCTCGGCGATGCTGCTCTGGCTGGACCTGGGTCTCGGCGCGGTCGCGGTGGCCTCGTTCGGGCCGCTGTACCTCCTGGTGCGGATCTACCAGCGGCGCGCGGGGCGGGTGTTCCGGACGCGGTCCACCGCGATCGCGTCCGTGATCGTGAAGTTCGTGGAGACGGTGAACGGCATCCGGCCGGTGCGCGCCTTCCGCCGCGAGGCCGTCAACGAGGCCGACTTCAGGGTGCTGAACCAGCGGCACGAGCGGACCAACGGCGACGCGCTCCTGGAGATGGCCCGGTACGTCGTCGGCTCGCGGCTGGTCGCCAACACGGCCGTCGCGCTGATCGTGCTGTGGGGCGCCCAGCGGGTCGCGGACGGCTCCCTCGCGCTGGGCGTGCTGGCGGCGGCGGTGCTGTACCTGCGGCGGCTGTACGACCCGATCGACCGGCTCGGCATGTTCCTCAACTCCTACCAGTCGGCGGCGGCCTCCCTGGAGAAGATCGCCGGGCTGCTGGCCCAGGAGCCGTCCGTGCCCGAGCCGACCGCGCCCCAGGAGCTGCCGGCCCGCCGGCCGGGCATGCCGGGCCGCGAGGTCGTGTTCGACGGTGTCGCCTTCGGCTACCGCACGGGCGGCGAGGTGCTGCCCCGCTTCGACCTCACCCTGCCCGCCGGACAGACCGTCGCCGTGGTCGGCTCGACCGGCGCCGGGAAGTCCACGCTGGCCAAGCTGCTCGCCCGCTTCTACGACCCGACGGCGGGCCGGGTCCTCCTCGACGGTGTCGATCTGCGCGACCTGACGACGGCCGAACTGCGGCGCGGGGTGGTCATGGTGACGCAGGAGGCGTTCCTGTTCTCCGGGACGGTCGCCGAGAACATCGCGATCGGGCGGCCGGACGCGAGCCGGGAGGACATCGAGCGGGCGGCGAAGGCGCTCGGCGCGCACGAGTTCATCAGCACCCTGCCCGACGGCTACGACACGGACGTCCGCAGGCGCGGCGGCCGTATCTCCGCCGGCCAGCGCCAACTCGTCGCGTTCGCACGGGCGTTGCTCGCCGACCCGGCGGTGCTGATCCTCGACGAGGCGACCAGCTCGCTCGACGTGCCCGGCGAGCGGGCGGTGCAGGCGGCGATGGCGACGGTCCTGAAGGGCCGTACGGCTGTGGTGATCGCGCACCGGCTGTCGACCGTGGAGATCGCCGACCGGGTGCTCGTCATGGAGCACGGGGGAATCGTCGAGGACGGCACCCCGGCCGAACTCGTGGCGGGCACCGGCCGGTTCGCCGACCTGCACCGCGCCTGGCGGGACAGCCTCGCGTGAGGGCGGGGCGGACGCGGAGGGAGCCGGTCGACGCCTACGCCGACCCCGGCACGCCCGACTGCCGGGGCGGCTGGTGGTACCTGTGGTGGCTGATCTGCCGCCAGCCGGGGCGGGCGCCGGCGGGGGCGGCACTGTCCAGCGTCTGGATGGTGCTGATGGCCGTCGCGCCGTATCTGCTGTCGAGGGCGGTCGACGACGGGCTGGAGGGCGGTGACACGGCCGCGCTGGTGCTCTGGACGGCCGCGCTGTTCGCGGTGGGGGCGTTGAACGCCTGGGTCAGCGTCATGCGGCACCGCACGATGACCCGGCTGCGCATGGACGCCAACTTCCGCACGGTCAAGGTCGTCGTCCGGCACGCGGTCCGGCTGGGTGCCGCGCTGCCGCGCCGGATCGGGGCCGGGGAGGTCGTCACGATCGGTGTCGGCGACGTGCAGACCATCGCCATGTCCCTGACGATGATCGGGCCGGGCATCGGCTCGGTCGTCGTCTACGTCGTCGTCGCCGGGGTGCTGGTGTCGGTCTCGCCGCTGCTCGCGGTGGTCGTGCTGCTGGGAATGCCCGTCATCGCCGTGCTGGTCGGCCCTCTGATGGGCCGGCTCCAGGGCGTCGAGGGCGAGTACCGGGAGCGGCAGGGCGTGCTCACCGCACGCGTGGGCGACCTCGCGGGCGGCCTGCGGGTGCTCAACGGCCTCGGCGGCAAGAGCCTCTTCGCGGACGCGTTCCGCCGCGACTCCCGGCGGCTGCGCGACCAGGGCTACCGGGTCGGCTCGGTCACCAGCTGGATGCAGGCCCTCGGAATGGGCCTGCCCACGGTGTTCCTCGCCGTGGTGACCTGGCTCGCGGCCCGGCTCGCCGCCCAGGGCGAACTGACGGTCGGCGAGCTGGTGTCGGTGTACGGCTATGTGGCCGTGCTGGTCGGCCCGGTGGCTTTCCTCGTCGACATGGGCTACCACCTCAGCCGGGGCGTGGTCGCCGCTCGCCGGGTCGTACGGCTGCTGCGCCTGGAGCCCGATCCGGACACCGGCACGGAGGACGCGCCCGCCGGGCCGGCGGAGCTGTACGACCCCGCCTCCGGTGTGCGGGTCGTGCCCGGCCTGCTGACGGCGCTGGCAGGCGCGCGGCCCGCCGACACGGCCGCCGTGATCGACCGGCTGGGCCGGTACGGGGCGACCGACGCCACCTGGGGCGGCGTACGCCTCGACTCGGTGGGGGCGGCGCGGGTGCGGGAGCGGATCCTGGTCGCCGACAACGAGGCGGACCTGTTCGCCGGCAGCCTGCGCGAGCTGGTGGGCGGCCGGGGCACACCGTCCCCCGCCAAGGTCGACCGGGCGCTGCGGGCGGCTGCCGCCGAGGACATCGTGCGGGGCCTCCCGGACGGGCTCGACTCCACCGTGGCCGCGCAGGGCCGCAGTCTCTCCGGGGGCCAGCGGCAGCGCGTACGGCTGGTGCGGGCGCTGCTCGCCGATCCCGAGGTGCTGCTGGCCGTGGAGCCCACCTCGGCGCTCGACGCGCACACGGAGGCGGCGATCGCGCGGCGGCTGCGGGAGGCGCGCGCCGGCCGGACGACCGTCGTGACGAGTTCCTCCCCGCTGCTGCTCGACCACGCCGACCGGGTGCTGTACCTGGTCGACGGGAAGGTCGCGGCGAGCGGCCGGCACCGGGTGCTGCTGGAGACGGAGCCGGGGTACCGGGCCCTGGTGGCGCGCGACACGGAGGGCGCCGAAGACACCGAAGGCACGGAGGAGACCGCCGGGACCGAGGGCGCCGGGACCGGGAGCGCCGAGGGCGCCGATGCCGAGGGGGCCGTGCGATGACGTCGGACACGAAGGCGGCGGGAGTGGAGGCGGAGGTCGGCGAGGGGCGGCTTCCGGTGGCCACGCGGGCCGATGTGCGGCGGGCCACCGGCCGGCTGGTGCGGGCCGACGCGCGGGTCTTCGCCGGTGTCGTGGCGCTCAACGTGCTGGCCGCCGCGGCCGGTCTGGCCGGGCCCTGGCTGCTCGGCCGGATCATCGACGAGGTGCGCTCCGGCGGCGGGACGGCGGCGGTCGACCGGCTGGCTCCGGCCATCCTGGTGTGCGCGCTGGCGCAGTTGGTGCTGGCCCGCTGGGCCCGGTACGCGGGGCACCGGTTCGGGGAGCGGACGCTCGCGCGGGTGCGGGAGGGCTTCGTCGAGCGGACGCTGGCGCTGCCCGCGTCGGTCGTGGAGCGGGCCGGCACCGGTGACCTCGCCACGCGCGGCACGGCCGACGTGGCGGCCGTGGGCACGACCCTGCGGGACGCCGGGCCCGAGCTGCTGGTCTGCGCGGTGCAGGCGCTGTTCCTGCTGGGCGCGGTCTTCGTGATCGACCCGCTGCTCGGCGTCGTGGGGGTGTTCGGGCTGACGCCGATCGTGTTCGCGCTGCGCTGGTACCTGCGGCGGGCGCGTGCGGGGTACCTCGCGGAGGGGGCGGCCACCTCGGAGGTCGCCGACATCCTCGCGGAGACCGCGGGCGGGGCCCGCACGGTGGAGGCGTTCCGGCTGGGGGAGCGGCGGACGGCGGCGAGCCGGGACGCGCTGGCGGTCTCGCGGCGTACGCGGTTTCGCACGCTGTTCCTGCGGAGCGTGTTCTTCCCGGTGGTGGAGGTGTCGTACACGCTGCCCGTGGCGGGGGTGCTGCTGCTGGGCGGGCTGCTGCACGCGCGGGGCACGCTGAGCCTCGGCGCGGTGGTGGCCGCGGCGCTGTATCTGCGCCAGCTCTACGAGCCGCTCGACCAGATCCTGATGCGGGTCGAGCAGTTCCAGAGCAGCGGTGCCTCGTTCGCGCGGGTGGAGGGGCTGGCCCGTGCCCCGCGGTCCGAGCCGGAGGGCGGGGCGCCTCTCCCGGTGGACGACCGGATCGACGTGCGGGGCGTGCGGTACGCGTACGACCGCGGCGGTGAGGTGCTGCGCGGGGTGGACCTGACCGTGCGGCCGGGTGAGCGGCTCGCGGTGGTCGGCCCGTCGGGTGCGGGCAAGACGACGCTGAGCCGGCTGCTGGCGGGCGTGGACGCGCCGACGGCGGGTTCGGTCACGGTGGGCGGGGTGCCGGTCGCGGACCTGGCTCCGGAGACGCTGCGCCGGCAGGTCGTCCTGGTCACCCAGGAGCATCACGTCTTCCTCGGTACGGTCCGCGACAATCTGCTGATCGCCGAACCGGCCGCGTCGGACGAGGAGTTGTGGGAGGCGCTGGGCGCGGTGGGGGCCGCGGGCTGGGTGCGGGAGCTGCCCGGCGGTCTCGACGCGGAGGTGGGCGCGGACCGCCGCCGTACGGACGGCTCGCAGGCGCAGCAGCTCGCGCTGGCGCGGGTGGTGCTGGCGGACCCGCACACGCTGATCCTGGACGAGGCGACGGCCCTGCTGGACCCGGCGACCGCCCGGCACACCGAGCGGGCGCTGGCGGCCGTACTGCGCGGCCGTACGGTCATCGCCATCGCGCACCGGCTGCACACCGCGCACGACGCGGACCGGGTCGCCGTGATGGAGGGCGGCCGGCTGACCGAACTCGGCACGCACGAGGAGCTGGTGCGGGCGGGCGGGGCGTACGCGTCGCTGTGGGGGACGTGGCACGGGGAGCGCCGGGACCCTCAGGGCGGCCTCCAGTGATCCGATCCGTATATCGAACATGAACTCCCGGACAACGAACTGTTTCCAGCCAACTTTCTGACGCGCTCCTGACAGACAGCGCTGTCGGCTGCCACTCTTCCCACTGCTACTGCACAGCAACCCCACAGCGTCACCCGTTTCTGCGTACGGCCCCAGTTGTGCCCGCGCGGCCCACCCGCCGTGCGGTCTCCCCCCGGCCGCGTGACCCGCGGCCGCGCAGAAGGAGTCAGTGTTGAGCAGCAGTTCCTCTCCTCGCAGACGCACCTCCCACACCCCCACCCGCAGAGCCGCGGCCCTCGCCCTCGTCGGCGTGTCCGCGCTCATCGCCGCCGCCGTACAGTCCGGCGCCGCGACGGCCGCCCCGGTGAAGGCACCGCAGGCTGCCGGCCAGGCGATACCGGGCTCGGAATCGGTCCGCCTCACCCCCGCCCAGCGCGCCGAGCTGATCCGCGGCGCCAACGCCGACAAGGCGGCGACGGCGAAGGAACTGGGCCTCGGCGCCCAGGAGGCGCTCGTCGTCCGGGACGTCCTCAAGGACGCGGACGGCACCGTCCACACCCGTTACGAGCGCACCTACGCGGGCCTGCCGGTCCTCGGCGGCGACCTCGTCGTCGAGTCCACCCCGGCCGGTGCGACGGCGTCCGTCGTCAAGGCCACCCGCGCCGCCGTGAAGCCGGCCACCACCACGGCCAAGGTGCCGGCGGCCAAGGCCGAGGCACAGGCACTGTCGGCGGCGAAGGCGGAGGACGCCAAGAGCCCCGACGTCAACCGCGCGCCCCGCAAGGTGATCTGGGCCGCGAACGGCACGCCGACCGTGGCCTACGAGACGGTCGTCGGCGGCTTCCAGCACGACGGCACCCCGCAGGAGCTGCACGTCGTCACGGACGCCACCAGCGGCGCCAAGCTGTACGAGTGGGAGGCCATCGAGACCGGCACCGGCAACACGGTGTACAGCGGTCAGGTCACCATCGGCAGCACGCAGTCCGGGTCGACGTACAACCTCACCGACGCCACCCGCGGCAGCCACAAGACGTACAACCTCAACCGCGGCACCTCCGGCACCGGCACCCTCTTCTCGGGCCCCGACGACGTCTGGGGCAACGGCACCGCGTCGAACCTGGAGTCGGCCGGCGCCGACGCCGCCTACGGCGCCCAGCTGACCTGGGACTACTACAAGAACGTGCACGGGCGCTCCGGCATCCGCGGCGACGGGGTCGGCGCGTACTCCCGCGTCCACTACGGCAACAACTACGTCAACGCGTTCTGGTCGGACAGCTGCTTCTGCATGACGTACGGCGACGGCTCCGGCAACGCCAACCCGCTGACGTCGATCGACGTGGCCGCCCACGAGATGACCCACGGGCTCACCTCCAACACGGCCGGCCTCAACTACAGCGGCGAGTCCGGCGGCCTGAACGAGGCGACCTCCGACATCTTCGGCGCGACCGTCGAGTTCTACGCCGCGAACTCCTCCGACGTCGGTGACTACCTCATCGGCGAGGAGATCAACATCAACGGCGACGGCACGCCGCTGCGCTACATGGACAAGCCGAGCAAGGACGGCTCGTCGTACGACAACTGGTACTCCGGCATCGGGTCCGCCGACGTGCACTACTCCTCGGGCCCCGCCAACCACTTCTTCTACCTGCTGAGCGAGGGCAGCGGCACCAAGACCATCAACGGTGTCTCGTACAACTCGCCCACCTCGGACGGGCTGCCGGTCACCGGCATCGGCCGGGACAAGGCGGAGAAGATCTGGTTCCGCGCCCTGACCACGAAGTTCACCTCGACCACCAACTACGCGGGCGCCCGCACGGGCACCCTCGCGGCGGCCGGTGAGCTGTACGGCACGACGAGCGCCGAGTACACGGCCGTCCAGCACGCCTGGGCGGGCATCGCGGTCGGCGCGCGGCCCGGTGGCGGCGGCGGTGGCGGCACTTCCTTCGAGAGCACCAACGACGTATCGATTCCGGACAACGGCGCGGCGGTCAACTCGCCGGTCACCGTCTCCGGCCGGACGGGCAACGCGCCGTCGAACCTCGCGGTGGCGGTCGACATCGTCCACACCTACGTCGGTGACCTCCGGGTGCAGCTGGTCGCCCCGGACGGCACGGTGTACACGCTGAAGGCGTACGGCACCGGCGGCAGCGCGGACAACCTCAACACCACCTACACGGTGAACGCCTCCTCCGAAGTCGCCAACGGAGTCTGGAACTTGAGGGTCCAGGACAACGCGGCCGTGGACACGGGCTACATCAACAGCTGGAAGCTGACCTTCCCGTAGGTCGCCGCCACGCTGTGAAGGGGGCCGCACGCGGGCCCACCCCCCACCACAGGACGCCGCTCCGGAGCTTCGGCTCCAGGGGCGGCGTCCTCTTTTTGCCAGTCGATTGCCTTGATTCTGTTGGCCTTTGACCGAGGTCAGGTCCGTTCACACTGCGGAAACGTTCACCGGTTGGTCGATTTTCGGTCAACATCACTTTGGGGTCCTGACATGTACGCGACCCGGATGCCACTCTTCCTGTCACCCGCCGCACAACTTCACCGTCGTCACGGCCGGCCTCCCCACGCCGGCCGGGCACCCCCCACTTCCAAGGAGCTTGTGTGTCCTCCTCCCCCACCACTTTCTACGCGCGTCACAAGCGCACCACCCTGGCCATCGCGACCGCCGTCGCGGCCGGAGCGCTCGTCACCACCGGACTCACCTCCGGCTCCGCCGTCGCCCAGACCCCCGCCGACGCGACGGCCGCCAAGCCCCTCGCCGTGCCGACGGCGCTCGCCCCGGCCGTCCGCACCGCCCTCATCCAGGACAAGCAGGCCGACGCCGGCGCGACGGCCCGCGAGATAGGCCTCGGCGCCCAGGAGAAGCTCGTCGTCCGCGACGTCGTCAAGGACGCCGACGGCACGGTCCACACCCGCTACGAGCGCACCTACGCCGGCCTGCCGGTCCTCGGCGGCGACCTCGTCGTCCACGAGTCGGCCACCGGCGCGGAGCAGGGCGTCACCAAGGCGACGAAGGCCACCATCAAGGTCGCCTCGACCACCCCGGCCGTCCCCACCACCAAGGCCGAGAGCCAGGCACTGTCGCTGGCGAAGGCGGCGGGCTCCGAGGACACGGAGGCCTCGCAGGCGCCCCGCAAGGTGATCTGGGCGGGCAACGGCAGCAAGCCGGTCCTGGCCTACGAGACCGTCGTCGGCGGCCTCCAGGAGGACGGCACCCCCAACGAGCTGCACGTCGTCACCGACGCGGCCACGGGCGCGAAGCTGTACGAGTACCAGGGCATCGAGACCGGCACCGGCAAGAGCCTCTACTCCGGCACCGTCACCCTCGGCACCGCCCTCTCGGGTTCGACGTACCAGCTGAACGACACCTCACGCGGCGGCCACAAGACGTACAACAAGGCGCGCAGCACCACCAGTTCGGCGGGCACGCTGTTCACCGACGCCGACGACACCTGGGGCACCGGCGCGGCCTCCAGCTCCAGCACGGACCAGACGGCGGCGGTCGACGCGGCCTACGGCGCCCAGACCACCTGGGACTTCTACAAGAACACCTTCGGCCGCAACGGCATCAAGAACAACGGCGTCGCGGCCTACTCCCGCGTCCACTACGGCAACGCGTACGTCAACGCCTTCTGGTCGGACACCTGCTTCTGCATGACCTACGGCGACGGCGAGTCCAACACCAACCCGCTGACCTCGCTCGACGTGGCCGCCCATGAGATGACCCACGGCGTCACCTCCAACACCGCGGGCCTGAACTACTCCGGCGAGTCCGGCGGCCTGAACGAGGCCACGTCCGACATCTTCGGCACGGCGGTCGAGTTCTTCGCGGCGAACTCCTCGGACCCCGGTGACTACCTCATCGGCGAGAAGATCGACATCAACGGCGACGGCAGCCCGCTGCGCTACCAGGACAAGCCGAGCAAGGACGGCGCGTCGGCCGACTACTGGTCGTCCACGCTGAAGAACCTGGACGTGCACTACTCGTCCGGCCCGGCGAACCACTTCTTCTACCTGTTGAGCGAGGGCAGCGGCGCCAAGACCATCAACGGCGTCTCGTACAACTCCCCCACCTCCAACGGTTCGACGGTCACCGGCATCGGCCGCGCCAAGGCGGTCCAGATCTGGTACAAGGCGCTGACCTCGTACATGACCTCGACCACCAACTACGCGGGCGCCCGGACGGCGACCCTGAGCGCGGCGTCCGCGCTCTACGGCTCCACCAGCACGGAGTACAAGGCGGTCGCGGCGGCCTGGACGGCGGTCAACGTCGCCTGAGCCTCTAGCGTCTCTGGGGCGGCACCCGGGAAGAAGGCGTTCCGGGTGCCGCCCTACTCTTGGGTCCCATGTCAGTTGCGGACTTCACGTACGAGGACGTCGGCGCCACGCGCGAGCCCGGCTTCTGCCCGCCCGGCTTCCACGCCCTGCACGTGCGTACGCGCCTCGGCGAGGGCGAGGAGGTCTTCCGACGCGCCGCGGAGGCGGTCCTCACCTGGGAACTGCACCGCGCCCTCGGCATCGGCATCGAGGCGAGCGCCGAGCGCGCGGCCCCCGACGTCGACGTCACGGTCACCCTGGCCGGCCTGATCAAGGCCCCCTGCCGTGTGGTCTGGACGGTGGAGGAACACCGGCGCGCAGGCTGGGCATACGGCACCCTCACCGGCCACCCCGAATCCGGCGAGGAATCCTTCGTCGTCGACCGCACGGGCGACGGCACGGTCTGGCTCACGGTGTCCGCCTTCAGCCGCCCCGCCAAGTGGTACGCACGGGCGGGCGGGCCGGCGACACGGGGGTTGCAGCAGGCGTATGCGCGGAGGTGCGGGACGGTGCTGCGCCGGCTGTCGGGCGGCGAGGAAACGAAGTTCAGCATGTGACCGCGTCCACGTAATGTCCCCTGCGACAGGTCGACTTGGGCCGACGGCAGACGAACACGGGGGCAGGACATGGAGTACCGGCGCGCGGCGATACCGGCGGTGGCGGGCGGGCTGATGGTGACGCTGCTGCTGTGGTGGGCGGGGGCGAGCGCCGAGGCACTGCGTCTGGAGGGCGCGAACGACGTCCTCGGCTTCGCGGCCGTCGCCGACCTCCGGAGATGGCTGCTGCCCTGGGCGTACGAACCCTCCGGGACCGCGGGCGGGTACGTCGACGGGACCGGCGCTTCCCGTTACCTCGACCTGCACCACACGGCGATCCAGATCCGCTTCGCCGCCGTGTTCGTCCTCTATACGGCCGGGGCGCTCCTCCTGATCCGGCGACTTCCCGCCGAGCGCGGCCGCCGGACGTGGGCCGCGCTGCTCGCCCTGTGGGCCTGGGGCCTGGTGGCGGCGACCCTGGCGGTGACGGTGTCCGCTCCCTGGCTCATCGCGGCCGGAGGGCACGGCAGTTACCGCTTCCTGCCGCAGCTTGCGTCCGCCTCCGCGTCCGGGCGGCAGATCGCGGTACCGGTGGCGCTGGCCACGGCGGCTTGGACGGTGTTCGTGGCGCGACTTGCGCTGAAGGGCACCGAGCCGCAGCCGCGCGAAAACGTTCCGTCGCGGCCGGCCGTGCTGGCCGCCACCGCCGGAACCGCGGTGGTCGCGGTCTCCCTGATCGTCCTCTCGTACCAGTCGAACGCCGCCACCCTCCAGACGGCCTTCACGGGCAGCGGACTCTTCGGCGAACCGGGTGACCTGCTGCGCCAGTGGCTGCTGCTCGGCGCGTGGTCCGGCCCGGCCGGCGCACCGCTCGGCGACTGGCTCCTGTACCGCCTCGGAGACGTCCTGCTCCTCGCCGTCGTCTGGTGCACCCTGCGCTGGTTGCCCGGCCTCCTCACCCGGGTGTCCGTCCCGGCGATGGCGGCGGGCGGAGTCTGCGCGACCGTCCTCGGCCTGCTGGCCGCGCAGTCGCTGCGCATGGCGCAGGACGGGACGGGGACGAGTTCAGGGCTGATGTACGTGGCGTCCGGCCTGGGCGAGGGGGTGACGGCCGCACTGCTGTGGGGCGTCCTCGCGGGAGTCGCGGCGACGGTGACGCTGCGGGTGGCGGGGGGCCGTGAGACCTCACCCTCGCTCTGACCTGCTCGGACTGAGGTCGGCGATGCCCGGTCAAATGGCCGACGTCACCCCACCCCACCCACCTC
>NZ_MUBA01000470.1 GCF_002154575.1 Streptomyces bobili
TGGGCAGACAGAGGCCAGGGACACGCCGTAAGACCGGCGTGTCCCTGGCCTCTGTCTGCCCATCAGTGCCCGTCGGGCTCGGGTTCGGTCAGCCGTTGACGACGATCCTGGACGCGTTGTTCGTCAGGTCGGGGTCGTAGGCGCGGATCGGGGGCTCGTACTGGTTGTTGTCGATGGCGACCGGCGCGGTGGACCGGGCCGCGCTGTCGATGCGGAGGTCGAAGGGGAAGGTGTGGATGGCGCGTTCGTTCAGGTAGATGGGGGTCTGGCAGCGGTAGCGGGGGGCGCCGAGCTGCTCCTCGACCCACTCGCCGTCCGCGGTCAGGGCGTAGCAGGTGTCCGGGCGGGCGGTGACGGTCGTGCCGGCCGGGATGCGGACGTCGACCGTGGCCACGGGCTCGCCCGCGCCGAGTGAGGCGACCCATGCGGGGCCGCGGTTCTTCACCGTGATGTCGGCCCGTACGGTCTCGCCGACCGCGCCCTCGACCCGGCTGCCGATCAGCTTGAGGTCGGCGGTGTTGGTGGCGTGGATGATGACGCTGCGGGCGTTGTCCTGGGGGTCCAGGTCGGGGACGGGTGTCGTGGTGGTGGCGGTACGGGGGGCTGTCGTGGGGGCCGTCTGCAGCTCGGCGCCGGTGCCCGGCGTGTAGGTGCGGCCGGCGCGGGCCGCTTCCAGGGCCTCGGCCGAGTAGGGCTCGACCGAGTAGTCGAAGCGCTCGTACAGGGCGTTGCGGCGGGCCTTCAAGGGGTTGGCCAGGGCGATCGAATCGCCGGGGGCGAGTGCCTCGTCGAGGACGCACAGGGCCTGGGTGCCGACCTCCGTGTCCAGGTACTCGCAGTTCGCGGGCCGCTCGGTGTAGGCGAGGCCGCGGGAGGCGAACAGGTGGAGCAGGACGCCCTCGGCGGTGCGGTTGCCGTTGTTGGTGAGGGTGGCGGGCGCGCTGATCAGGGTGCCGGGCGTGACGCCGTCCTGCCGGGGGGACTGGCTCAGGGCCAGGTCGGGGCCGTTGCCGACGGTCACCCGGGTCTCGCCCGGGTAGGACGTCAGGTCGCCGGCGACGGCGGTGTAGCGCAGGGTGCCGACGGCGCCGTCCGGGGTGCCCGGCAGTGCGCTGACCTTGATTTCGGCGGCTGTCACCCGGTCGGTGCCGGTGAGGGACGGGACATCACAGACGGCCGTGGCGGCGGTGTCGGGCGTGCAGTTGGCCGGCCAGGTGATCTTGGCGAGGGCGGCCAGCTCGGTGGCGTCCACGCTCAGGCGTCCGGCGCCGACCGGGTTCGCGATGTTGTCGTGGGTGACGTGGAGCGTGACGGTCCGCTCGGGCGCGGACCCGTCCTCGTAGGCGCCCGGCAGGATCAGTTCGTAGGGGTCCGAGTACGTCCAGAGCTGGTCGCTGTCGGCGGCTGCGGGGCCCGCCGTGCCGAGCGTCAGCAGGGCGGAGACGGCGAGTACGGGCACGAGCACGCGTCGGGTGCGGCGGGCCGTCGTCGTATACAGGCGTGTCATGCCCAGACTGACTCGCGCGCGGGCCGAGGGGTTGTACGGAACCGGGGTGCGGTAGCGGACGGCATTTCTCCGGTTCGGGTTCCATCGATTTCCTGTGGGGTGCTTCACGCCGGGAATCCGATGGCTGGATTGGACAGTAATGATCAAGCCATGCGGTAATTGCTGGGCGCTTGATCCGCTCGGGGGAAACGGGCGGGTCGGGGCTGGTTTCCGATACCGGGAAACCGATTCAACAATGAACAATACGGGGAGTCAATCGAATGACCAACGGAATACGCATGCGCCTGATCTCGGGGGCCGCCGCCGTGTGCGCGGCCGGGGCGCTCGTGCTCACGGCGTCGCCGGCCCAGGCCACCTCCGCCTCCACCTCGGTGGGGCTCCCGGGCGGCAACAAGGTGTCGGTCAACGCCTGGCACTGCGGCTTCTACGTGTCCGCCTGCGACTGGAAGGCGTCCACCAAGATGTCCGGCACCAACCCGCGCAAGGCCAAGTGGATCCAGAACCGCGCGGAGCTCCAGGCCCACGGCATCAGCGTCTCCCTCACCATCTCCAAGAACCCCGAGGCCACGCTCACGATGAAGAGCCGGTCGCTGGGCGAGGTGCGGTGGAAGAACACCAACGCCAACATCTCCGACACCTACGGCCAGATGCGGCCCGGCGGCGCCACCACCTACGTGTCGACGCGCAGTTGCGGCTCGGCCCAGGTGACGAGCGCCATCAAGGTCAGCGAGAAGTGCGCGTACGCGGGCGCGGCCTGACCGTCGGCCGACGCGGGTGAGCCGACGCGGGTGAACTGACGCCCGCGAGGCCCGTTCCAGAGGGTGCCACACCGTCAGGGCCCGGCGGTGTGGCATTCCCTTCACGTTTTCATCGCATTTCCGACGCGCTTTTTCCGCAATCACGGGAATTCCTTTTCGTGTGAATGCGGAGGCGCCGGTGGTGTGCGCGGAGAAATACGACGCACGGGGGCGTTCGTGGGATTCATCGGTGGTGACAAGCGCGGGAGACGGAGTGTCGCGTCCCGCGCGGCGGTGGCGGCCATATGCGCCGCGCTCGTGGTGTCGTGCACGTCCGGAAGCGGAGATTCCGGGCGGCGGGAACCGGCCGACGCCCGTCAATTCGACCTGCTCGTCAGCGAGCAGAACGGTTACTACTACCACCCGTTCCTGCGCCAGGAACCCGCCGGTCCCCAGGCCCAGTCGTACGCCTTGCGGACGCTCTCCGAACTGGGCCGGGACCCGCGGACCGGCATGGCCGGGGAACGCGTCGCGTCGTTCCGCCGCGAGGCGCTGGAGGCGTCACCGCTGTGGGGCCGCGAGTGGCTCGTCCCGCTGTGGCGGACCGGCGCGCGCGAGGCGCTGGGCGCCGGTGACGCGGCCGACGTGAACCGGCTGCGGGCGGCGGGCGGCTGGTACGTCGACCCCGCCCTCGGCGACGACGGGGACGCGGCCCGCCTCGGCGCCACCTGGGCGGCCCTGGAGGTCCTCGACGCCCTCGGGCGCCTGCCGGAACTGCCCGCGGCGGACCGGGCCGCCACCGTCTCCTGGCTGCGCGCGACGGCCGGCCGGGTGCGCGCCCTCGACCAGGCCGGGGCCCTGGCCCGCTCGCTGCAACTCCTGAAGGAACCGGTTCCCGCCCCGCTCACCCGCGTCGCGGCACCGCGCACCGACGACTTCGCCGACCTCACGCCCGAGACCAGGGCGGTCCGGCTCGACGACACCTACAGCTACGTACTGCTCCAGGAGGCCGCCGGGAAGCGGCCCGCCGTGGACCGCCGGATCTGGGAGCCGGTGCTGCGCGACGGCGCGGCCACCCTCCCCTACGAGCAGCTCCACAACCTGGTGCACATCCTCAAGGCGGCCGGTTCCCCGGACAGCGTGTTCGCGCCGGTCCTCAAGCGGCTGGACGGCGAGCGGCTCGACGACGGCACCGTGCGCGACCCCGGCGCCTACCTCGGCAGCCCCGACGCCTCGCTCTTCGTGCAGCGGCTGCGGGCACTGGCCGGCTGGTCGCGCGAGGACCCGGCGCTTCTGACCGCGCTGGAGCGGGAGGAGGCGTCCGGCGAGGCGAGCCAGGAGGGTCCCGAACAGCTGAACCGGGCCGCCCTGCGCACCGTCACCGAGGGCGGCGGCGACGCGAGCGGAGCGGCGCGCAAACTCTGCGCCGACCCGCGCGTCCTCCCGGCCACCGTGACCGAGACGAACGCCACCCAGTGGCAGCGCACCGCCCTGACCTGCGCCGACGCCGGCGTCACGACCGGCGTCCCGGAGATCGGCCGCTGGCGCCCGGACACCCCGGAGCGCGTCGTCGCGGCGGCCACGGTCGTCGTCGGCCTCGCCGACAGCGGCCGGCGCGACGCCGTCCCGTCGTGGATCGACGCCGGCACCCTGAAGCGCTGGGCCCTGCACCCGGACCGGTTCACCTCCCTCTACGGCTACGCGCTGGTCGTACGGGCCTACGCGCTGCTCGGCGGCCGGCTCGACGCGGCTCTGCGCGAGGCACTGGGGCGCGGTGTCACGCCGTACGAGGGCTGTCCGGGGCTGCCCGGCCTGTACCGGGTCGGCGGCGGGGACGAGGCCTGCGATCTGAAGACCACCTGGAGCGTATGGACGCTCGACCGGCAACTGGACGGCGCCATGGGCTGGTTGCCGACCGGGGCCACGAAGCACGGAAAGTGAGCGGAAATTCGGTGAACGCGTTGCTGCGGGCCGAGGGCGTGGGCAAGTCCTACCCCCTGCGGGGAAGGAGGGTCGACGTCCTGCGCGAGGTCGACCTGACCGTGAGGGGCGGCGAGATCACGGCGCTGGTCGGCCACTCGGGCTCCGGGAAGACCACACTGCTGCACATCCTCGGGCTGCTCACCCAGCCGGACAGCGGACGCGTGGTCGTCGAGGGCGCCGACGGCCCCGTCGACACCTCGGGGCTCGGCGACGACGCGCTGGCCGGCCTGCGCCGCCGCCGGCTCGGCTTCGTCTTCCAGTCGTACAACCTGCTGCCGCAGCACTCGGCGCTGCGCAACGTCCTCCTGCCGTACGCCGGACGGCGCGCCGAGGGCGAGGAACGCGCCCGCACCCTGCTCGCGCGGGTCGGACTCGCCGAGCGCGCCGACCATCTGCCCGGCGAACTGTCCGGCGGCGAGCAGCAGCGCGTGGCCCTGGCCCGCGCGCTGGTCAACGACCCGCCCGCGATCCTGGCCGACGAGCCGACCGGAAACCTCGACACCGACAGCGAGGAACTGCTCCTCGGCCTGTTCCGCGAACTCGCCGACGAGGGCCGGGCGGTGCTCCTCGTCACCCACAACCCGGCCGTCTCCGAGTTCGCGGACGTCGTGCACCGGCTGGAGCGCGGGGCCCTCGTGACCTCCGAGACGCAGAGGAAGAAGGGGAGCGCCAAGTGAACGTGTTCAGCCTGGCCCTGGCCAACGTCCTCGCCCTGCGCCGCCGCCTGTTCGGTCTCGTCGCGCTCGTCTCCGTCGCCGCCGCCGTCTGCCTCGGCGCGCTCGGCATCGCCGGACGGGCGCAGGGCGTCACCGACACGGGCGTCAAGGAGAGCAACGCCAACCGCAGCATCACCGTCGACCGCCCCGCCGACCGGCCCGGCACCGCGCCCCTGACGGACCGTACGGCGGCACGCCTCGCGAAGCTGCCGCACGTCGAGTCCGTGCAGCACCGGGCGCAGGTGTCGTTCGGCGTCCTCACCGACGCCGGGGACACCGTCCTGCTGTACGCCACCACCCACCGCCCGGCCCTGACCCCGCCGATCACGAAGTCCGTGCGCGAGGACCTCTTCCCGCTGCGTCCGGGCGAGATCGTCACCCCGGCCACCTCCCAGGGCGTCGACCTGAGCGCGCTGGTGGGCCAGGACGTCGAGACGGAGACGACCCGCTTCGTACGGCCCGGCGAGGGCACCGGCGTCACCGGCCACGCCCGCCTGGTCGGGGTGTACGACCCCACCTGGCAGCTCGACAACCCCGACGCCGCCTACGCCGCCGACCCCACCGTGATCGGCTGGGCCGCCCAGCGCTCCGGGGAACCCGAGAAGAACTACCTCGCCACCATCGGCTACGACCAGCTGACCGTGGTCGCCCGTACGGCCGCGGACGTGCCCGAGGTGACGGAGGCCGTGCAGCGGCTCGGCTATCCGGCGGTCACCCTCCAGCAGCAGCTCGACGCCCTGCCCGCCGTCCTGGAGATGATCCGGGTCGTCGGCCAGGTACTGCTCGGCGTCCTCGGAGTGCTGGCCTTCGTCGGCGCGGTCACCGTGACCGGGGCGCTGTCCCGGCAGCGCGCCCAGGAGATCGGCATCCTCAAGGCGGTCGGTTTCCGCACCCGTGCCGTCCTCACCATGCTCGTCGTCGAGATGGCCGTGGCCGGCGCGGTGGCCGCACTGCTCGGCACGGTGCTCGGCGCCCTCCTCGGCTCGGTCGCCGCGGCCCTCCTGCGCGGCAGCGCCGACCTGGCGCCGTACGTCGAGGGCTGGGTGCTGCTCCCGCCGCCGGTCACCCTGCTGCTGCTTCTCGCCCTGACCGTGCTGGTGGTGGCGGCGGGGTCGTTGGTCCCGGCGCGCAGGGCGGCCCGGATGTCCCCCACGGACGCGATGAAGGACTGGTGAACCCCGTGAATCCCCCCATGAACCCCGCGAGCCCCGTGAGCCCCATGAATCCCGTGAATCCCGTGAATCACCCGACGTCTCGCACGGCGACGCCCGCCCGCGTGCGTACGGCCCTCTCCGCCGCCGCGCTCACGGCGACGGCCGCCCTGCTCGCCACCGCCTGCTCGGGGCCGGGCGGCGTCGACCTGGGCACGGACTGGAAGGGCGCCTCGGCCTTCGCGCTCGCCGAGGTCGACGGCCTGGTGACGGTCGTCGGCGTCAACGCGGACACGTCCCGCGCGGAGAGCCTCGCCGTCGTGCCCCAGCAAGCCGACGACGACCGGGCGGTCAGCCCGCAGATCGTCGAACTGGCCGACGGGCGCTGGCTGGTGACCGTCCCCCGCAAGGGCGGCAAGCCGGACCGCCGCTACCTCGTCAACCGTGCCGACCACACGCTGGACGGCCTGCGGGGCGACGAACGGCTGCGCCGCGTCCTGCCGGGAAGGACGCTGGTCGCCGAGGTCGCGGGGCTGCCCGACGCCAAGTCGGCGAGCGGGTCCCCGGAGTCCACCGTGCTGGTGCGCGACCCCGCCGACTGGTCCACTCGGCGCGAGGTGAGGATCCCGGGCACGATCGGCCTCGCCGCCTCCGACCCGGCCTCCGACACTGTCTGCCTGGCCGACGGCTCCGGTTCCGACACCCGCGTCAGCGTCGTACGGCTGGCCGACGGCAAGGTCACCGCCGTGGCCCGGCCGGCCGGGCTCGACGTCACGGGCCTCGCCTGCCCGGCCGGCCGTCCGGTCGTCGTCGGCGCCCCGGCCGGGAGCACGTCCGTCGCCTCCGGCAAGGTGCGCGTCTCGGTGACCAGGAACGCCGCCGACACGGCCGTCTCGGTGGACGGCGGCCGGGCCGACGCCGTCGCCGCGACCGGCACGACGATCGTGGTCGCCGCGTCGACGGGCGGCGACACCGATCTCGTGGAGGTCGACGCCGGCACCGGCAGGGAACTGCGCCGCGCCCGCGTCGAGGGCCTCGCCGCGGCCCAGCACCTCACCCGTACGCCGGCGGGCTGGCTCGTCTACGGCGAGGACTCGGTGGTCCGGGTGAACCTCGGCTCCGGCGCGACCGAGCGGTTCGACCTGCCGGGGACGCTGCTGGACGCCTGAGCCGCCCAGTGCGAACAATATGATGTGCGTTCTCACATCCAAGTGATAGAACTGCCCTCATGGGTATCGCCAACCGTCTCGACCTCACCCTGCGGCTCGTCCAAGGAGCCGCGGGGCAGGTCTCCGTCGCCGAACTCGCCCAACGCCTCGGGGTGTCCGAGATGACCGTGCGCCGCGACCTCGACGCGCTGGAGAAACAGGGCCTCGTCCGCAGGGTGCACGGCGGCGCCGTACCGGCGCGGGCCCGCGAGGAGGGCGCCGGCTTCGACGCGCGCGAGGCATGGCAGGGCGCGACCAAGGACCGGCTGGGCGCGGCCGTCGCCGGCCTGGTGGAGCCGGGGACGCGCGTGCTGCTGGACGCCGGCACCACCACCGCGCACGTGGCCGAACACCTCGCCGCGCGCGCCCCGTTGACCGTCGCCGTGCTCAGTCTGCAGGCGGCGGTACGGCTGGCCGACCGGCCCGGCATCGAGCTGCTGGTCGTCGGCGGACGTTCGCGGCCCGGTGAGCGGTCCCTGGTGGGGCCGCTCGCGCTGCGCACCCTGGAGTCCCTCGCCTTCGACCTGTTCGTGATGTCCATCGGCGGGGTGCACGCCGGGCACGGCTGGTCGGAGTTCTCCCTCGACGACGCCGCCGTGAAGCGGGCGGGGCTGGGCCAGGCGGACCGCACGGTCGCCGTGGCCGA
>NZ_MUBA01000471.1:0-225 GCF_002154575.1 Streptomyces bobili
CGCGGGTCGATGACGGTGAGGGTGCCACCGCGGGCCTTGAGCGCCTTGAGCTTGCCGGGGAAGTCGGGGGCGGTGCACAGACTCCCGTTGGACTCCAGGGGGTTGGCGCCGATGAGGAGCAGGTGGTCGGTGTGGTCCAGGTCGGGCACGGGGATGGCGTTGGCGTCGCCGAAGAGGAGTCCGCTGGAGACGTGCTTGGGCATCTGGTCGACCGTGGAGGCGGTG
>NZ_MUBA01000471.1:231-12738 GCF_002154575.1 Streptomyces bobili
GACGACCGGGCGCAGGCCCGCCGCGACGGCGTCGAAGGCCTCCGTCCAGGTGGCCTCGCGCAGTTCGCCGTCCCGGCGGACGAGGGGGGTGCGCAGCCGGTCCGGGTCGCCGTCGACGGCACCGAAGGAGGCGCCCTTGGGGCAGATGAACCCGTTGCTGAACACGTCGTCGCGGTCGCCGCGGGCGCTGGTGACCCGGGTTCCCTCGATGGTCAGGGTCAGCCCGCAGGTGGCCTCGCACAGGGGGCAGATTCGCAGGGCGGTGCGGGACACGGGTCCTCCAGGGAAGGCGGCGGCGGTGACGCTCTCTTCCCGCGAGCATACCGACCGGTACGCATGTGGGGGAGGGTGAGGAGCCGACGGATCGGCCGGGTCCCTCAGTCCAGTACGCGTCCCAGATACGCCCGCAGCAGTTCCCGCGTCTCGTCGATCACCTTCGGATCGCCCTCGGGCGCCATCCGGAAGGCCAGGTGGACGAGGGTGTCCGCGGTCTCCACGGCGATCAGGAAGACGCGCCGCAGGTCGTCGTCGGGGCTGCGTCCGAGATGGCCGGAGAGCAGGTCGGTGAGACGGTCGGCAACGCGGTGGTTGGGTTCGGCGCGCGATCCGACCGGGATCTGGTTGCCGAAGTCGACGAGGGAGAAGCCGGGCGCGGTGCGCTTCATGGCCAGGTACTCGTCGAGCACGGCGTCCATGGCGGCCCGCCAGTCCCCCGGCCGCGCCTGTCCGAGCCGCTCGGTGACGCGTTCGGCGTACCGCTCCAGGTTGCGCTGGGCCAGCGCGTCCGCCATCTGCTTCTTGTTGCCGAAGAAGCGGTAGACGGACCCGATGGGGACACCGGCGCGCTGGGCGACGGCACGGGTGCTCAGGGCGTCGTAGCCGACCTCGTCGAGGAGGTCGGCACAGGCGTCGAGGATTCTGGTCAGCCGTTCGGCGCTGCGCCGCTGCACGGGCGCGCGACGGAGCGATGTCGCGTGGGGCACGGGCTTCATGATGCCTTTCCGCCGCGGTCCGGTGAACCCTGCCCCTCGGTACGGGGGAAGGCGCCCGGTGCACTCAGCACGGAAGGGGACGAGGAACCCGGATCGCCCGCCGGCGACTCCGACGCGGACCCCGGCTCCGGCTCCGGCTCCGAGGCCGTGATGTCGGCCGTGCTCTCCACCGGCTTCCCGTCGACGGCCCACACCGTGCCGTCGTCCGCGTACAGCCGCGCGGTGACCTGGTGGGTGCCGTGCGCGAGGTAGCCCTCGGGGATGCGGTACGAGGTGTCGCGGAGGTCGGCGAGGGGCTCGCCGTCGGCGAAGAGCCGGGCGAGGCCGCGGCCGGTGACCGCCCGCGCCTGGGTGCCGGACGGCGAGAAGGCGAAGTCGCGGAGATTCAGGCGCACGTCCCAGCCGCCCTCGGCGTCGGGCTCCACCTCCAGGGCGACCTGCGGAGCGCCCTTCTTCCCGACCTCCCGGTAGTGCCGGCCGTCGTCGTCCGTGTCGTCCAGCACCTTGCCGACGGGCGAGGGCGAGATCGCGCTCTCCTGCCCCGTCGGCGTGGACGCGTCATCGGACGCGCAGCCCGCGGCTCCGGTCACCAACAGGACACAGACCGCGAGTGCGGGCAGGATTCCACGACTCCACGACATGTCTCGGAGCGTAGAACACCGGTACGACACGGGGATCCCCCTGGGGTCTGGTTCCCGCCACCGGTGATCGTCCTCCGAGAGGAGGACCCCGCGTACCTCTTGCGTCCGGGAAACCGCAATCCTACGGTGATACAGAGGAATCGCCGGTCGAGGGAGTACGTATGAACAGCGGGGACGCACGCAAGACGGCGGAGGGGCTGACGTACCTCACGGGATTCGGCAACGAGCACGCCTCCGAGGCCGTGCCCGGCGCCCTGCCCGAGGGCCGCAACTCACCGCAGCGCGCCCCTCTCGGCCTGTACGCGGAGCAGCTCAGCGGCTCCGCCTTCACCGAGCCGCGCGCCCACAACCGCCGCTCGTGGCTGTACCGCATCCGCCCCTCGGCGGCGCACCCGGCGTTCACCCGCGCGGACAACGGCGCCCTGCGCACCGCCCCCTTCACGGACACCGTCGCGGACCCGAACCGGCTGCGCTGGAACCCGCTCCCCGACCCCGCTCCGGGGACGGACTTCCTCCAGGGCCTGTGGACCCTGGGAGGCAACGGAGACGCGGCCCAGCGCGCCGGCATGGCCGTGCACCTGTACCACGCCGACGCCTCCATGGACCGGGTGTTCAGCGACGCGGACGGCGAGCTGCTGATCGTCCCGGAGCGCGGCGGACTGCTGCTGCGCACGGAGTTCGGCCTGCTGCACGCCGAGCCGGGCCATGTGGCCCTGATCCCGCGCGGGATCCGCTTCCGGGTGGAGCTCCTCGACGCGACGGCCCGCGGCTATGTGTGCGAGAACTACGGCGCCCCCTTCCGCCTCCCCGACCTCGGCCCCATCGGCGCCAACGGGCTGGCGAACCCGCGCGACTTCCGCGCGCCCGTCGCCGCGTACGAGGACGTCGAGGGTCCGGTCGAGGTGGTGAACAAGTACTGCGGCAACCTCTGGACGGCCCACTACGACCACTCCCCGCTCGACGTCGTCGCCTGGCACGGCAACCACGTCCCGTACGTGTACGACCTGCGCCGCTTCAACGTCATCGGCTCGGTCTCCTACGACCACCCGGACCCGTCGGTCTTCACGGTGCTGACGTCCCCGTCCGACACCCCGGGGCTGGCCGGCGTGGATTTCGTGGTCTTCGCGCCGCGCTGGCTGGTGGGCGAGGACACCTTCCGCCCGCCGTATTTCCACCGGAACGTGATGAGCGAGTACATGGGCCTGATCGAGGGGGCCTACGACGCCAAGGCGGAAGGGTTCATACCCGGCGGCGGCTCGCTGCACAACATGATGTCGGCGCACGGCCCGGACCGGGAGACCTTCGACCGGGCGAGCGCCGCCGAGCTGGTGCCGCACAAGGTCGACGACGGGCTGGCCTTCATGTTCGAGACGCGGTGGCCGGTCACCCTCACCCCGCAGGCGGCCGGATCGGACCGGCTGCAACAGGGCTACGACGACGTGTGGTCGGGCCTCGAACGCCACTTCCGCCCCTTGCACTGAGGGATCGCCGACAGGTACGGATGGCCCCGTGACCTCCTTCGCGCCCGACTCGATCGTCCTGAACCGCAAGCTGCCGCTCTGGTACCAGGTGTCGCAGTCGCTGCGCGCCTCGATACTCGGCCGTTCCCCCCGGGATCCCCTGCGGCTGCCCACCGAGGAGCAGTTGGCCGGGCACTACGGGGTGAGCGTGCTGACCATGCGCCAGGCACTCAAGGAGCTGGAGGACGAGGGGCTGATCACCCGGCACCGCCGCCGCGGCACGTTCATCGAGCCGACGGCACAGCGGGGCGCCCCGGTACGGCTGCTGGGCTCGGTCGACGCGATCGTGGCCCAGCAGTCGGGCATGGTGACGCAACTGCTCTCGCACGGCGGGGCGGAGGTCCCGGCCGAGGTCGCCGAGTACTTCCCCGACCTGGCGGAGGTGGCGACGTACCACCGGCTGCGCGGCGACGAGAAGACCGGCGAGCCGACCAACCACGCCCGCAACTACGTCCGTCCGGAACTCGCCGCGGCGATCGACCCGCAGGACCTGGTGCGCTGGCCGATGACGAAGGTGCTGCGCGACGTCGTGGGCGCCGACATCGGCCGGATCACCGACACGGTCGAGGCCCGCCTCGCGGACCCGGAGACCGCCCGGCTGCTCGCGGTGCCGCTGCTGAGCCCGATCCTGCACTACACGGGCGTCACCTACGACAGCGCCGGCCGCCCGCTGGACGTGGCCGTCATCCACTACCGGGGCGACCGTTTCTCCTTCACGGTCACCCTCGACGCCCACTGAGCACGTCGTACGATGCCACGCGTGACGCGCGACGAAGCTCCGCCGCTGGCGGACCTCATGCCGTGGTCCGTCGCACCGCCGCGGCTGGGCCGGGGGTGGCCGACGGACCCGGACCCGGCCTCCCTGAAGGCCCGTTGGGACGCCCTCCTGAAGGCGGAGGGAGCGGACCGCGAGGCCCTGTTCGAGCCGACCCGCTCACGCACCGCGCACACCGCGGTCGGCCGGCTGCCCGGCAGTGCCGCCGGGACCGGGCGGCTGATCCGCGCCACGGGCCCCTGCCCGGAGCCGGTCCGGGTCCTCGCCGCCCCGTTCGACGAGCGGTGGCTCATCCCCGACCACCGGCTGATCGACGCGGCCCGCCCCGAGCTGTGGCGGGTGGCGGACGCGTGCCAGGTCTTCGTGGTGGAGTCGCCGGACGCCCCGCACCTGCTGGCGACCTCGCTCCTCCCGACGCTGCGCACCGGCCGGATCCGCCCGCTGTACCGCCGCCCCGAGGCGGGGGAACCCAATCTCGCGCCGGGCCTGCTGGACCACCTCGGCCACTCCCCGGACCCGCTGGACTTCCTGGCCTGGACGCTCGCCACCGTCCGCCCCGACCTCACGGTCCCCCTCACCCGGGACCCCGCGCTGTGGTCCCGCGGCGTCGGGCTGGGCCACCGCCTGCTGTGGCTCCTGCGCCGCGACGGCGAACGCCCCAAGCTGCCCGGCGGTCGCCGCCCCTACGTCCGTGCCCCGCTCCCCGCCCTGCCCCGGACCGTCCGCTACGACCGCGACGAGGAGGCCCTCCACCTCGACGAGGGCCGCATCTCCCCGGTCCCCCCGCAGGCCTGGGACTTCGAGGCGGGCGGCGTACGGGTCCTGGAGGAGTGGTTCGCGGCCCGCACGGCGGCCTCCGGCGAGCCGGGCACCCTGTCCGCCGTCCGCCCGCGGACCTGGCCCCAGCCCTGGACCTCCGAACTCCTCGAACTGATCACGGTGTTGACGCTGCTGTCGGAACTGCGTCCGCAACAGGAGGAGTTGGAGGTGACGGACCCCGTCACGGCGACGGAGCTGCGCGAGGCGGGGGTGCTGCCGGTGCCGCACCGGGCCCGCCGCCCGGCTTCCGTCCTGACCCTGGACGAGGAGGGCCCGGAGGGCCAGTTGGCCCTCCTGTAGGGCTTTCGGGAGATCAGCCCTTGGGCGCGAACGCGTCCAGCACCCTCTCCAGCGCGAACGCGAAGACCGCCTCCAGGTCGATCGGCCCCGGGTCCTCGGAGAAGGCCGCCGCCATCCGCGGATAGGCGCCCGTGGCCACCTGGCTCCCCAGGTAGCCGATCCGCGCCGCGTTCTCCTGCTCCGCCGACCACGGCAGCGACCGCGTCCGCTCGGCGGTGGCCAGCTCGTTGGAGACGTACATCGTCACGACCCCGTTGAGCATGCCGACGAGCTGCATCTTCATGCCGTACGTCATGTCCAGGGGGTCCAGGCAGGCCAGGCAGTGCTCCAGGTACCGCAGGGCGTTCGGGCTGAACCCGTACACCGGGGACATCAGCCGGGGCAGCCACGGATGCCGGTGCATCAGCTCGCGCGTCTGCCGCCCGATCCTGAGCATGTCGGCCCGCCAGTCGCCGCTCGGCTCCCACTGCTCGTGCTCGCCGCTGACCGCGTCGACCATCAGTTCGTGCAGGTCCTCCTTGCGGGGGACGTAGTTGTACAGCGACATGGTGCCGCAGCCCAGCTCGGCCGCGACATGCCGCATGGACACCGCGTCGAGTCCCTGCGCGTCGGCGATCCGCACGGCCGCCGCCGCGATGTCGGCCCGCGTGTACGCCGGCTTCGGCCCCCGGCCCGTCCGCTCGGGACGGGCCCAGATCACTTCCGGTACGGCCGCTCGGCCAGCCATCGATCATCACCTCGGCCACCATCGTAGTTACGTACACCGTACGTAGTGCGCTATGGTCGGGCCATGACTACTACGTACACCGTACTTAGTGAGGGGCTGGAGAAGCGGTTCGGGCAGGTGCGCGCCCTGCGGGGCCTGGACCTCGCCGTACCCGAAGGCACGGTCTGCGGGATCCTCGGGCCCAACGGGGCGGGCAAGACGACCGCCGTACGCCTGCTGACGACGCTGCTGAGGCCGGACGGCGGGTCGGCCCGGATCGCCGGGCACGATCTCGTCCGGGAGGCGGCGGCAGTCCGGCGTGTCATCGGCGTCACCGGACAGGACACGACCGTGGACGGCGACCTCACCGGCCGGCAGAACCTGCGCCTGTTCGCCCGGCTGCACCGGGTGCGCGGGCCTGCCGGGCACATCGACGCGCTGCTGGAGCGCTTCGGTCTGACCGAGGCCGCCGACCGTGCCGCGTCCGGCTACTCGGGCGGGATGCGGCGGCGCCTGGACCTCGCGGCGAGCCTGGTCCGCCGCCCGCGGGTGCTGTTCCTCGACGAGCCGACCACCGGCCTCGACCCGGCGAGCCGGGGCGAGGTCTGGGCCGTCGTCCGCGAGCTGCGCGACGAGGGCACGACGGTCCTGCTGACCACCCAGTACCTGGAGGAGGCCGACCAGCTCGCCGACGACATCGCCCTGGTGGACCGGGGCCGCGTCGCGCAGACCGGCTCGCCCCGGCACCTCAAGGCACTGATCGGGTCCTACGCGGAGGCCGTCGTGGCGGATCCGGCCGCCCTGACGCGGGCGGCGGCCGTCCTCGACCGGCTCACGGGCGGCGAGCCGTCGTTCGACCACGAGCGGGCCGCCGTCGGCGTGGTCACCCGCGACAGCACCCTCACCCTGCCCCGGCTGGTCCGCGAACTCGACGCGGCGGGTGTGCCGTTGCTCGACGTCACGCTCCGACCGCCCACCCTCGACGAGGTGTTCCTGCGCCTCACGGACGACCGGACCACCGATGAACACGTGTCCGACGACAGGGCGACCGCCGCATGAGCACCCTGGCCCTCGCCCACGACGGTTCGGCCATGCTGGGCCGCCAGTTGCTGCGCGTGCGCAACAACCCGGCCCTGGTGATCCTCACCCAGACGATGCCGATCACCATGCTGCTCTTCTTCGGCTACGTCTTCGGCAGCGCGCTGGCGATGCCGGGCGCCGAGTACCGCTCCTTCCTCGTGCCGGGCCTGCTGGTGGCGACCGCCGCCAACGGCATCATGACCGGTATGTTCCAGGCGGCGCAGGACGTCCACCGGGGCGTGACGGACCGCCTGCGCACGCTGCCGGTCAGCCGGGCCGCGGTGCCGCTGGGGCAGGCGGTGGCCGACCTCGTCGTCACGGCGGTGGGGACCGTGCCGTTCCTGCTGGCCGGGCTCGCGGTGGGCTGGCGGGTCGAGGGGCCGGCGCCCGCGGCGGCCGGCGCGCTGGGGCTGCTGCTCCTGTTCCGGTTCGCCTGCGTCTGGACCGGGATCTTCCTCGGGCTGCTGTCCCGCAGCGAGGAGGCGGCCGGTCAGCTCGGCAGCGCGACCTTCATGCTGCCGCTGCTGTCCAACGCCTACATCCCGACCGGCGGCCTGCCGGGCTGGCTGCGCACCCTCGCCGAGTGGAACCCGATCAGCGCGGTGACGACGGCCCTGCGGGACCTGTTCGGCAACGCGCCGGTGCCCGAGGGCGCCGCCTGGCCGGTGGCGCATCCGGTGGCCGGGTCCCTGGCCTGGTGCGCCCTGCTGATCGCGGTGTTCGCGCCGCTCGCGGTACGGCGGTACGCGCGGCCATGACAGACCGGGGCCGGGCGGGACATGATCCACCCCATGAACCAGCAGCCCGCGCCCACGCCCCCGCCGCCGTCGCCCCTGCCCCTCGACGGGCTCACCGTCGTCGCCGTCGAGCAGGCCGTCGCGGCCCCGTTCGCCACCCGGCAGCTGGCCGACCTGGGCGCCCGGGTGATCAAGGTCGAGCGGATCGACGGCGGCGACTTCGCGCGCGGCTACGACACCGCCGCCCGCGGCCTCGCCTCGCACTTCGTGTGGTGCAACCGCGGCAAGGAGTCGATCGCGCTGGACCTCAAGGACCCGCGCGGCCTGGACGTCGTACGCCGGCTCATCGCCGACGCCGACGTGTTCGTGCAGAACCTCGCGCAGGGGGCGGCGGCCCGGCTCGGCCTGGACGCGGCCGGCCTGTGCGCGGCGCATCCGCGGCTGATCGCCGTCGACATCTCGGGCTACGGCACGTCGGGGCCGTACGCGGACAAGCGGGCGTACGACATGCTCGTGCAGTGCGAGGCGGGGCTGGTGTCGGTGACGGGGACGCCCGCGCAGCCGGTGAAGGCGGGGATCCCGGCGGCGGACATCGCGGCGGCCATGTACGCCTTCTCGGGCGTGCTGGCGGCGCTGGTGCGGCGCGGGACGACCGGGCGGGGCGGGCCGGTGGAGGTGTCGATGCTGGAGGCGCTCGCCGAGTGGATGGGGCACCCGCTGAACCACGCGATGCACGGCGGTGCGGCCCCCGCGCGCACCGGCCTCGCGCACGCCGTGATCGCGCCCTACGACGCCTATCCGACGGCCGACGGCGGGCGCGTGCTGCTGTCGGTGCAGAACGACCGGGAGTGGCGCCGCCTCGCGGAACAGGTGCTGGAGCGCCCGGAGTTGGGCACCGATGCGGCGTACGCCACGAATGCGGCACGGGTCGCGGGCCGGGAGCGTACGGACGCGCTGGTGGCGAAGGCCCTGGGCGCACTGGAGGCCGACGAGGCGCTGGCACGCCTGGAGGCGGCGGGCATCGCGTGCGCGCGGCTGCGGGATCTGCACGAGGTGGCGGACCATCCGCAGCTGGCGGCCCGTGAGCGGTGGCGGGAGGTGGACTCGCCGGCCGGGCCGCTGCGGGCGCTGCTGCCACCGATCACGCTGCCGGGCGGGGTGGAGGCGCGGATGGGGGCCGTGCCCGCGCTCGGGGAGCACACCGAGGCCTTGCTGCGCGCCGTGGGGATGACGGACGAGGAGATCGCAGCGCTGCGCCGGGACGGTGTGGCCGCCTGAGCGCGGGCCTCAGTGCTTGTTGTTGCTGCCGAACAGCGAACGGCGCAGCCGGCGCAGTGGCGCGAACAGCGAGACCCGGCGGACCCGGACGCCCCGAGGACTGCGGTGGGCGGACTCACGCGAGGTCAGTTCCCGCATGAGGGAGGTCGCCTCGACCGTCTCCCGTTGGGGTATGGCGGGACCCGCCAGAACCGAGAGATGGCGGTCGAGCCGCGAACTGGTCGCGTTGCTCCCGCAGGTGATCGCAGGGACCCTCGCCCTGGTGTGCACTGCTATCTGTTCCATGTCACTCCCCACCCGTACGAGTCCACCCGGCACGGGCAGGGTAACCCTATCGTCCCGGCGAGGCACACATGTATCCCGGTCATGGGATTCACCTACCCCGTAAGGGGGTTGACGATCCCTCGGCGACGCCTCGGCCGTCACTCTCCGAATCCGAGTGATTTCAGGGAGAGTTGGACAACCGGCTCTGCAGTGGGCTGTGGTGATCCTCCGTCGGGCTCGACGGTCACAGCGAGTGACGCCGACGAGGGATCGAGTCCCGTGGCGACCAAGGGCGTGTCGTCGCCGAAGAGGCCCAGGGAGCGCGGTCGCGCGTCGGGGCGCATGACCCACAGCTGATGCACCTGCCCGCCGGGGAGCCCGTCGTATCCGCTCAGCGTGACCACCGCTTCCCCCTCCGCCGCCGAGGCGATCACTCCGATCGTGCGGCCCCGCGCGTCCTTGCCGGTGCTCACCCGGGCGTCGGGAGCTGCGAGAACGTGGGCGATCTCACGCGCCTGGGCCCGCTCGGCGTCCAGCCGGTCCTGGGTGCGGCCGGCCTGGACCGCGAAGAGAGAGGCGACGACGAGGGCGGCGGCGGCCGTCGCCGTGGCGAACGGCACGAACAGCGGGCGGCGCGCCCGGGGCGCACGGGAGCGTCCGGGCGGCGGCTGCGTGCCCCAGACATGCGGCGGCAGTTGAGGCGCGCGCTCCCGCAACGGCTCACGAGCGGGCTCCTGCGGCGTCGTCCGTACGGCGGCCAGGACCCGGTCGCGCATCGCGGCCGGAGCCGGCGCGGCCGTCGACCAGGCCAGCCGGACGGCGTCCTCGGACAGGGCGCGCACCTCGGCGGTGCAGCGGTCGCAGTCGCTCAGGTGCTTCTCGAAGCGGCGCCGCTCGCCGGGTTCGAGGGCGTCGAGGGCGTAGGGAGCGGCCAGCGAGTGCAGATCCTCCCGGCGGAGGAATCCAAGGATGCTCATACGGCACCTCCCAGGCAGTGGCGCAGCCGCGTGAGTCCGTCGCGCATCCGGGTCTTGACCGTGCCCAGCGGCAGCGAGAGCCGCTCGGCCACCTCACGGTAGGTGTAGCCGTCGTAGTAGGCGAGGGTGACGGACTGGCGTTGCAGGGCCGTCAGTTTGCCCAGGCAGCGGCGTACCCACTCGCGTTCCAGGCCCGCCTCCACCTCCTCGGTCACCTGGTCGAAGGCGGGGTGGTGGGCGCGCTGGGCCTCGCGCTGCTCGCGTTCGCCCGCCGCGCGGACGCTGCGCACCCGGTCGACGGCGCGGCGGTGGGCGAGGGTGAGGATCCAGGACAGGGCGCTGCCGCGCCCGGGGTCGAACCTCCCTGCGGAGCGCCAGAGTTCGAGCAGTACCTCCTGCGAGACCTCCTCCGACTGCGCCGGGTCCCGCACCACGCGCCGCACCAGTCCGAACACCGGCCCGGACACGAGGCCGTAGAGCCGCTCGAAGGCGTTCTGGTCGCCTCCCGCGACGAGCACCAGCAGTTCGTCCGCCTCCATCCGGTCCCCCTCCCCACGGCCGCATCCCGGCCGTCCCGTCCTACCAGACACTCGCAACGGACACACCTCCGGAGGTGGTACGGATCAAGAGGGCCGAAACGCGGGTGCGCGGGAAAGAAAAAGTTTTTGGTTTCCGACCAATCCGAACGGCCCTCCGGGTGCGTATCCCTGTCCGTCAGAAAAGTTGGCACTGAGGACGGACGGCATGACAGCTATCTCCAGGAGCGGATCCGGACGCACGGGCGTGGCGACCCTCATATGCGGTGCGTTGGCCGCCGGGGGGCTCGCAGCCGCCGGCGTCGCCACGCTGGAACCGGGGGAGGCCGCCGCCTCCAGCCACCGGGAGGCCCCGCTCATCTCGGGCACCCCGGCGTACGACAACACCGACGTGTACGCGTTCGTGAGCCCGGACAAGCCGGACACGACGACGATCGTCGCGAACTGGACCCCGTTCGAGGAGCCGGCGGGCGGCCCGAACTTCTTCCCGTTCGCGGAGGACGCCCAGTACGACATCCGCATCGACAACAACGGTGACGCGCAGGGCGAGTTGGTCTTCCGCTACACCTTCAAGACGCATGTGAAGAACAAGAAGACGTTCCTGTACAACACCGGGGCGGTCGAGAGCCTGAAGGACCCCGACCTGAACGTGACGCAGACGTACGACCTCGAGCTGATCAAGCTCAGGAAGGAGAAGGTCGTCCACACGACGAAGCTCGCGGACGACGTGCCGGTGGCACCGTCGAACGTCGGCAAGGCGTCGATGCCGGACTACGCCAAGCTTCGCAGCCAGGCGGTCTACAAGCTCTCCAACGGCTCGCAGACCTTCGCCGGCCAGGCCGACGACCCCTTCTTCCTCGACCTGCGCGTCTTCGACCTGCTGTACGGCGGGAACCTCTCCGAGGTCGGCAACGACACGCTCAAGGGCTACAACGTCAACTCCATCGCCCTCCAGGTGCCGACGGACCTGATCACCGAGTCCGAGCACCAGCCGATCGTGGGAATCTGGTCGACCACCCAGCGCCGTAACGCGCAGGGCTACCACTCGCAGGTCTCCCGGCTGGGCAGCCCGCTGGTCAACGAGGTCGTCAACCCCATCAAGGACAAGGACAAGTTCAACGCGTCCGTACCGAAGGACGACGGCCAGTTCCTGAAGAACGTCACCAACCCGGAGCTGCCCAAGCTCATCGAGGCGATCTACAAGATCAAGGCGCCCGCCGAGCCGCGCAACGACCTGGTGGACGTGTTCCTCAAGGGCGTGAAGGGTCTCAACCAGCCGCCGCACGTGACGCCTTCGGAGCAGTTGCGCCTCAACACCTCCATCAAGCCGACCGCTTCTCCCAAGCGGCTGGGCGTACTGGACGGTGACAACGCGGGCTTCCCGAACGGGCGTCGGCTCACCGACGACGTGATCGACGCCTCGCTCCAGGTCGTCGAGGGCGAACTCCTCGGCGCGAAGAACGACCTGGGTGACGCGGTCGACAAGAACGACAAGCAGTTCGAGAAGGCCTTCCCCTACGTCGCCCTGCCGACCGAGGGCTCGCGCGGACCGCTCGCCAAGGGCGTCAGCACCGGCAACGACGTCCGCAACCAGCTCGGTGACGCACTCCAGCCGGCGGGCACCACGACCGGCACCGACACCACCCTGATCGCCACCTCGGCGGGCGCCGGCGCGGCCGGCATCCTGCTCATCGGCGGCGGCCTGATGTGGTGGCGCCGGATGAGCGGCGGCGGCGGCCGACGGGCGTACCGGGGCCGCTAGGTCCCCTGCCGGGGCCTGTCGTACAGGCCCTCGCACGGCCCTCATGTCCGGGCGGGCCGGGGAGAAACCTGCACTCCCCCGCCCGCCCCACCGACCGGTGCGGCCCGCGTACTCCCCCAC
>NZ_MUBA01000472.1 GCF_002154575.1 Streptomyces bobili
GTCCCCGGAGCGGGCGAACAGCTCGTCGGGGGTGCCGGCGACGCGGACGTCCGGGAACCCGGCGCGGGCCTGCTCCTGCCGCTCGGGGTTCGAGGTGACCACCGTGTCGAGGACGAGGCCCTCGGTGGCGGCGATCAGCGGGGCGTGGAACACGGAACCCGCGAGGCCGTAGCCGATCAGGCCCACGCGGAGGGGAGTACCAGTCATGCGACCTACTTTCGCAACGCTGTTGCCAAAGTGCAAGCGCGGGGGAGAATGGGCCGCGTGAACGGGACGAACGGCGGCGGCACGGTGAGCGGCAGGGACGGCGGCGCGCGTGTCGTGGCGGGCGGCGCGGCGAGTGGCGTGGCGGGCGGTGCCCTCGGCGCGAACCTCCTCGCCGTGCGCAGNNCCCGGCTGCGCGAGGAGGGCCTCGCCGCGGAGGCCGGCCGCCGCGCCTCCACGGGCGGCAAACCGCGCACGGTGCTGCGGCTGGTGCCCGGCGCCGCCCACGCGGTCGGCGTCCACCTCGACCGCGACGCCCTGCGGATCGTCCTCACCGACCTCGACGGGAGTGTGGTGGGGGAACGGCGAGGGCCGCTCGACCTGGGCGCGGGTGCGGAGGCGGTGCTCGGCG
>NZ_MUBA01000473.1 GCF_002154575.1 Streptomyces bobili
ACTTCCGCACCCAGGGGGACGGCGTCCCCCTGGGTGCGGAAGTGGTCGTCCTCGAACTCGGGGACGCCCAGGCCGTCGTGCTGGGTGCGGACCTGCTCGGCGGTCTCCTTCTCGTCCTCGGCCTCGTCGTCGAACTCTCCCGCCAGTTCCGCGCGCCACAGCGGGTAGGTCACCTCGCCGACGAGCGCGCGCAGGTCCGTTCCGTCGACCCTGATGCCCCACACCAGGTAGTCCGGGTAGGTCGGGCTCTCGGCCCAGGGGTAGTGGAAGAACTCGATGGCGTTCACGGGCGGCATCCTCCCCGGCCGGGGACCTGTTCCGCGAACCTTTTACTGCCGGTACAGCCCCTCCGCCTCGTCGGCGAAGTCGCGCATGATCGCGTCCCGGCGGAGTTTCATGGAGGGGGTCAGGTGGCCCTCCGCCTCGGTGAAGTCGCGGGGCAGGATGGTGAAGCGGCGGATCGACTCGGGGCGGGAGACGAGCTTGTTGGCCTCGTCGATCGCGCGCTGGAGGACGTCGTTCAACTCGGCGTCGTCGATGAGCAGTTCGGCGGGAACGGGGTGCTTGCCGTTCATCTGGCGCCAGTGGGTGAGGCCGTCGGGGTCGAGGGTGAGCAGGGCGGAGACGTAGGGGCGGCCGTCGCCGAGGACCATGGCCTGGGAGATCAGGGGGTGCGAGCGCAGCCAGTTCTCCAGCGGGGCGGGAGCGACGCTCTTGCCGCCGGCGGTGATGATCAGTTCCTTCTTGCGGCCGGTGATCGTGAGGTAGCCCTCGTCGTCGAGTTCGCCGATGTCGCCGGTGGCGAGCCAGCCGTCGGGGGCGGCGGGGACGACTCCGCCGGCCGCCGGGTCCCAGTAGCCGCGCAGGACGTGGTCACCGGCGATGAGTATCTCGCCGTCGGCCGCTATGCGGATCTTCGTGCCGGGCAGCGGCCAGCCCACCGTTCCCAGGCGGGGTTTCATGGGCGGGGTGACGGTCGAGGCGCCGGTGGTCTCGGTGAGGCCGTAGCCCTCGTAGATCTCGATGCCCGCGCCGGCGTAGAACGCGGCGAGGCGGCGGCCCAGCGGGGAGCCGCCGCAGATGGCGTGCCGGACGCGGCCGCCCATGGCGTTGCGGATGCGGCGGTAGACCAGGGGGTCGTAGAGGGCGCGGCCCGCGCGGAGGGTGGCGCCGGGGCCGCTTCCGGTGCCGGCGTTGTGGGCCTCGACGGCCTCGCCGTAGCGGATGGCCGTGTTCACCGCCCGGTCGAAGGTGGACACCCGGCCGCCCGCCTCCGCCTTCGCGCGGGCCGTGTTGAAGATCTTCTCCAGCATGTACGGGATCGCGAGCAGGCAGGTGGGTCTGAACGCGGCCAGGTCCGGGAGGAGTTGGTCGGCCTTGAGGCTGGGGGCGTGGCCGAGGCGGACGCGGGCGCGGATGCAGGCGATGGCGACCATGCGGCCGAAGACGTGGGACATGGGGAGGAAGAGGAGGACGGAGAGGTCGTCGGTGGCCGACTTGAAGACGGGGTAGAGCAGCTCGATCGCGTTGTCGACCTCGGCGAAGAAGTTTCCGTGGGTGAGCGCGCAGCCTTTGGGGCGGCCGGTCGTGCCCGAGGTGTAGATGAGGGTGGCGAGGGTGTCGGGGACCAGCATGCCCCGGCGGACCTCGACCTCGGACTCCGGGATGTGCTGCTCGCCCAGTTCGGCGAGGCGTTCCACATGCCCTTTCTCGATCACCCAGATGTGCTGGAGGTCGGGCAGCCGGTCGCGTTCGGGGCCGATGGCCGCCGCCTGCCCGAGCGTCTCGGTGACGAGGGCGACCGCGCCGGAGTCCTGGAGGATCCACCGGGTCTGGAAGACGGAGGAGGTCGGGTACACGGGGACGGTGACCAGTCCGGCCGCCCAGGCGGCGAAGTCGAGCAGCGTCCACTCGTAG
>NZ_MUBA01000474.1 GCF_002154575.1 Streptomyces bobili
CGGGCTGCGGAGCCGGCTCCGGCGTCACGGCCGGGCTGTAGTCGCGCACGGGGCCACGGTCGTCATAACTGACGGGCTCCGTTGACGCCGTGACGGCGAACTCCAGGTCGTCGAACGACGCCGGCACGAATGCGGCGCCGCTCCGGGCGAGCCACACGAGGTATTCGACGTCGTAGGCGCGCGACTGCATGACGCTGCGGATGTGCCCCGGGATGTCGGCGACACGGACGTCCCTGACTTCCCCGTGACCCGCGGACAGCCACAGCCGCAGGCGCGCACGCTCGTCGTCGCCTGTGACGGCACGGAGGACGTCCCACTGAGCGTCACGCACGTTGCGGAGATCCTTCAGGAGCCCCGTCAGGCGACGCCAGGCGTCCAGGACTTCCCCGCCGGCTTCGATGGCAGCTTCCGCCGTCGTGACGTCGCTCAGAGCCTCCCCGGCGTCCTTCGCTGCGTCGAGGATCTCCCGGAGCCGGCCGTCAAGGTGCGCCAGGACGTCGGACGACAGGGAGTCGCGGAGATCCTCCGCATCCGCCTTCGTGCGCTGCTCCAGGTGCCGCAGGGCGACGGCCTCCGACTCCCACACGAGGGCATCGGCGTGCGCCTTCGCGGCTCGCTTCGCGTAGTCCGCGGGCCACTTCCCCGTAGCCGTAAACGTGGCCACGGCGTCGTTCTGGACGTCCGCCAGAGCCTCCGCGGGCGACTTCCCGCGAGGGAAGTCACGGCTCAGCTTGACGGCCGCCTCGTACCGCTTCTGCGCCTCCGCGACTTCGGGAACCGTCGCCCAAGCCTTCGTCAGCTCGATATTGGTGCTTGCTCGCATCGTCAGTCCTTCGTGTCAGGGAACGACAAAGGGCCCTGCTCACCTGGAGTCAGGGCCCTTCGGAAGTGCTCAGCGCGGGCGGCGTATCGCTCTCGCATGCGCCGTCGCTGAGGGTCGGGGTTGCTCGCGTACGCTTCACGGCGCTTCGCGTTGTAGCAAGTGGTGCAGTGCGGGCGGAATCCGCCTCGTCCTGCGGGATCCCATGGCCAGTGCTCCAGTGTCGCGGGGAGGACTTCCCCGCACGTCTGGCACGGCCGCTTGCCGGGACCGGGCACGTCAAGGGCGCGCATCGTGTCTCCGTCCGTGGTCTTCGTTCTACCGGTCGATTTCTCCGCATGGAAAAGCCCTCACCACCCGTGGAGTGACGGCGCGGAACTGCACGGCCCGAAGGAGGAGGCCGGCGCTCAACGCGCTCCCCGGAGGGACACGGGTGGTGAGGGCTGAGCAGGACGACGGAGAGAGGTCGTCGTCCCGCGGCGCGGGAGGCTCAACAGCTATTCCGGGGCCGGAGACTCCGCGATGCGACGAGGGGAGGGCGCCTGTGGGACGCCCTCCCCTTCTCTATGTAACCCGTGACATCAAGCGGCTTCGCCACCCGCCCGGCGACGTCGCTGACGCTCCCTGCCACGCGCACGCTCCCACGCCCCCGCACACGCCGGAGAGCAAAGCCTCCGCCACCGTCGGCGCTGTGCCGCGGGACGTCGCTGTGTGAACTCCTGTCCACACTCCAGGCACGGGCCGGACCACGTCTTCACGTCGCCGCACACCGTCACACGGCCCCCGTCGACGTCCCACGACGTCTCCTCCGTGGCCTGCGCCTGCCGTGCGGCGAACGCTGCCGCTATGGCGGGGTCCACCGTCACGGTTACTTCCCCGACGGCCGGCGGGACGATATCCACGGCCCGCCCGGACGGTCGGCGTCGCTTCGGACGCTCCTCCTCCGGCAGACCGGCGTCGTTCCAGTCCTCGAAGTGCCGTTCCCCGAACACCTCGTCGGGGACGTCGGCGAGCGGGTCATGCCCACTCAGGCCGCGCCACGGAGTGCGGCCGGGAGAGACGTACGATCCGTCGGCCTCCAGCTCCCGCGAGAGATGGGCAACGTCCTCCGCCTCGTAGGTGCGTCGGGTGTGACGGCGCACGGGCGTGCCAAAGTCGTCTTCCACAGTGATCCCCTTCGTCGGTGAGCCGCGGAGCGGCTTACGTAGGGGTAGTGGGGGAATTCAGGGCCGTTGTTACGCGCGACTCCTGACGGAGGCGCGGGGCCGAATTTACTACTCTGCGTGACAACGACACGGTGAGGCCGCGGACCGGCACCTGAAATGCAGTGACCCACGAAACGCGCCCTGGCGCCCCTCAGGAGCCATTGGGGGCCGGATGGGACTCCGGGACCCGTGGGGCCTGTGAGCGCGGCAGGCGGGCGCGTAGACCGCTTAACGGGCCTCCTCCACCTCCCACTCACCCCGTCGACGAGCCTCCACCCCTCGGCTCGCCGGACGTCAGTCAGGCTGCACGCCAAACCAACGAACTAACCCCCCATTCTCAAACTCTCTAACGCGCGTCGGAAGAAAATGAGATTGGGGGTTAGTTCGTTGGTTTGCATCCAGCTTGACCGCTCCATCAACGGAGGGTGACGAAGAGGCGGGAGATAGTAACGCTCCGCAGTCGCTAACTCCATGCATGACACACACGTCTCCGTCGGCCCTCCGCTCGTCGACGTCGAGGCGCGTCCAAACTGACCCGTCGACGAGGACGCGGGAACGACGAAGGGCGGCCCCCGAGTCGCCCCGGTGCCGCCACAATGTCACGCAGTGTCACTACACAGCCGGCAGGCTGACCCCTTCGGCCGCGACACGGGCGGCCTCCGTCTCGCACGGGGCGCACATCGACGGCACCCACGTGTTGCCGTCGAGGACCGGCTCCGCCCCTTCCTCGAAGCAGTGGCCACAGACCGTCGCGGGGTCGAAGGCGTAGACGAAGCCGGCGTCCACGCAGAAGACGTCAGCCTCCCGTGCCTCGAATCCGAGCACGACGCCGTTCACGCTGTCCATGTAGGAGTCGTGAAGGATGACGCCCTCGAACTGTGTGACGTCGACGTCGCGGCCGACAGCCACCGTCGCGTGCATCTGGAGACGGTCCGCTACGTCATAGGCGAAGGCAACCAGGTCGGCCAGGTCGTCGGCCGTGTCGGTGTTGCCGACGACGAGGAGCGTGTTCCGCGCGGGGGCTGTCCCGTCGACGCACGGGCGGTGCGCGAACACCTGGCAGCCGTCGACGACGTCCACGGGGATCACCGGGCCGGACTCGTCAGCACAGACGATGCAGGCCACGCCGGAGAGCTGAGCGGGGGTGTGTGCCATGATGGTTTCTCCTCTGTTGAGGACGAAAGCCCCGTGATCTGTCCAGGATGCTGCGGGGCTTTCGCCGTGTTCAGGCGGACGGCTGAGCGGTGACCCACTCGGGAGCGACACGGTCCCAAACCGGAGTCCTGTCGCCGCGATGCTTTGCGGGTACAGCTCGAAGTCGTTTGAGCGTCAGCGCAAGCAGGAGGCGTTTCGTCGGCAGATCCGCAGCGCCCCATGCGTCGGATAGCTCCTCAGGCTCCAGGAGCGGGGTTAGGTCAGCGTCGTGCGACAGATCGTCAATCTCCGCCCGGAGCGTCGCCAACTGCCCGTCGAGCGCAGCCTTCAACGTTTGGTAGCGACGTTCCCCGTCGTCACCTGTGAACGATCCGGTGACGTAGTAGGCGGTATCCAGCTTGTCTCTGCGCTCGGTGATGCCTTCAATCGCGGCTTTCGCCTCTTGGAGGCGCAGCCGGCGTGACGGGTCTTGGTGTCCGTACCACTCACGCGCAATCTTCATTAGGACGTCGACGTCGTATGGGTCCTCCGGGTCCAGCGTCGTCACCCACGTCTGCCACCGCTCCGTGACAGCCTCGTCGGCATCCGCAGCGTCGATGTACATCCCCTGGCACGCCTGCGGACCGCTCTCCGAGCGCCTGAGGCATCGGTACTGCTTGCCCCCGCGGACCATAGGGCCCTCACAGCGCCCGCACTTGAGGATCCCCGTTAGTAGCGACTGTGCCTGTCGGGTCCCTCGACGCTTACCGGCCTTCCCTGCGTTCGTAAAGCCCGGCGTCAGTTCGCGGGTGCGAGAGTTCAAAATGGAGACAATGCGGAGACGCTCCTCCGGCGTCACCACGCCGTCTCCTACACGCACGGGGTTCCCGTCAAGTCCCAACACGAGGTCGCCCGTCACGCGCCAGTACTCACGCCCGGTCTCAGGGTCCTCGACGCGCTCCTTCCGGTGCATGAGTCCCGCAGTGCCGGGAGTCCTCGCCCACGCGGCGACGGTACTTGCCCGCCACCGCTTTCCGCGCCGGGTGAGGTGACCTTTGGTTGTCGTCCACGCTGCAATACTCGCGGCAGACTCTCCACCCAAGAGTCGGTCCGCCATCTCACGTGCGATGGGGTACTCATCCGGGTGCCGAATGAGTTGCGCCGCGCGACGTCGAGAGTCATCAGGGAATAGCCTCTGCGACTTCAATCCGTAAGGCGCAGGGCCTCCGGGCCAGTGCCCCAACGGCCGGTGTGCCTCTTTCCCGATCCGAGTACGTACACCGATGTTGATTGCTTCGGATCGGGCTTGCTCAGCCGCTACCGCAAAGATGATCCGATGATTCGGGTTACGGGAATCAAGGGAATCCGCATACGCGCGGAGTGCCGCCCCAATGCGTTCGAAGTCATCGAGGACGATGCCGACGTGGCCCATTCCTCGTCGGCTCAGGCGGTCCAGCTTGTAAACCCATAGAGCGCCGGTCTCGCGTGACAGTACAGATGCGATGGCTGCGTCGAACTCTTCGCGCTTAACGCCTCGCTTTGAAGCGCTGACCTCTTCCCGCCACACCTTCCGTACGATCTTGCCCTCTTGCTCAATCGCCTTGCGGAGTACGTCCTCGTGGGCGTCCAACGTTGCCTTGTCGTCCATCAGCGTGGAGCGCCGAAGAAAGATGTCGGCGAGCCCCGACGGGTCCGCCGTCGTTGTTGTCATGGGCTAACCGTAGTTGAACAGGCTCCTGGACGAGAACCTGCGGGCGTTCAACGCGCGCGTGCCGTCGATCATCCAGTGGGACGACCACGAGGTCACCAACAACTGGTACCCGGGCGAGATCCTCACCGACGCGCGGTACACCGAGAAGCGCGTCGACGTGCTGGCCGCCCGTGCCCGGCAGGCGTTCTCGGAGTACTTCCCGATCTCGACGCTGCGCCGCCCCGACGGCCGCGTCCACCGGGTCCAGCACCACGGCCCGCTGCTCGACGTGTTCGTCCTGGACATGCGCACCTACCGGAACGCCAACTCCCCCGACGACCAGGGCGCCGACGACCAGGGCATCCTCGGCGAGGAGCAGTTGGCGTGGCTCAAGCGCGAACTGTCCCGCTCCCGAGCGGTGTGGAAGGTGATCGCCGCCGACATGCCGCTCGGCCTGGTCGTGCCGGACACCGGTGACGGCACGCCGAACATCGAAGCGGTCGCCCAGGGCGATCCCGGCGCGCCGCTGGGCCGTGAACTCCAGATCGCGGAACTGCTGCGGTTCGTCAAGCACCGCCGGATCACCGGCACGGTGTGGCTGACGGCCGACGTGCACTACACCTCGGCCCAGCACTACGACCCGTCGCGGGCCGCGTTCAAGGACTTCGCCCCGTTCTGGGAGTTCGTGTCCGGGCCGCTCAACGCGGGCGCCTTCCCGGCGAACACGCTCGACGGCACCTTCGGCCCGGACCGCGTCTTCGTCAGGGCCCCCACCACCGCCAACGTCTCCCCGGCGGGCGGTTACCAGTTCTTCGGCGAGGTCGACATCGACGGCGACAGCGGGGAACTGACCGTGCGGCTGCGCGAGCAGGACGGCACCGTGCTGTTCACCAAGTCGCTCCAGCCGGGCCTGGTCGGTCAGTGATCCCCGGGGCCTGAACTCCCTTATGGTGGAAGGCGCTCCGCGCACCGGCGTCATCTCCCGGTGCGCGGCGCTTTCGGCCGGGCAGGCGCCCGAGGAATGTAGAAGAATTAATAAAAAGGACATATACATCCTTTACCTGACAGTCACAAGCTGTTCGTGATCACGCAACACCGTTCCTTCACAGTGGCGGCATGACTCGAGACATGTCTGATGTGACGCGCGCGAAGCACGGCCGCCCAGTGCACCACTGGCGGCGGGACGTCGTGGAGCTGGCCGCGCTGTTCACGGCGGTCGCGGTGGCGGACATGGTCGCCAACCTCGTCGTGCACGGCCCGGACGGCCCACGACTGCTGGCGATCTCGGCGGCTGCCCTGGTCGTCACGGCCGGATTCCACGTCTGGTGGTCACGGCGCCACGGCCACGCACCGCCCACGGGTGATACCGATGCCCGGCCGCCCTCCACCGAGGCGCAGGCCGGGCCGTCCGCACTCCCCGACGGCGTCGCGCAGGAGAGCACCCTGTGGCGGATGCGGACGACGGTGAAGGACGCGCCGGGATCGCTGGCCGCGCTGTGCACGGCGCTGGCGGAGCACCGCGTCGACATCCTGAGCCTGCAGACGCACCCGCTGGGCGAGGACACCGTGGACGAGTTCCTGCTGCGGGCGCCCGGTTCGCTCCCCGCGGCAGGCATCGGCCGCGCCGTGGCGCTGGCGGGCGGCTCCCGCACCTGGATCGAACGCGCCGACGCCCACGACCTGGTCGACGCCCCGACCCGGGTCCTCGGTCTGGCCACCCGGACCGCCCTGGACGCCGCCGAACTGCCGCTCGCCCTGCGCCAGTTGCTGGGCCGCTGCACCATCCGTTCACTGCCCGCCGCGGTGCGGGGCGGGGGACGCGGGCCGGAGGGCGTGCCGGTGGAAGGCGTCCTGGAGGAGACCGTGATGCGCCTGCGGGCGCCGGAAGGTGGAGTGATCACCGTGGAGCGGCCGTACCTGCCGTTCACCCCGACCGAGTTCGCGCGGGCGCGGGCCCTGGTGGAGCTGGACGCCCGGCTGGGCCCGCGCGTCCCGCCGGGCCAGGACGTGCTGACACTGCCGGAGGGCAACGACATCACCGTGCGCCGGGCCGACCCCGGCGACCTGGCGGAGGCCAAGGCGATGCACGAGCGGTGCTCGTCACGCACCCTGAGCATGCGCTATCACGGGCCGGTCGGTGACGCAGACCGCTATCTCAACCACCTGCTCAGCCCCCGCTTCGGCCGCACCCTCGCCGTGCGGACGCCGTCGGGGCGCATCGTCGGCCTCGGCCATCTGCTGTGGGACGGCGACGAGACCGAGGTCGCCCTGCTCGTCGAGGACGAGTGGCAGCGGCGCGGGATCGGCGCCGAACTGCTCGGCCGGCTGGTCGCGATGGCACTCGAGGCGGGCTGCGAGAGCGTGTACGCGGTGACGCAGGCCTCCAACACCGGCATGGTCGCCGCCATGCGCGGCCTGGACCTCCCCCTCGACTACCAGATCGAGGAGGGCACGCTGGTCATCACCGCCCGCCTGGACACGGCCACGGCCGGCGCCCGGCGGTCGTACGGGCCGCTCGGGGAGCGGACCGCCCGCGACTGAGCCTGACGGCCGCCTCGCGCAGGCAGGGCCGGCGAACTCGAAGGGCCCGGCGACGCGCATGCCGCCGGGCCCTTCGAGCCGTCACGAGCAGCCGCCGCGCGCTGCCGAACGTCACCTCGCGGCGACCGGAGCCCCGTTCAGCGCGCCGTCCAGGTCCGCCCACAGGTCGTCGACGTCCTCCAGGCCCACCGACATCCGCAGCAGCCGGTCGCTCACCCCGGCGCCGCGGCGCTCCTGCGCGTCCACGATGCGGTGGCTGATGGACGCCGGGTGCTGGATGAGGGTGTCGACGCTGCCGAGGCTCACGGCGGGGGTGATCAGGCGTACGCCGGCGATCACCTCGTGCGGGTCGCCGTGCACCTCGAAAGCGATCATCGCGCCGCCGATCCGCGGATAGTGCACGCGGGCCACGCGCGGGTCGGCGGTCAGGCGGCGGACCAGTTCGGCGGCGGTCACGGAAGCCGCGCGCACCCGGACCGGAAGCGTCGCCAGGCCCCTCAGCAGCAGGTAGCCGGCCAGCGGATGCAGCACCCCACCGGTGGCGAAACGTATCTGCCGCAGCCGTCCGGCGAACTCCTCGTCGCAGGCCACCACACCCCCCAGGACGTCTCCGTGGCCGCCGAGATACTTCGTGGCACTGTGCAGCACCAGCCGCGCGCCGTCCTCGGCGGGGCGCTGCAGCACCGGTGTGGCGAACGTGTTGTCGGCGAGCAGCGGCACCGAGCCGCAGGAGTGCGCGACCGCCCGCAGATCCACCTCGGCGAGGGTCGGGTTGGCCGGCGACTCGACCATGACCAGGCCGGTGTCCGGGCGCAGCGCGTCCGCGATGCCGGCCGGGTCGGTCCAGGTGACCTCGGAGCCGAGCAGTCCGGCGGTCAGCAGATGGTCGCTGCACCCGTACAGCGGGCGGACCGCGACCACGTGCCGCAGCCCCAGGGAGGCGCGGGCCAGCAGCACCGCGCTCAGCGCGGCCATGCCGCTGGCGAACGCGACCGCGCTCCCGGTGCCCTCCAGCCGGGCCAGCGCGGTCTCGAAGCGGGCGACGGTCGGATTGCCGAGCCGGCCGTAGACGGGCGGGCCCTCCGGTTCGGCGCCGGTCGCCGCGAACGCGTCGATGCGGGCGGCCTCCGCGCGGCTGTCGTAGGAGGGATAGGTGGTGGACAGGTCGATCGGCGGGGCGTGCAGGCCCTGCCGGGCCAGGTCGTCGCGCCCGGCGTGCACGGCCTCGGTGGCCAGTGCGCGGGGCGCGGACGTGCGTACGCCGTCATCCGCACCTCCCTCGGTGGCCGGTGCGCCGGGCGCTCCGGACGTGCGTACGCCGTCGTACGCGTGCGTGCCCGCGGGGTCCGGGTACGCCTGAGTGCTCGCTGAGGCTGAGTCCATGGACGGCAGGGTGAACAACGGGCGGGCTTGGTGGTGCGGGGGCCGTGCTACGTTCGGCCGATGGCCGAATCCGTCGTACTCGACCCGGTGGACCTCCAGCTGCTGCGGCTGCTCCAGAACGACGCCCGGACGACCTACCGCGATCTCGCCGCGCAGGTCGGGCTCGCGCCGTCGACCTGTCTGGACCGGGTGACGCGGCTGCGCCGCTCCGGCGTGATCCTCGGAAACCGGCTGCGGCTCGATCCGGCCAAGCTGGGCCGAGGTCTGCAGGCACTGCTGTCCGTGCAGGTGAGACCGCACCGGCGGGAACTGGTGGGCCCGTTCGTGGAGCGCATCCGGGGACTGCCGGAAGCACTGACGGTCTTCCACCTCACCGGGCCCGACGACTACCTCGTCCATGTCGCCGTCGCCGACATGAGCGACCTCCAGCGGCTGGTCCTCGACGAGTTCACGGCGCACCGGGAGGTGGCCCGGGTGGAGACGCGGCTCATCTTCCAGCAGTGGGACTGCGGTCCGCTGCTCCCACCGACGACTTCGGCACAAACGCCGTGACGTGCGGCACCGCCTCGTACGAGGATGGTGCCCATGTCACAGACCAACAGCCAGCTGCCCCGCGAGGTCGCCGACGCCTATGTCGACGACTTCATCGCCCTAGACCCGGTGACCGGCACCTTCCTCGGCGTGCGGGAGAGTTCGAGCCGCCTGCCCGACTTCTCGCCGGCCGGCCAGGAGGCGCGCGCGCAGCTCGCGCGCGACACCCTCGCCAAGCTCGACGAGGCGGAACGCGCGCCCGGCGCGGACAGTGACATCGAGCGCCGGTGCGCACGCCTGTTGCGCGAGCGCCTCACCGCCCAACTCGCCGTCCACGACGCCGAAGAGGGCCTGCGCGAGGTCAGCAACCTCTCCTCGCCGGCGCACCATGTGCGCGAGGTGTTCACCGTGACGCCCACGGAGACGGACGAGGACTGGGCGGCGATCGCCGAGCGGCTGCGCGCGGTGCCGGCGGCGATGGCCGGCTACCGGGAGTCCCTGGCGCTCGGCCTGGAACGCAAGCTGTACGGGCCTCCCCGCCCGGCCGTCACCTTCGTCGGGCAGCTCACCGAATGGACGGACACCGACGGCTCGGGGCGCGGCTGGTTCGAGGACTTCGTCTCCGCCGGCCCCGAGGCGCTGCGCGCCGAACTGGACTCCGCGGCCCGGACCGCGAACGCCGCCCTCGCCGAACTGCGGGACTGGATGCGGGACGTGTACGTGCCGGCCGTGGACGGCGCCCCGGACACCGTCGGGCGGGAGCGCTACGCCCGCTGGGCGCGCTACTACAACGGCACCGACCTCGACCTCGACGAGGCGTACGCCTACGGGTGGGCCGAGTACCACCGGCTCCTCGCCGAGATGCGGAAGGAGGCGGAGAAGATCCTGCCGGGCGCCGCGACGCCGTGGGTGGCGCTCGCGCACCTCGACGAGCACGGCAAGCACATCGAGGGCGTCGACGCCGTCCGCGACTGGCTCCAGGGGCTGATGGACCAGGCGATCGACGCGCTGGACGGCACCCACTTCGAACTCGCCGATCCGGTCCGCAAGGTCGAGTCGTGCGTCGCGCCGCCCGGCGGCGCGACGCACGACTCG
>NZ_MUBA01000475.1 GCF_002154575.1 Streptomyces bobili
GCCCAGCCCACCCGCGACCACCACCGACGCCAGCAGCAGCGCACCGCCCATCGGCACCCACGCGTACAACACCCCGGCCGGACCGGACCGTACGACCTCGTCACCGCCCGGCTTGATCACCACCGTGTACGTCTGCCCCTTGCGCACCGCCACCGTCTTCTCGATCACGACCCGCGCACGCGCCTGCGACCCCGAAGACAACGGCGCGTACGGCCCCGAACAACTGTCCGCACCGCAGCGCGCCACCTCGATCGTGCCCTGCTCCCGGCCCTTCGTCAGCATCACGTGCTGCGCCGTACCCCAGGACCCCCACACCCCCGCCACCAGAATCAGCAGCGCCACCACCCACATCGCCGCCAGCCGGCCGAACCGCAACACGGCCACCGAGACCTGACGGGAGGAACCCCGGCGGGGACCCCGATGGGACGTGGCGGCGACGGCGGAGGCAGGCATGGCCGGGATCATTGGCCATGCCCGAACGGCACGTCAACCTCGGTGGGTGACAAGTCGCGAGTTGTCCGTACCTTTCCGCGCCCCGCAGCCCCGCACGTCCCGGCTACGAGTTGTACGTGCCCTGCGCCCGCTCCAGCCCGTCGATGACCAGACACTCCACCGCGTCCGCCGCCCGGTCCACGAAGTAGTCCAGCTCCTTGCGCTCCGCCCCCGAGAAGTCCTTCAGCACGAAATCAGCCACCGGCATCCGCCCCGGCGGCCGGCCGATCCCGAACCGCGCCCGGTGGTACTCCGCGCCGAACGCCTTCGTCATCGACTTCAGACCGTTGTGCCCGTTGTCCCCGCCGCCCAGCTTCAGCCGCAGCACGCCGTAGTCGATGTCCAGCTCGTCATGGACGGCCACCACCTGGGCCACCGGCACCTTGTAGAACTCCCGCAGCGCGTTCACCGGCCCGCCCGACAGGTTCATGAACGACATCGGCTTCGCCAGCACCACCCGGCGGTTTCCCGGCCCCGGCGGACCGATCCGCCCCTCCACGACCTGCGCCTGCGCCCGCGCCGCCCGCTTGAACCTCCCCCCGATCCGCTCGGCCAGCAGATCGGCCACCATGAACCCCACGTTGTGCCGGTTCATCGCGTACTCCGGGCCCGGATTGCCCAACCCCACGATCAACCAGGGGGCATTGGCGTCGGTCGTCACGTCCATGTCTCCTTGATACGCGCCAGCCGCTGCCCCCGAAGGGAACAGCGGCTGACGAACGAACGACGACGGTGAGGATCAGGCCTCCGCGGAAGCCTCGTCGCCCTCGCCCGCCGCGGCCTCCTCGGCCTGCGCGGCCAGCACCTGGAGGACGACGGTGTCACCGTCGACGCCCAGCTTGGTGCCCGACGGCAGCGGGATGTCCTTGGCGAGCACCGAGTCACCGGCCGTCAGGCCCTCGACGGACACCGTGACGGACTCGGGGATGTGCGTCGCCTCGGCCTCGACCGGCAGCGCGTTGAGGACGTGCTCCAGCAGGTTGCCACCGGGAGCCAGCTCGCCCTCGGTCTGCACGAAGATCTCGACGTTGACCTTCTCGCCACGCGTGACCAGCTGAAGGTCGACGTGCTCGAGCGAACCGCGGATCGGGTCGCGCTGCACGGACTTCGGGATGGCCAGCTCGTTGGACTCGCCGTCGATGTCCAGGGCGATCAGGACGTTCGGCGTACGCAGCGCCAGGAGCAGCTCGTGACCCGGCAGCGTCAGGTGGATCGGGTCCGAACCGTGGCCGTACAGCACACCGGGAACCTTGTGGTCACGGCGGATGCGGCGGGCCGCACCCTTGCCGAACTCGGTGCGCGACTCAGCGGCGATCTTTACCTCGGACATGGAAATCACTCCTCGTAGAAACAGCGACGGACAAAGTCACCCGGCCACGAACGGCCTGCTACGAAGAGCGCGTCGATAACGGACAGCCGGACCACGTGACACACGCGGACGGCCTCCCTCGCCGAGCAACCTGGGCAGTCTACTCGGCGGGGGAGGCCGCGGAAAAGTTGACCTTGAGCGACCTCCGGTCGCGGGCGATCAGCCGGAACGGCAGACCACGTACGGCCTACTGCTCGTCGAACAGGCTCGTCACCGAACCGTCCTCGAACACCTCACGTACCGCGTTCGCGATCGTCGGCGCGATCGACAGCACCGTGATCTTGTCCACTTCCAGCTCACCCGGAGTCGGCAGCGTGTTGGTGAAGATGAACTCGCTCACCGGCGAGTTCTTCAGACGGTCCGCCGCCGGGCCCGAGAGCACACCGTGCGTCGCCGTCACGATGACGTCCTCCGCACCGTGCGCGAACAGCGCGTCCGCTGCGGCGCAGATCGTGCCACCCGTGTCGATCATGTCGTCGACCAGCACACACACCCGGCCCTCGACCTCGCCCACGACCTCGTGGACAGTCACCTGGTTCGCCACGTCCTTGTCACGACGCTTGTGCACGATCGCCAGCGGCGCGCCCAGCCGGTCGCACCAGCGGTCCGCGACCCGGACCCGGCCCGCGTCCGGCGACACGACCGTCAGCTTCGAGCGGTCCACCTTGCTGCCCACGTAGTCCGCCAGCAGCGGCAGCGCGAACAGGTGATCCACCGGACCGTCGAAGAAGCCCTGGATCTGGTCGGTGTGCAGATCGACGGTGAGGATCCGGTCCGCACCCGCCGTCTTCATCATGTCCGCGATCAGCCGGGCCGAGATCGGCTCACGGCCACGGTGCTTCTTGTCCTGGCGCGCATAGCCGTAGAACGGCACGATCACCGTGATCGAACGCGCCGACGCGCGCTTCAGCGCGTCGATCATGATCAGCTGCTCCATGATCCACTTGTTGATCGGAGCCGTGTGGCTCTGGATCAGGAAGCAGTCCGCACCACGAGCCGACTCCTCGTAGCGGACGTAGATCTCACCATTGGCGAAGTCGAAGGCCTTCGTCGGGACGACCCCGACACCCAGCTGGTGGGCGACCTCCTCGGCAAGCTCGGGGTGGGCGCGGCCGGAGAAGAACATCATCTTCTTCTCGCCGGTCGTCTTGATCCCGGTCACAGCACTGTCTCCTCAGAGGTGTCTCAGCCGGCTGTCGAGAGACCGCGCCGCTGGGCGCGACGGGGCCGTCTCAGCTGGTGGGGGTGCGGGTGTGCACTTATCACGGTACGCCGTGTACGACGCACTCGAATCCGGTCAGTCCTCGCCGTCGCCCTGCCGGGAAGCCGCCTCGGCAGCCTTCGCCGCCGCGCTCCCCGGACGCTTACGAGCCACCCAACCCTCGATATTCCGCTGCTGACCACGGGCCACGGCCAGCGAACCGGGCGGCACATCCTTGGTGATCACGGACCCGGCAGCGGTGTACGCACCGTCCCCGACCGTGACAGGAGCCACAAACATGTTGTCCGAACCCGTCTTGCAGTGCGAGCCGACGGTCGTGTGGTGCTTGTGCTCTCCGTCATAGTTCACGAACACACTCGCCGCACCGATGTTGGAGTACTCACCGATCGTCGCGTCCCCGACGTACGACAGGTGCGGCACCTTCGTGCCCTCGCCGATCACGGCGTTCTTCGTCTCCACGTACGTACCGACCTTCGACTTCACACCCAGCCGCGTACCGGGCCGCAGATACGCGTACGGCCCCACGGACGCCTGCGGACCCACCTCGGCGCCGTCGGCCACCGTGTTGTCCACCCGGGCCCCCGCACCGACCGTCGTGTCCTTCAGCCGGGTGTTCGGACCGACCACGGCACCCTCGGCCAGACGCGTCGCCCCGAGCAGCTGCGTCCCCGGAAGCACCACCGCGTCCTGCTCGAACGTCACCGCGACGTCGACCCACGTCGTGGCCGGGTCGACGACCGTCACACCGGCCAGCATCGCGGCCGTCAGCAACCGGTCGTTCAGGATCCGCCGGGCCTCCGCCAGCTGCACCCGGTTGTTGATCCCGGCGATCTCCCGGTGGTCGGCGGCCACCGAGGCCCCCACCCGATGACCGGCCTCCCGCAGGATCCCCAGCACATCGGTCAGGTACTCCTCACCCTGACTGTTGTCCGTACGGACCTGCTTCAACGCCTTCGCCAGCAACTGCCCGTCGAAGGCGAACACACCCGAGTTGATCTCCCGGATCGCCCGCTGCGCCTCCGAGGCGTCCTTGTGCTCCACGATCCCCGTGACCGCGCCGGACGCCTCGTCCCGCACGATCCGCCCGTACCCGGTCGCGTCCGGCACCTCGGCCGTCAGCACCGTGACGGCGTTCCCGTCGGCGTGGTGGGTGGCGGCCAGCTGGGCGAGCGTCGCGCCGGTGAGCAGGGGGGTGTCGCCGCAGACGACGACGACAGTCCCGTCGATACCGCCACCGAGCTGCTCCAGCCCCATCCGCACGGCATGCCCGGTGCCGTTCTGCTCCTCCTGCACGGCCGTCCGTACGGCGGGGTCGACCTCGGCGAGATGCGCGGTGACCTTCTCCCGCGCGTGCCCGACGACGACGACCAGGTGCTCGGGGTCCAACTCACGGGACGCGGCCAGCACATGGCCCACGAGGCTGAGGCCGCAGATGTCGTGCAGGACCTTCGGTATGGCCGACTTCATACGGGTGCCCTCACCCGCTGCGAGAACGACGACGGCTGCCGGGCGAGTGGCGCTCACGGAGTTGTCCTTCGGCTGTGGAGAGGTGGGACATCCGAAGGATACCGGGGCGTTTCCCGGCGGACATGAGAGCGGGTCCTGACAGTGCTGTCAGGACCCGGACCGAGCGTGGCTCCCCCGCCAGGACTCGAACCTGAACAGATGGCACCAAAAGCCACAGTGCTGCCAATTACACCACGGGGGAATATGTCGAACTAACCGGATATTTAACACCCGGCTGTCGAGTGGCGCCTCCTACTATGCCGTACCGGCCGCCCCGGATGCGACGGTGTCCGGTGGTCCTCCGTCGGGGAAACTCACCGGAAAAGGCGGGGCGGGCGACCGTAGGGTGGAGGTATGACCACGACGGGGGAAGAGTGCGCCTCGGCTCGGGGAGGGCCTTGGTGGTGGGCGAGGCGCCGCAGTGCGGTGTTCGACAGCGGTCTTGCGGTGGTGTCCGCCGCGGAGTGTGCGCTGGAGGGGTATCCGTTCGCGCAGGACGCGGGCGTTCCGGTGGCCGCGGGGATGCTGTTCGGGCTGCTCGCCGGGTCCGTGCTGCTGGTGCGGCGGAAGTGGCCGATCGCGGTGGTGCTGGTGTCGATCGCCATCACGCCGGCGCAGATGGGCTTCCTGATGGGGATCGTCGGGCTGTACACGCTCGCCGCGTCGGAGCTGCCGCGCCGGATCATCGGCTCGCTCGCGGCGATGCAGCTGGTGGGGACGTTGATCGTGACGTTCGTGCGGGTGCGGCAGGACATGGTGCGGGGGGATCTGGATCTGGGGGACTGGTTCATCCCGTTCGCCGCGATCACGACCTCGCTGGGGCTGACCGCGCCGCCGTTGCTGCTGGGGCTGTATGTCGGGGCGCGGCGGCGGTTGATGGAGAGTCTGCGGGAGCGGGCGGACAGTCTTGAGCGGGAGTTGCAGCTGCTGGCCGAGCGGGCCGAGGAGCGCGCGGAGTGGGCGCGGGGCGAGGAACGGACGCGGATCGCGCGGGAGATGCACGACGTGGTCGCGCATCGGGTGAGTCTGATGGTGGTGCACGCGGCGGCGTTGCAGGCGGTGGCGCGCAAGGATCCGGAGAAGGCGGTGCGCAACGCGGCGCTGGTGGGGGACATGGGGCGGCAGGCGTTGACCGAGCTGCGGGAGATGCTCGGGGTGCTGCGCAGTGGTGACGGTGTGGGGGAGCGGAGTGCGTCGGTGCCGTTGGCGGCGGTGGAGGTGGCCGCGGCGGCTGCCGCTTCGCGGGCGGTGGAGGAGGGGGAGGGGCCGTGTCTGTCGGAGCTG
>NZ_MUBA01000476.1 GCF_002154575.1 Streptomyces bobili
CCGACCACCACCGCGCCGGCGACCTGCGCACACCCATCGGCGTGTACGGCCTCTCCGACGCCGGCGGCCGACTGCCCGACCCCGGCACCCGGCTGCCGTACGACCGGTCGACCGGCGGATTCCGCTCACCCGGCACCGGCTTCGAGGGCGAATCCCTGGCCGGGTCCTTCGACCACGTGATCGCCATCGACTACAACCGCGAGCCCGGCACCTCGCCCCTGGACTGGACCCGCCCGCTGGGCGCCGGGCGCGGCGGGGGCATCTGGATCCACGTCGACCACGGCGGCCCCACCCACGGCTGCGTCAGCATCGCCGAACGGCACCTGAAGGACCTGCTCCGCGCCCTCGACCCCGCCCTCCACCCGGTCGTCGTCATGGGCGACCATGCCTCCCTGGCCCGCTGACCCGGACCTGCCGCCGACCGACGCCGACCGCCCACCGACCCGAGGGAGAGACCGCCGCGTGTGCGCCCATGTACTCGTCGCCGAGGACGACGCGATGCAGGCCGAACTCATCCGCCGCTCGCTGCTCGCCGAGGGACACACCGCCACCGTCGTGCACGACGGCTCGGCCGCGCTCGACGCCGTACGCCGGGACCGGCCGGACCTCGTCGTGCTGGACCTCATGCTGCCCGTCATCGACGGCTTCGGCGTGTGCCGGGTGCTGCGCCGCGACGACGACATCCCCGTCCTGATGCTGACCGCCCGCGCCGCCGAGGACGACGTACTGCTCGGCCTGGAGCTGGGTGCGGACGACTACATGACCAAGCCGTACAGCCCGCGCGAGCTGATGGCCCGTATCCGCACCGTCCTGCGGCGCAGTGGGTCGGCCGCCGGCCGTCGGGAGGATCCCGTTCTGCGGGCCGCCGGAATCGCCGTCGACCCCGCGCGGCACGAGGTGCGGTGCGAGGGGGAGCCGGTGGACTGCACGCCCGCCGAGTTCCAGATCCTTCTCGCCCTCGTCGGCGAGCCCGAACGCGTCTTCTCCCGGCGGCAGTTGCTCCAGTACACCCGCGGCTACGACCGCGCCTCCACCGAACGGGCCGTCGACGTCCACATCATGAACCTGCGCCGCAAGATCGAGGCGGACCCGCGCAGACCCGCCCGGCTCCTCACCGTCTTCGGCGTCGGCTACAAACTCAGCGGCACCCGCCCGTGAAACGCACACGCACCGGCACCGGCACCGGCACGCGCACCCGCATACCGCTGCGCAAGCGCCTCCTCGTCCGGCTTCTCATCGCGTCCGTCCTGATCGCCGTCTGCTCGGTGGCCGCGACGGCCTGGCTGGCGGTGACCACCACCACCCGCGCCCTGCGGGAGGAGCAGGGCCAGGCCCTCGCCGACGACATGGACATCCTCGCCCGGCTCAGCGACTACGCGGCCACCCACCCCGACTGGAGCGGCGTACCCGCCACCGTCCGCGACCTGTCCGCGCAGACCGGCCGGCGGATCGCCCTGACCGGCGCCGACCGCACCCTCATCGCCGACTCCGCGCCCCGCGGCACCTCCCTGCCGCCGCGCGCCGCCGCCACCGTCGACCCCCTGCGCACCGACACCTCCAGCGAACCCGGCGCCCAGCTCAGCGGCACGGACCCGCGCGTCGTCGGTCCCTACCGGCTCACGGACGGCGAACGCGACCGGCTCGACGCACTGGCCCGCAAGCGGCAGAGCTGCTTCCTGCGCAACGGCATCGGCACGACCGTCTCCCGCACACCCAGTGGCCGCCCGGTCCTGCACCCCGCCGACGACACCGTCGAGGACGGCTACGTCCCCGAACCGTGCGCCGACGGGCTGCTCAACACCGCGATGCCGACGGAGGAGAAGGCGCTGGCCGCGCTCCAGAAACTCGCCCGCGGCTGCCTGACCGAGGCGGGGCTGGACCCCGGCACCCCCGTGGCACTCGGCGGCATCGCCGGCCTCGGCGGCGCGGACCTGCGCTCCCCGACGCCGTCACCCGGCTTTCTCATCAAGGGCGACGGCGCGACGACGCGCGCCGCGCAGCGCTGCCTGGACGACGCCCGCCGCGCCCAGCTCGACCCGTACGTCGCCCCCGTCGCGGAACTCTTCCTCGGCGGCGGGAACAACGCCGCCGGGCCCCGCTGGGACATGTCCTCCGGCAACAAGGCGAAGGTCGTCGGCGCGGCCGGGCTCGTGCTCGCCGTCACCGTCGCCGTGACCGCCGTCGTCGCCACCCGCCTGGTACGGCCCCTGCGCGCGCTCACCGAGGCCGCCCAGCAGCCACCCGAACTGCACGCGCGCGTGCCCGTCACCACCCGCGACGAGACGGGCATCCTCGCGGAGGCGTTCAACGACCTGGCCGAGCGCCGCGAACGCCTCGAAGCCCAGCGCAAGGCCCTGGTCAGCGATGTCGCCCATGAGCTGCGCAGCCCGCTCACCAACATCCGGGGCTGGCTGGAGGTCACCCGCGACGGCCTCGTCGAGCCGGACCCCGCGCTCCTCGCCGCCCTGCACGAGGAGGCCCTCGTCCTGCAGCGGGTCATCGACGACCTGCGCGACCTCGCCGACGCCGACGCCGGCACCCTGCGTCTGCACCGCGAACCGGTCCCCGCCGACGACCTGCTCGCCCAGGTGGCCGCCGCCCACCGGGTGGCCGCCGACACCGCGGGCGTCACCCTGCGCACCGACACCCACGGCAGCCCCTGGCTGGACGCCGACCCGGTGCGGCTGCGGCAGGCGCTCGGCAACCTCGTCACCAACGCCGTACGCCACACCCCGGCGGGCGGCACGGTCACGCTGACCGCGCGCGCGGACGGTGAGCGGGTGGTGCTGGAGGTCTCCGACACCGGCACGGGCATCGCGGCCGAGGATCTGCCGCAGGTCTTCGAGCGGTTCTGGCGCGCGGAGAAGTCGCGCAGCCGCCGCACCGGCGGCAGCGGACTCGGCCTGTCGATCGTCCGCCAGCTGACGGCCGCGCACGGCGGCACGGCACAGGCGGCGAGCACTCCGGGTGCGGGGAGCGTGTTCACCCTGAGGCTGCCCGCAGCGCGGACACCGACGGAGGTCTGAGAGGCGGCCGGAGGGCCTGATTCCGTCGGGACGCCGCGGGTACCCCGTTGTTCTGACGGCGCGGACCGTCCTGACGGCGGAGAGGGAGGTCAAGCCATGAGTTCGTCCGACGACCTGCCGGTCGCGCGCTCCCTGGCCGAACTGGCCGGCCTGGTCGAGCGGCAGAAGGGTCTGTTCGTGCGCTGGTCCCGCGGGCCGGAGACCGACCTCGGGGAGGTGTCCAGCACCGACGAACTCACCGGTGTCCCGATGAACGGCCTGTCCGCGAACCCCCTCGACGTCGAGGACTGGTGGGAGGACCGCTCCCGCACCCTGTGGGTCGCCCGGCGTCTGTACGACTACGCGCACCTGCCGCACGACAAGGGCCCCGGCGTGCGCCCCTGGGTCCTCGCGGGCCGGGAGACGAGCCGGGGCCCCGACAACGAGCCGCTCGTGGCCGACGTACGGCCGCTGTGCTGGATCGACGGGTCGGTGATCGAGGCGGCGCGCGAGGAGGTGGCCCGCCAGGAGTCGCGGTGGGGCACGCTGCGGCGGACGGGCCGGTGAACACCGGCCCGTCCGAGGCTCATGAACTGCGGTGCCGTGCCCTGATACGCCGCTTCAGGGCACGCCGTTCGGTCTCGCTCGTACCGCCCCAGACCCCGAGGCTCTGATCGGTCTCGAGCGCCCACTCCAGACACTGCGCCCGGACCGGGCAACGCCGGCAGACCGCCTTGGCCTGCTCGGTCTGCAGGAGAGCCGGACCCGAGGTGCCGATCGGGAAGAAGAGTTCCGGGTCCTCGTGGCGGCACGCGGCGCGCTGTCGCCAGTCGTCCATGCGAAGTCACCTGCGTTCGAAATCGTCGCGGCTGCGGATGAGTTGCTCCTGATCGGGTGACCGGCGGGACGGAAGTGAAACCGTGCCGGGCGGGCCGTGGCCGTCGCGGCGGCGCCGGGCACCGGGTCCGGTCAACTCCGCAGGGCCTGCGCCGCCGTCGCCGCCACGGCGGTCGCCACGGCCGCCAGGGCGGGGGAGTCGAGCTTCCACTGCTGCCAGAACAGGGGGACGTCGAAGGGGCGCTCCGGAGCCAGCGAGACCAGACGCCCTTCCGCCAGCAGCTTGCTCGCCTGCACCTCCGGCACCATGCCCCAGCCGAGTCCGGCCTCCACCGCGTCGAGGTACCCCTCCGAGGTCGGCACGGCGTGGCGCAGCCGGCTCGCGCCGTCGGGGCCGCGCCGCAGCCGGCGTACGAACGCGTCCTGGAGGTCGTCGCGCCGGTCGAAGGTGACCACGGGCGCCCGCGCGAGTCCCTCGCCCAGGGGCACGCCGTCGAGGAAGGCGGCGGCGAATCGCGGACCGGCCGCGGCGAAGTAGCGCATCGAGCCCAGTGACCTGACCGAGCAGCCGGTGACGGCGTCCGGCGAGGAGGTCACCGCGGCCATCACCAGCCCCTCCCGCAGCAGTTCCGCCGTCGCCGTCTCGTCCTCCCGGTGGAGTTCGAAGCAGAAGGGAGGCTCCCGCGGCACCCGTGTGAGGGCGGGCAGGAACCAGGTGGCGAGCGAGTCCGCGTTGACCGCCACCGTCACGCGGGTCGGCTCACCGTCGCCGTTCATGCCCAGCTCGGACCGCGTGTCGCGTTCCAGCCGGGCCAGCTGGCGGGCGAACCGTACGACGATCTCCCCGGACTCCGTCGGCCGTACCGGCTTGGTGCGCAGCAGCAGGACCCGGCCCGTGCGCTGTTCCAGGGCCTTCACCCGCTGGCTGACCGCCGACGGCGTCACGTGCAGGGCGGTGGCCGCCGCGTCGAAGGTGCCCTCGTCGACCACGGCGAGGAGGGTGCGGACCTGGTCGAGAGGGAGATCTGTCATCACGACAGCTAATGATACGTAAGAATCTTTAGCTGGACCCGTACTGATCGGCTCCCTAGCGTGGACGCCATGTCCACCTCCCTCGCCGCCGCGGCAGCAGGCTTCGGCACCGGTCTGTCCCTCATCGTCGCCATCGGCGCCCAGAACGCCTTCGTCCTGCGCCAGGGCATCCGCCGGGACGCCGTGCTCCCCGTCGTCGCGATCTGCGCCCTGTCCGACGCCCTCCTCATCACGCTCGGCGTGGCCGGGGTCGGCGCTCTGGTGGTGGCCTGGCCGGGCGCCCTGACCGCCGTTGCCTGGCTCGGCGGCGCCTTCCTGCTCTGCTACGGCGTGCTCGCCGCCCGCCGAGTCCTCAAGCCGGGCGGCGCTCTGGAGGCGACGGGCGGGGCCACCGGCTCCCGGCGGCGCGCGGTACTCACCTGCCTCGCCATGACCTGGCTCAACCCGCACGTCTACCTCGACACGGTGTTCCTGCTCGGCACCATCGCCGCCGACCGCGGTCCGATGCGCTGGACCTTCGGCCTCGGGGCGGCGGCGGCCAGTCTGTGCTGGTTCGCCGCGCTGGGCTTCGGGGCCCGGCTGCTCAGCCGCTTCCTGGCCCGGCCCGGCGCCTGGCGCGTCCTGGACGGATTCGTCGCCGCCACCATGATCACCCTCGGGATCACTCTGGTCGCGGGCGCCTGACCGCAGGGCGGCGGGGCTGGGCGACGGACCCCCGCGCGGCACGGCCGGCGCGGCCTTCGGTGCCCGCGCGACGGTGGCGGGTGGCGCGCGGCCTGCCGGTCGCCGTCGTGATGCCGGCCCTGGCGGCCGGGCACCGGCCCTGCGGCGGCATCGCGTCCGACCCGACCCCAGGGCCGGTCAGATGACCCCGCGGCGATGCATCCCGTACTGCTCCATGAGTTTGCCGCGGGTGGTCTCCAGGCGGTGGGCGAGGATCTCGGCCACGATCCGGACCAGGGAGAGGCCGAGCGCCGGGTCTTCCTCGCACAGCTTGAGCACCGGCTGGGCCTCGAACTCGTAGGCGCGGACCGGGCTGAACGCCTCCGCGCCGAAGTCCCACTGGTACGGGGGGAACAGCCAGGACCAGCCGAGGAGGTCGCCGGCGCCGAGACCGGCGACGGTGACGCGCTGCACGGACGTCACCCGCTGGTCGAGGGAGACCGCGCCGGAGCGGATGACCCAGAAGCGGTCGGCCGTGCCGCCTGCCTCGAAGATCCGGGTGTCCTCCGGGAAGGACACCTCGCGGGCGAGGGTCATCAGACGGTGGCGTTGGGGCGGGGGGAGGGCGGTCAGCAGTTTCGTCGCTCTGGTCATGGCGCGGGGCTCCTCGCCGGGACGGTTCCGGGATGTTCCCTGGGCCTCGGGGCCCTATCCCATTTCAGCCGCTGCGGGCGCCGCGAGCACCTCGGCGGCGCGGGATTTGTCGCGTGGGCATGGGAAAGCCCTGGCTGGACGGGGGAAGCCAGCCAGGGCCGCCACATGCGGTATGCGGAGGAGTAAGCCTCGACTCCGCCACCACTGGATGAACGGTAAACCATTCTGGTGCCTTTCACGGCACCACAACCCGGTCACGTGACCCGTTTCACTCGGAACGGCGCCGCGCGCAGCTGGCGAGGCCGGGCCGCCGGCGCGGTGTGACCGCCCGGCCACGCAGGTCCGGGTTCCCGCAGCCTTCGGCGGACGGCCCGAAGGAAACCGGCGGCGGCCAGGTCAGGCGGGCTCCGCATGGTGTCCCGGAGTCACGATCTCGTCGAGTACGTCGAGCACCGCCTCGTAGGCCAGGCCCCGTACGTGCGCCTCGCGCGCCGCGTCCGGATCGGTGCGCCCCAGATCCTCGCTCCGGGACCGCAGGGTCCGCAGTTCCTCCCGCGCGCAGGCCCTGGCGCGCTGGATGCGCCGCAGCAGTTCGTCCGAGTCCACGACATCCGTCATGTACCCCGCCTACCCCGGCGACGCCGGACGATGACCCGGCTTGCCCCTCGATCCCCCGGCCGCCTCCGACAGTCGCTCACGTGTCCTCTCAGGTGTCGCCGAATGCCCGGAAAGGCAGGTTTGGCGGGGCCCACGGGGGCCAGCCGAAGAGAGTAGGGCCGTACCGCCCGGCGGGGGAGAGGGTCCATCGACCAGTCGAAGACGTCAGGAGAGCGAAAGGATGCGCGCGAACGCGAACGACGCGAACAGCTGGAGCGACCGCACGAACAGTACCGACCGCATCGGCCGTGGCGACGGG
>NZ_MUBA01000477.1 GCF_002154575.1 Streptomyces bobili
CGCTTCCTGGACCGGCCGCCCTGCGGGATCAGTTCGTCGCGTTCGGGCGGCCGGTCCAGGAAGCGTCCCGGTTCGAAGGTGTACGGGTCGGCCCAGAGGCCGGGGTCGTGGTTCTGCCCGTACAGGTCGAGCAGGATCAGCGTGCCCGAGGGGATCGGTTCCCCCTGCCACTCCAGGTCGGTGACGGCCCGGCCGCCGAGGAAGGGCGCGAAGGGGTAGAAGCGCCGCAGCTCGTGGGCGAAGGCGACGGCGTACGCGGCGTCGTCCTCGCGCAGCCGTTCCCGCAGGCCGCCGGGACCGCGGTGCAGTGCGTGCGCGGCGTAGGCGACGAACCAGCACACCGCGACGGTGGGGCGGACGATGTTCAGCAGTTCGACGGCGGCCGTGTGCGGGTCGAGCAGCCGGCCGTCGGCGTCCCGGTGCCGGACCACCCCGTCCAGCGCCGACCCGGCCGGAGCGTCGGTCTCCCCGTCCCGTACCTCCTCGACCAGACGGCCCAGCCAGGCCTCGCTGCGGGCACGGGCGCGGCGGGCCCGCCAGTGGCGTGGACCGGGCGTGGCGAAACCGTCGACCATGGCGACCATGTCGCGCGCCACCCGGTCGACGTCGTCGAGGGGGAGGCCGGCCCAGCGGCACACGCCTCGGGTGAGGACGCGGCTCACCTCGTCGAACAGGACGACCGACGGACGGGCGGGCCACGACGGCACGGCCTCGTCCCACGCCTTGGAGACCTGTTCCACCACGCCGGCGACGGCCTGCGGCCCGGTGAGCAGGGAGAGGAACATGTGCTTGCGCGTGCGGTGGGCCTGCCCGTCCAGGGTGTGCACGGCGCCGTGACCGAACAGGGTGCTCAGTACCGGCCCGGGAAGCGCCGTCTCACGCTCCACGTGCCGTTCGTCGTAGAAGAAGCGCACCGCCTCCGGCCCGTGCAGGGCCACGGCGTGCTGTCCCATCAGCCGGGCGCGTACGACAGGGCTCGCACTGCGGCGCCGGCGGTCGGGCAGCCAGCCGTACCCCTTGGCGAGCAGGGCGAGCGAGCTGTCGGCGAGTGGGGGGCGACGACTCTGATTCATGGCTCCGCGAGTGCCCCCACGGTCCCGGCCGAAAACGCGGAGCGGCCGGGTGACGACGCAGGGTTCTCCCGCCGGGTGACCGGGGTACTCGTCCGGCTCTCACCAGGGAGGAACGATGGATCACTCACGGGTTCCCGTGCTGGAGGCGCTGCAGGAGTTCAGGCGTCGCGGAGACGTGGCGTACGGCCCGCCCGGACACAAGCAGGGCCGCGGTGTGGATCCGCGGGTCGCGGAGGTCGTCGGGCTCGACGTGTTCCGCTCGGACGTCCTGTCGCTCAACGGCCTGGACGACCGCCGCCAGTCCCACGGCGTGCTCGGCCGGGCCCAGGAACTCATGGCGGACGCGGTCGGTGCCGAGCAGGCGTTCTTCTCCACCTGCGGCAGTTCCCTCTCGGTCAAGACCGCCATGCTCGCCGTCGCCGGCCCCGGCGAGAAACTGCTGCTGTCGCGCAACGCGCACAAGTCCGTGATCGCGGCCGTCGTCGTCAACGGTGTCGAACCCATCTGGGTCCACCCGAAGTTCGACGGGGAGCGGCACCTCGCGCACCCGCCGGAGCCGGACGACGTACGCCGTCGTCTCCAGGAGCACCCGGACGCCAAGGGCATGCTGCTGATCACCCCCACCGACTGGGGCACCTGCGCGGACATCCAGGGCGTGGCCCGCGTGTGCCACGAGTTCGACGTCCCGCTCATCGTCGACGAGGCGTGGGGCGCCCACCTGCCGTTCCACCCGGGTCTGCCGCCCTGGGGCATGGACGCGGAGGCCGACCTGGTCGTCACCAGCGTCCACAAGATGGGCGGAGCCATCGAACAGAGTTCCGTCTTCCATCTCCAGTACGACCGGGTGTCGCCCGAGGTGCTCAAACAGCGGGAGGACCTGCTCGGCACCACCAGCGCCTCCTCCCTGGTGTACGCGACGCTCGACGGCTGGCGACGCCAGATGGTCGAGCACGGGCACGAACTCCTGGACGCCGCGCTCCGGCGGGCCGAACGGATCCGGGTCGCCGCCGGTGAGCTGCCGGGGCTGCGGCCGATGGGACAGGAGGTCGTCGAGGAAGGGCTCGCCGCCTCCTTCGACCCCCTGAAACTCGTGATCGACGTGCGGGAACTCGGCATCAGCGGCATGCAGGCCGCCGAATGGCTGCGCGACCGGCGCCATGTGGACGTCGGCGGCTCCGACAGCTGCCGCATCAGTGCCTCGATCACCCACGCCGACGACGACGAGACCGAGAAGATCCTGCTCGACGCCCTGCGTGCCCTCGCCGAGTCCGCCGACTCCATCGAACGGCAGCCGCCGGTCCGCCTGCCGGAGCCCTCCGCCCTGGAGCTGGAACAGGCCATGCTCCCGCGTGAGGCGTTCTTCGCCGAGGCGGACCACGTGCCGGCCGAACGCGCGGCGGGGCGGATCGCCGCCGAGACGATCAGCCCGTACCCGCCGGGCGTGCCGGCGGTCGCTCCCGGCGAGGTCATCACCGACGAGATCGTCGACTACCTCCGCAGCGGCGTCGACCACGGCGTCCTCCTCCCGGACGCGGCCGACCCCTCCCTCGGGACGCTGCGGGTGGTGCGGCGACCCTGAGCATCCTGGGAGCACGAGTGCCGAGCGCGCAACGACCCCGCAGGTCGGCCGGCCTGCGGGGTCGTGCGCGCTCGGGGTCGGGCGGCGTCGGGCGGTGTCAGTCGGCGTTCTCCGGGCGCTCGCCCTTCGGGCCCCGGCCGCGTTCGGTGCGCGGGCCCCGGCTGCGCCGGTCCTCGCCCTCCTGAAGCTCCTCGTTGGCCGCCCGGTTGGCGTCCTGGTCGCTCACTCCGGAACTCTCGGCGTCCTTGCGGAGCCGTGTTCGCCGGGTGTCGTACTTCTTGCTGCCGGGCTCGGGCACGACGATCACCTCCTGCCGACCGGTCCCCGAGGCGCCGTCAGGGCAAACGCGGTGGGTCAGCCCTTCGTCCAGCGGCACAGCAGCCGGAACACCGTGCAGAGGGTCACCGGCCACACGGCGGCGAACGCCCAGATCACGCCCGGTTCGGAGGTGACGATGCCGGTCACCATCAGCGTGACGGACACGGCCAGCAACGAGGCGGCCGTCCGCACACGGGGGCGGGGTGGCGGCGGGACGAAGGTCCGCAGCCGCCGGTCGAGCCGACGGTCCCGGCTCAGCGCGCGTTCGATCTCCGCCAGGACGCGCCGCTCCTGATCGGAAAGTCGGCTGGTGGCCACCTTCGTCTCCTCCCGCGACGACCGGCCGGACGCTCTGGCGAGTGCCCCGCGGGGCCCCGAGCTAACGGCGGGGCCGGGCCGCTCGGCGGCGACCGGTCAGTGCGGGACCGCGTCGGTGAGGAACGGGGTCTCCTTCGGGTTCGGGCCGTACTTGTTCTGGCCGGGAGTGGGTTCGCCGGCGGTGAAGATCAGCATGGCGATGAAGCCGGCACAGGGGATGGCGCCGACCAGGACCCACCAGCCGGAGCGGTCGGTGTCGTGCAGGCGACGGACCGTGACGGCCAGGCTGGGGAGGAAGGTCGCGAACAGGTACGTCAGCGTGGGCCACTCGCTGCCGACGCGGTCGTCGGCGAAGGCCAGCGCCAGGTAGATGACCGAACTCACCAGTGTGAACATCCAGTACTCCTTACGGCGGGCGCGGCCGCCGAACACGGCGTACCGTCCGAGCACCTGGAAGTACCAGCTCATCGCATCCCCCGGAGGTCGTTCTGACGGTCGTGAGTGATCACGAACGCGCAGAACTTATGCAGGTGGACGTGTACCCGTCAATCGGGTTACCGGTGGGAAGGCCGCGTGATCGTCGCCGGGTAACCTGGCAACCGTGCAGGCCCCCCGTCTCCGTCGTGTCGCCGTCCTCGTCCTGGAAGGGGCGAAACCGCTGGACGTGGGCATCCCCGCGCAGGTGTTCACGACCCGCGCGAGCATGCCGTACGAGGTACGCGTCTGCGGTGCGGCACCCGGACTGGTGACCGGCGGCGACGGGCTGTCGTACCACGTCGCGGACGGGCTCGACGCCCTCGAACGGGCCGACATCGTCTTCATCCCCGGCTACCGGTTCCCCGACCGCGACGACCCGCCCCGCGCGGTCGTCGACGCGCTGATCGCCGCCCACGGCCACGGCGCCCGGCTCGCCGCCATCTCCACCGGCGCCTTCGCCCTCGCCGCCACCGGCCTCCTCGACGGCAGGCGAGCCACGACGCACTGGCACTACACCCGCGCCCTGGCCGCCCGGCACCCGCTGGTACGGGTCGACGAGAACGTCCTGTTCGTCGACGAGGGCAGCGTGCTGACCTCGGCCGGCGCCGCCTCCGGCATCGACCTGTGCCTGCACATCCTGCGCGGCGACCTCGGCGTGGCCGCGTCCAACCACACGGCCCGGCGCCTCGTCGCGGCCCCCTACCGCAGCGGCGGCCAGGCGCAGTACGTGCCGCGCAGCGTGCCCGAGCCGCTCGGCGAGCGGTTCGCCGCCACCCGCGAGTGGGCGCTGCGCCGCCTCGGCGCCTCCCTCACCCTCACGGTGCTCGCCCGGCACGCGGCGGTGTCGCCCCGTACCTTCTCGCGGCGTTTCGTCGAGGACACGGGGTACACGCCCATGCAGTGGGTGATGCGCGCCCGTATCGACGCGGCCCGGGAACTGCTCGAACGCTCCGAGCGGAGCGTCGAGCAGATCGCCGCCGATGTCGGCCTGGGCACCGGCGCCAATCTGCGGACGCACTTCCAGCGCATCCTCGGCACCACGCCGAGCGAGTACCGGCGCACCTTCACCCAGGGCGAATAGCCCGGACCGGCCCGTCGACCGAGCGCATCCCCCCGCGTGGCGCGATCCTTTCGAACCGTGGCGATCTCGCCGCTGTCCCGGCCACGGGCGGCACGCGAACCTGGGGAAGCGAATGGAAGGGACACCACACATGACTCGCATCGCCATCAACGGATTCGGCCGCATCGGACGCAACGTGCTGCGCGCGCTGCTGGAGCGCGACACCGACCTCGAGGTCGTCGCCGTCAACGACCTCACCGAGCCCGCCACCCTCGCCCGGCTGCTCGCCTTCGACTCGACGTCCGGCCGCCTCGGCCGCCCGGTGAGCGCCGACGGCGACACCCTCGTCGTCGACGGCCGCCGCATCAAGGTCCTCGCCGAGCGCGAGCCGGCGCAGCTGCCCTGGGCCGAACTCGGCGTCGACATCGTCCTGGAGGCGACCGGCCGCTTCACCTCGGCGAAGGCCGCGCGCGCCCACCTCGACGCGGGCGCGAGGAAGGTGCTCGTCAGCGCGCCGTCGGACGGCGCGGACGTCACCCTCGCGTTCGGCGTCAACACCGACGCGTACGACGCGGAGCTGCACACGATCGTCTCGAACGCCTCCTGCACGACCAACGCGCTCGCACCGCTGGCCGCGGTCCTCGACGACCTCGCGGGCATCGAGCACGGCTTCATGACCACCGTGCACGCGTACACCCAGGAGCAGAACCTCCAGGACGGCCCGCACCGCGACCCGCGCCGCGCCCGCGCCGCCGGCGTCAACATCGTGCCGACCACCACGGGCGCCGCCAAGGCGATCGGGCAGGTACTGCCGAACCTCGAGGGCAAGCTCTCGGGCGACTCGATCCGCGTGCCCGTCCCGGTCGGTTCGATCGTCGAGCTCAACACGACCGTGGCGCGCGACGTGACCCTCGACGACGTGCTGGCCGCCTACCGGGCCGCCGCCGAGGGCCCCCTCGCGGGCGTCCTGGAGTACTCCGAGGACGCGCTCGTGTCGGCCGACATCGTGGGCAACCCGGCCTCGTCGATCTTCGACTCGGCCCTCACCCGCGTCGACGGCCGGCATGTCAAGGTGGTCGCCTGGTACGACAACGAGTGGGGCTTCTCCAACCGGGTGATCGACACCCTCGGTCTGCTCGCCGCCACCACCGGCTGACCGACGCCGTACCTTCCCCCTCGCCCTCGTCGGCGTGTCCTGGCCCGCGTCACCGGCCTGCCCTCACCAGCCCGTCCTGAGCAGGTGGTTGAGCAGCAGGGCCAGGACCGCCTGCGCGGCCAGCCAGGCGCGCGGGCGGGACAGGAACGCGCAGGCCGGGAGCAGCCACATCGCGAACGGCAGCCAGATGCGTTCCGTCTCCGCCTTGCTCATGCCGGACAGGTCGGCGACCAGCAGGGCCAGCAGTGCGGCGGCCGTGAGCAGGACGAGCCGGGCCTCGGCGGCGGGACGGTCCGGGCCGCCGGGGGCGGTCAGCGCCGCACCGGGGTGCCGCAGCAGCACCGCGCCGGCCCGTCTCAGGCCCGCGACCGACGCCGGGCCGATGATGAGGACGGTGCAGGCGAGGTTGGCCCACACCCAGTAGCCGTAGGGGCGGACCCCGCCCGCGCCCTGGTGGTAGCGCGTGACGAGCAGGCGGTACGCCTCCCACCAGTCGAACCCGGCCACGGTGAACACCGTCGGCACCACCGCGAGCCCGGCCAGCAGCGGCAGAAGCAGCACAACCCCTCGCTCCCGGACGTGCCGGCGGCCGAGCAGCAGCACCGCCCCGCCGAGGACGGCGAACAGGGTGAGCCCGTAGGAGAGATAGCAGGTCAGGCCGAACAGCAGGCCGGAGCCCGCCGCCCACCCGAGCGAGCGGCGGACCGAGCGGCCGGTGACGGCGAGGGCCAGCAGCGTCACGGACCAGGCGGCGACGGCCGCGAAGTACGCGTCGGCCGACGTGCCCATCCACACCGCCGCCGGGGCGAGCACCAGGAACGGTGCGGCCCGCCGCGCGAGCCCCTCGCCGGCCAGGGCCCGCAC
>NZ_MUBA01000478.1 GCF_002154575.1 Streptomyces bobili
CTCCCCCGCCTCGCGGAACCCCACCTGCGGACCCTGACCGACCGCATCCGGGAAACGGCCTACCTCGCGGCCCTCACGGAAACGGGCGACGAGATCCAGTGCACGGCCCGTGTGACCGCCCATCACGTCATGCGCGTCGACATCCCCCTCGGCACCCGCCTCCCGGCCACGACCGGCACGGCGGTCGGCCGCGTCCTCCTGCCCCACGCCCACGGCGGCAGCGACGACGACGGCGACGACCTTGACCACGCCTTGGCCGACGAGGAGTGGGAACAGGGCGTGCGCACCCTCGCCGTACCCATCCACGACCGCACCGGCCGCACGATCGCCGCCCTCGCCACCTCCACCCACACGGCCCGCCGCACGGCCGAGGACTGCGTCGACACCCTCCTCCCCGCGCTCACCACCACGGCCACCCACATCGAAGCGGCCCTCCACACCGCCTCCCGCTTCACGCCGGTGCCGGTGACCTGACGCGGACGCCCTCCGGGCCTTCGGGGACCCTCGGCAGGGTCGTCACACCCCGGACGACCCCAGCGCGATGTCCGTGTCCTCGCCGCCCCATCCCTGAGCGCTGCGCCAGATGACGTGGACGCCGAAGACATCGCGGACGGTGTCCGCGGACCAGTCCTCGGCGGGAGGCTCGGAGAGGACCAGGTAGAGGCCGGCGGCCGGCGTCTCCAGGGTGTGATTGATCTCCAGCAGACGGGTCGCCCCCGAGCGCAGGTCCGCGTACGTGGAGCGGCCGGCTCCCAACGCCTCGTAGAGGAACAGGCCGCGCCCGGTGACACAGCTGACATCGACGACCGGCGAATCGGCCGGCTGGAGGTCGGCCCAGAACAGGGACGCCTTCAGCTCATGGCGGACCGCCTCGTGCTTCCTGCACGTCCGGTCGGCACCGGCCGACGCCTCCAGCGCACGCAGGAAGCCTTCCTTCGTGGTGGTCGACGATGGCGCGGTGGTGCTCTCCGCGAGGGTCATCTGCGCTACGTCCTTCTGCTCGGACTGCTGCTGGGGCTGGTGCTCGGACTGCGGCTCGGGCCGCTGCGGGGCGGCGGGGACCGCTGGGGTCACCGTGGCGTCGTCGTCGGAGTCCGGTGCTGGTCCCGGTTCTGTGGCGAGGCGGCCCCGGAGTACCCGGCGTGCTTCGGTCAGGGTCGCCGCCCAGCCCGAGTCCGTCAGGTCCCGCTGGAGCCGGCCGGCGTCCAGGGTGCCTTCCTTGAGAGCGCGGTTGGCCGTCGCGGCGAGGTCACGCAGAGCGCCCAGCCTTTCCCTGTCCGGGGAGCCGAAGAGGTGGAGCACATCGACCCAGTCGGCCTGGTCCCTGCGGAGGACGCGGTTGGCCATCCCCTGGAGTTCGGAGAGGCGGGCGCGGGCGTCGGGGACGTCGCCGTCGTTCTCGGCCAGCTCACCGAGGACGTCCAGCGCCGCGATGTAGCGCCCTGCCATCCGCTCGGAGACGGGTGACCGGCCACGCTGGTCGGCGGTGAGCACGGTCTGGTTCGACTCGTTCGCGAACACCCAGCAGTCCAGCTTCTCGCCCCGGCGCGGAGGGGCCGACCCGTGGCGGACGGTGAGAACCAGCGGCCGGTCGATCGCGGGCGACAGGGGCCTGACCTTGTAGCGACCGCCAGGGGCCTGGTCCACGACCTCGACCCGGACATCGCTGCCGATCAGGGGCAGCCCGACCGCGGCACCTTCCGGCCGGACATCGGACGCCTCCGTTCCCGACCCCCTGCCGCTTCCCGTCCCCGCGCCGTTCCCGGAGCCGAGAAGGACCTCCGGAAGCCGGGCGGTGTGCAGGACGGTCAGGCTCTGGGTGCTGCGGGTGAGCGCCACGTACAGCTGTCGCAGGCCGGCGGGACCGCGGTCGGCGATGGTGGCGGGCTCGACGACCAGGACATGGTCGTACTCCATGCCCTTGGCCTGGGCGGCGGCCAGGACGGACACCGACCCGCGGAGCCGGTCGTCGACGTCACCGCCTTCGTCGACCCTGCGGCTGATCGCGTCCAGCCAGTCCGAGTCGTCGGGCACGATGACGGCGACGGAACGCAGCGTGCTTCCGTCACTGGTACCGACAAGGCGGGTCACCTGGGCGAGCGTGTCGTCGAGCAGCTTCCACGGCTCGGTCGCCACCGTCCGTACGGCGCCCTCGCCCGCCGCCCGCACGGCCCGCGGGTAGGGCAGGTCCGGCGCGACCGCCCGCGCGAGCGGGGCGACGAACTCCATGATCTCGGCGGGCACGCGATAGCTCGTGTTCAGCTCGGCCACCCGCCAGTCGCCGTGGTCGGACAGCAGCGCGCCGATACGGTCCCAGCTCGTCGGGATGTGCGGACCCGTCGCCTGCGCGAGGTCGCCCAGCACCGTCATGGAGCCGTTGACGGCACACCGCCGCCGCAGGGCACGGGCCTGCATGGGCGTGAGGTCCTGTGCCTCGTCGGCGACGATGTGGCCGTAGCGCCGCGGAGTGTCCCCGCTGATGAGCACCCGGAGCTCTTCGAGGCAGACGTGATCGTCGACGGTCCACGGGTCGGCGTCGGCACTGGCGGCACGGGCCCGCAGCAGCGCGGCCTGCTCGTCCTGGCCGAGGATGCCGTCGGCGCAGACGCGGAGGAGTTCCGGTGAGTCGTAGAGGCTGCGCAGTGCCTCCCGGGCGCCCGGTGAGGGCCAGACACGTTCGACGAGACGTTCCACCCGGCGGTTGCGCTCCAGATCACGGCGGACCGTGCCGGCCTGCCCGCGCCGGGGCGCGACCTCGGCGAGTTCCTTCAGGAGCCGGTCGACGAGCAGCCCCCGGAAGCGGTCACGTCGTTCTCGGTAGGGTCCGTCACCGCCGTGGGCCTGGTCGAGAAGAGCGAGAACCGCCGCCCGCGGGACGCGCAGGGTCGTACTCCCCGCGGTGACGACGATCGCGGGCTCGTCACCCTCGAAGGCCGGGGCGACGGTGAGGTCGTCGAGGGCCTCCGGCCGGTAGTCGTTCTCGACCCGACGCCGCAGCACGGCCGCCATCCGCTCGTCCGACTTCACGAGCCGGGCGAGCGGGGAGTCCGTACCGAGGATCTCGCCCTCCCACAGCCGGTTCAGCTGGACGGCGTTGACGTCCCGCGTACCGAGGGTGGGCAGAACCTGCCCGACATAGTCGAGAAACCGCTGGTGGGGCCCTATGACAAGAATGTCCTGAGCCTTGAAGTGCTCGTTGTTGACGAGCCAGGTCACCCGGTGGAGACCGACCGCGGACTTGCCGGTACCGGGACCGCCCTGCACGACGAGGATGTCCGAGGGAGAACCGGTGACCAGGTCCATCTGATCCCGGCGAATGGTCTCGACGATGTCCCGCATACGACCACTGCGAGACCGCTGAAGCTCACGCAGCAGGAAGTCGTCGGGCTGAAGCGGGGTGCGGCGCCGGCGCCGCAC
>NZ_MUBA01000479.1 GCF_002154575.1 Streptomyces bobili
GGTGCGTGGCTGCTCGGCGGCGCCGGGACACACGCCCCGCCGCAGCCGTCGGCCGCCGAGGCCGGTCCGGGCGGCGCCGACCCGCGGTCCGCGCCCGCTCTGCCGCCCTCCCCGCCCGACCGGATCCGCATCCCGTCGATCCGGGTCGACGCCCCCCTGACGGGCCTCGGCCTGACGCCGTCCGGCAGCCTCGACGTGCCGCCGGCCGCCAGGAAGAACCTCGCCGGCTGGTACGAGTCCGGCGCCACCCCGGGTGAGACGGGCACCGCGATCGTCGCCGGGCACGTCGACAACGCCGACGGTCCCGCCGTCTTCTACGACCTCGGCGCCGTACGCAGGGGCGCCACGATCGAGGTGGACCGGCGCGACGGCGGGGTCGCGGTGTTCACCGTCGACGCGGTCGAGGTGTACGACGCCCACGCCTTTCCCGACAAGAAGGTGTACGGGGCGGCTGCGCGGGCCGAGTTGCGGGTGATCACCTGCGGCGGCGGATACTCGCGGGCAACCGGTTACCGGGGGAACGTGGTGGTGTTCGCACATCTGACGGGGAGCCGGTGAGGTCCGGTGACACGTGCCCGCCGGCCCGGCCTGATCCACCTGATCCGAACGAGAGGCCCTAGCCCGGCACCCCGTGGGACGCGGTCGCCTCGTCGAGGAGGTTCTCCCGGCCCCATGCCCCCAGCGGACCCAGTGCCTCGTTCAGGGACTCGCCGCGGGCGGTGAGGGAGTACTCGACCCTGGGCGGCACCTCGTCGTACTCCTCGCGGTGCACGATGCCGTCGGCCTCCAGCTCCCGCAGCTGCGCCGCGAGCACCTTCTCCGTCACGCCCGGCAGTGCGCGCCTCAGCTCGCCGAAACGGTACGGCCGCTCGTGCAGCGCCCAGAGGACCAGCACCTTCCACTTCCCGCCGATGACATCCATCGCCGCGTCGATCCCGCAGACGTACGCCCCCGGTCGCCGGCCGATCGCCATACCCGTCCCCCACCCTGCCTGGATGCTTTCCCGGCGGTAACCACCCACTCCCAAGTACGTACTTGAGCAGGCCGGTTGCCACCGACGAGCCTAGTCCCCATGAACGACAACACCTCCTCCCCGACCACCGCACCCGTTTCCACCGCCGCCCCCGGCACCACTCCCACCCCCGTCACCCTTCTCGGCGCGGGCGCCATGGGGACCGCGCTGGCCCGCGCCTGGCTGGCCGCCGGGCACCCGGTGACCGTCTGGAACCGCACTCCCGTCCGCGCCGAGCTGCTGGCCGCCGAGGGTGCCGTCGTGGCCGCGAGCCCGGCGGAGGCCGTGGCCGCCGGACGGCTGGTGGTCCTGTGCCTGCTGGACGACGCGTCCGTCGGCGAGACCCTCGACCGGGCCGACCTCACCGGCCGCGATCTGGTGAACCTCACCACCGGCACCCCGGCCGAGGGCAGGAAGCGGGCCGCCTGGGCAGCCGAGCGCGGCGCCCGCTTCCTGGACGGCGGCATCATGGCCGTACCGCCGATGATCGGGGCCGCGGACAGCGGAGGCTACGTCTTCTACAGCGGTTCCTCCGAGTTGTTCGAGGAGCACCGCGCCACCCTCGCCGTGCCCGCCGGGACCGAGTACGTGGGCGCGGATCCCGGCTTCGCGGCGCTGCACGACGTGGCGCTGCTGAGCGCGATGAGCGGCATGTTCGCGGGTGTCCTGCACGCCTTCGCCCTGATCCGGCGGGAGGACATCGCCCCCGGCGACTTCGCCCCGCTCCTCGTGTCCTGGCTCGGCGCGATGGCCCCCATGGCCCACCAGACGGCCGCGCAGTTGGAGAGCGGCGACTTCACCAAGGGTGTGGTGTCCAACCTCGCCATGCAGGTCGCCGGCAACGCCACCCTGCTGCGCACGGCCGAGGAGCAGGGTGTCAGCCCCGAGCTGCTCACGCCGTACATGGCGCTGATGGAACGACGCCTGGCGGACGGACACGGGGAGGAGGACACGACGGGGGTCGTGGAGCTGCTCGCACCGCGAAAGGGCTGACCCCCTGCGAAACGCTCAGCCGGTGTACGAGGCGAGCGTGCCGCGGCGCCGGACGTCCAGGGTCGCGCAGTGGAAGGAGCCCATCCTCAGCCGCCCTTCGGTCGCCTTGGTCAGCGGTTCGTCACCGACCGGGTACCCGGCGTCGACGAGCCCTCACCGGGCGCTTCGGCAGCCCCCGGACCGGCCGCCCCCACTTCCGCGCCCTACGCCAGCCACTGCTCGTACGCCAGGTTCGCCACCAGCGCGAACACGACCGTCAGCAGCACGATCCGTACGAAACCGCTGCCCTTCTTCAAGGCCGTGCGGGCGCCGAGCATGCCGCCCGCGAGGTTGAAGGCGGCCATCGGGAGCGCCAGTTGCCACAGGACCGCGCCCTGCCAGGCGAACATCGCCAGGGCGCCCGCGTTGGTACAGCAGTTGACGATCTTGGCGGTCGCGGAAGCGGTCACCAGATCGAGGTGGAGGACGGCGGTCAGCGCGAGAACGAGGAAGGTGCCGGTGCCGGGGCCGATGAGTCCGTCGTAGAAACCGATTCCGAGACCGGCGAGGCCGATCGCGGCGAGGACACGGCGTGGGCCGGCCGGGCCGATGGCGGGGGCGGTGCCGAAGGCCGGGCGCAGGATCACGAAGGCGGCGACCCCGAGCAGCACCACCATGATCACCGGCTTGAGGACGTCGGTGCTCATCCCCGCCGCGAAGAAGGCGCCCGCGGAGGATCCGGCGAGCGCGGCGAGGCCGATCCGTACGGCCACTCCCACGTCGACCGGCGCCTTGCGGGCGTAGGTCACCGCCGCGCCGGAGGTGCCGACGATGGCGACCGCCTTGTTGGTGCCGAGGGCGTGCGCGGCGGGGGTACCGGCCGGCAGGCCGAGCAGCAGGACCGGCAGCAGGAGGAGCCCGCCCCCGCCGACCACGGCGTCGATCCAGCCGGCCGCGAGGGCGGCGAGGCAGAGGACGACGACCATGGTCAGGGATATGTCGGGCATGATCGCGACCCTAGGGACCGGATACATGGTTCGTCCATCGAACTGAGCCAGTTCTGAGCTTCGCGCCGGTCGGAGGGGGCCCACGAGCACGCACGGCACCCGTCAGCCCCCGCGGCGGGCAGGCGGAATCTCACACGGCGCCTCCCGCGCACCCCGGGAACCCTCACATCCCGGCCGCGCCCCCGCTGAGGGCAGCGTTCCTCGCGGGAAACAACGGTGATGCGGCCGGGTAACCTCCGCACCGCACGCTCGACGGCATGACCTCGAATAAGCGTGTGGTGGTGATCGGAGCCGGCCTGGCGGGCGCACGCCTCGCCCGGCGGCTCGGTGAGCTGGGCACGCCCGCACTGCTGATCGGCGAGGAGGAGCACCGGCCGTACAACCGGGTCCTGCTCGCCGAGGTGCTGGCCGGCCGGTTCGCCCCCGAGGTGATCGCGCTGCCCGCGCCCGCCGAACTCGTCCGGGCCCGGGTGACCGGGATCGACCGTGAGCGGCGCAGCCTGGCCTGCGCGGACGGCTCGGAGATCGCATACGACACGCTGGTGCTGGCCACCGGCTCCAACCCGGTGCTGCCGCCGCTGCGCGGACTGTTCACGCCGGACCACGAACTGCCGGAGGGCGTCCACGCCTTCCGCACGATGGACGACTGCCTGGGGCTGTCGAAGGCGGTCCGGCCGGGCGTGCGGGCCGTCGTCATCGGGGGCGGGCTCCTCGGGGTCTCCGCCGCCCGCGCGCTCGCCGTACGGGGTGCGCAGGTGGTCCTCGCCCAGCAGTCCGAACGGCTGATGGAGCGTCAGCTCGACCCGAACGCCTCGGGTCTGGTGCTGCGGCACCTGCGGGACCTGGGCGTCGAGGTGCACACCGAGTGCCGGGTCCGCGACGTGCGCTGTGTCGGCGGCGCGGTCCGCTCGGTGGAGATGGCCGACGGCTACGCCCTCGACGCCGACCTGGTGGTCCTGGCGTGCGGGGTCCACCCGCGCACCGGACTCGCCAAGGAGGCCGGACTCGCCGTCCACAAGGGCGTCCTCGTCGACGACGAACTGCGCACCTCCGACCCGCACATCCGCGCCATCGGGGACTGCGTCCAGCACGGCGGCGAGGTGTACGGCCTCGCCGCGCCCGCGCTCGAACAGGCCGACGTACTGGCGGAGTTGCTCGCCGGAAGGACCACGGCCCGCTATTCGGGGACGCGTTCCCTCACCCGGCTCACGCTGGCCGGGGACGGTTCGCTGGACCTCGCCGCGTTCGGCGAGACCGAGGCGCTCCCCGGCGACGACGTCGTGCAGCTCGCCGACGCCACCCGCGGCACCTACCGCAAGGTCGTCGTCCGCGACGACCGCCTGGTCGGCGGTGTGCTCGTCGGCGAACTCGGCACCGTCGGCGCGCTCGCCCGCGCCTGGGAGGGAGCAGAGCCGCTCCCCGACCACGGCCCTCTGCTCCACCTGCTCACCAACGACGGAGGCTCCTGAATGACCGCCACCCCGGGGGCCACCCCCACGATCGTCCTCGTCGGCCACGGCATGGTCGGCCAGCGTTTCCTCGAGGCGCTCGCCGAGCGCGGCCTGACCGCCACGCACCGCGTGGTCGTGCTCTGCGAGGAGCCGCGTCCCGCGTACGACCGCGTCCAGCTCACCTCGTACTTCTCGGGGAAGACGCCCGAGGAACTCTCCATGACGGACATGGAGTTCATCAAGGACCACGGCATCGAGCTGTACGTCGGCGACCCGGCGGAGACCATCGACCGTGACGCCCGCAAGGTGACCGCCCGCTCGGGTCTGGTCGTCGACTACGACGTGCTGGTGCTGGCCACCGGCTCCTACCCGTTCGTGCCGCCGGTGCCGGGCAAGGACGCCGAGGGCTGCTTCGTCTACCGCACGATCGAGGACCTCCTCGCGATCGAGGCGTACGCCAAGGCGCGGGCCACGACGGGTGCGGTGGTCGGCGGCGGCCTGCTCGGCCTTGAGGCCGCGGGCGCGCTGAAGGGGCTCGGACTCACCTCCCACATCGTGGAGTTCGCGCCGCGCCTGATGCCGGTGCAGGTCGACGAGGGCGGTGGCGCGGCCCTGCTGCGCACCATCGAGGAGATGGGCCTGAGCGTCCACACGGGCGTCGGCACCCAGGAGATCGTGACGGACGCCTCGGGTGCCGTCACCGGCATGAAGCTGTCGGACGGCTCCGAACTCGCCGCCGACCTGGTGGTGTTCAGCGCCGGTGTCCGCCCCCGTGACCAGCTGGCCCGCGAGTCGGGACTGACGGTCGGCGAGCGCGGCGGCATCGCGGTCGACGAGCAGTGCCGTACGGTCTCCGACCCGCACGTCTTCGCGATCGGCGAGTGCGCGCTGGCCGCCGACGGCCGGGTCTACGGCCTGGTCGCCCCCGGCTACGAGCAGGCCGAGACGGCCGCCGCGACGATCGCCGCCGACGAGACCGAGCAGTTGTCCTTCACCGGCGCCGACCTGTCCACCAAGCTGAAGCTGCTCGGTGTGGACGTGGCCTCCTTCGGTGACGCGCACGGCACCGCCGAGGACTGCCTCGACGTGGTGTACTCCGACTCCCGCTCGGGCCTGTACAAGAAGCTGGTCATCGGCCGCGACGGCACCCTGCTCGGCGGCATCCTGATCGGCGACGCGGACGCCTACGGCACCCTGCGCGCCCTGACCGGCTCGGTCCCGCCGATCTCGCCCGAGTCGCTGGTGCTGCCCGCCGGGGCCGGCGGCGGCGCCCAGCTCGGCCCGTCCGCCCTGCCCGACGAGGCGGTCATCTGCTCCTGCCACAACGTCACCAAGGGCACCATCCGCGGCGCGGTCACCGAGCACTCCTGCACGACCGTGCCCGAGGTGAAGAAGTGCACCAAGGCCGGTACCGGCTGCGGCAGTTGCGTCAAGATCCTGGGCCAGCTCGTCACCGCGGAGCTGGAGGCGAGCGGCGTCGAGGTCGACAAGGGCCTGTGCGGCTGCTTCTCGCAGACCCGCGAGGAGCTGTACGAGATCGTCCTCGCCCTGCGCATCAACACCTACCAGGACATGCTCGACCGCTACGGCCGTGACGGCGCGCGGGGCGGCGACGGCTGCGACGTCTGCAAGCCCGCGGTCGCCTCGATCATCGCCTCGCTGGCCCCCACGATCGGCGCCAGCGGCTACGTCCTGGACGGCGAGCAGGCGGCGCTGCAGGAGACCAACGACCACTTCCTCGCCAACCTCCAGAAGAACGGCTCGTACTCGGTCGTACCGCGCATCCCCGGCGGTGAGATCACCCCCGAGGGCCTGATCGTCATCGGCGAGATCGCCCGCGACTTCGGCCTCTACACGAAGATCACCGGCGGCCAGCGGATCGACATGTTCGGCGCCCGTGTGGAACAGCTCCCGCTGATCTGGGCCCGCCTGGTCGACGCCGGCTTCGAGTCCGGCCACGCCTACGGCAAGTCGCTGCGCACGGTGAAGTCCTGCGTCGGCCAGACCTGGTGCCGCTACGGCGTCCAGGACTCCGTCCGCATGGCGATCGACCTGGAGCTGCGCTACCGGGGCCTGCGCTCCCCGCACAAGCTCAAGTCGGCCGTCTCCGGCTGCGCCCGCGAGTGCGCCGAGGCCCAGTCCAAGGACTTCGGCATCATCGCCACCTCCAACGGCTGGAACCTGTACGTCGGTGGCAACGGCGGCGCCACCCCGCGCCACGCCGACCTCCTCGCCCAGGACCTCGACGACGCCGGACTGATCCGCCTGATCGACCGGTTCCTGATGTTCTACATCCGCACCGCGGACCGGCTGGAGCGCACCTCGACCTGGCTGGAGCGGATCCCCGGCGGCCTGGACCACGTACGGGACGTGGTCGTGGAGGACTCCCTCGGCATCTGCGAGGAGCTGGAGTCCCTGATGACCGCGCATGTGGCGAACTACGCCGACGAGTGGGCGACCACCATCAACGACCCCGAGAAGCTGGCCCGGTTCGTGTCCTTCGTCAACGCGCCGGACACCCCCGACCCGGTCGTCGGCTTCGTCCCCGAGCGTGACCAGATCAAGCCCGATCTGCCGCTGCTCACCATCGGCCACCGTCCCCTGGAAGGGAGCGCCCAGCGATGACCCTGGCACTCGAGACGACCGACCTTAAGGTGCAACTCCAGCTCGGCGAGGACTGGTTCACGGTCTGCGACCTGAGCCTGCTGGTCCCCGGCCGCGGGGTGGCGGCACTCCTGCCGGACGGCCGTCAGGTCGCCCTGTTCCGGGACCGGGCGGGCGAGCTGTACGCCGTGGACAACCGTGACCCGTTCAGCGGCGCGGCGGTCCTCTCCCGCGGCCTGACCGGGTCCGTGCAGGGCCGGCCGTTCGTCGCCTCGCCCCTGCTCAAGCAGCGTTTCGACCTGCGCAGCGGACAGTGCCTGGACGATGACACGGTCAGCGTCGCGACGTACGAGGTGCGGGCGGCGGGCTGAATCACCTTGCTCTGACATCCGGTTACCGGCGGCCTCGGTCCTTGAGGCCGCCGGTAGCCGTTTCCCCGCGTCTCCCTCCGCCGCTGTCCCCGACGTTGGCATTTCCTCGTTACGGTGTGTCCACGACACGGTCACCCGGCGCTCGTAGCGTCCCTGACCGCACGGCCCCGCGTGCCGACCGGCCGCGGGGGTCACGGCACCCCTTGGGAGTGAGCGTGGAACGTCGTACCCTCCTGCGTGCGGCCGTCCTCGGCGGGTCCTCCGCCGTGCTCGGCGGAACCCTGTGGCGCGGCGCCGCGTACGCCGCGCCGGCACAACCCGGCACGAGCCCGTACGGGGCGCTCGGCTCGCCGGACGCGAACGGCATCAGGCTTCCGGCCGACTTCACCAGCCGGGTGATCGCCCGCTCCGGGCAGACGGTGCCCGGCACGTCGTACACGTGGCACAACGCTCCCGACGGCGGCGCCTGTTACACCGACGGCACCGGCTGGATCTACGTCTCCAACTCGGAGATCAACCCGTCCGGCGGGGCGAGCGCGGTGAAGTTCTCGTCCACGGGCACGGTGACGGGCGCGTACCGCATCCTGTCCGGCACGCGGCAGAACTGCGCGGGCGGGAAGACCCCGTGGAACACCTGGCTCTCCTGCGAGGAGGTGTCCCTCGGTTATGTCTACGAGACGGACCCCTGGGGCGTGAACGCGGCCGTGCAGCGGCCGGCGATGGGCCGCTTCAAGCACGAGGCCGCCGCCGCCGACCCGGTGCGCAAAGTGGTCTACCTGACCGAGGACGAGACGAACGGCCGCTTCTACCGCTTCGTGCCGACGACGTGGGGCAGCCTGGCCTCCGGCACGCTCCAGGTGATGGTCGCGGGCAGCGGCACGTCCGGCTCCTTCAGCTGGGCGAACGTCCCCGACCCGGACGGCTCCCCCACCACCACCCGCACCCAGGTCTCCGGCTCGAAGTCCTTCAACGGCGGCGAGGGCTGTCACTACGCCGACGACACGGTCTGGTTCACGACCAAGGGCGACAACCGGGTCTGGCAGCTCAACCTCACGAACAACACCTACGAGCTGGCCTACGACGACTCCCTGGTCACCTCCGGCACGGCCCCCCTCACCGGGGTCGACAACATCACCGGCTCCGCCTCCGGTGACCTGTTCGTCGCGGAGGACGGCGGCTCCATGGAGATCTGCATCATCACGCCGGCCGACGTGGTCGCCCCGTTCCTCCGCATCGACGGCCAGTCCGCCTCGGAGATCACCGGCCCGGCCTTCTCCCCCGACGGCACCCGGCTGTACTTCTCCAGCCAGCGCGGCACGTCGGGCAGCTCGTCCGGCGGGATCACCTACGAGGTGAGGGGCCCGTTCCGGGCATGACCGTCCGTCAAGGTGCCGAGCACCGGCCCTCATTGAAAGGAACCTGACAGCCGGGGGGTGGAACACGGCCGGACGGCGGCTCGTTACTCGCCACGAAGTGTCACAGCAGCGGTGTGCCGGGGTCTCCGTGCGTTTCCGGTCCCCCGGCACACCGCTGCTGTG
>NZ_MUBA01000048.1 GCF_002154575.1 Streptomyces bobili
TCGCTGTACGGTGGCACGGTCCCGCTGGAGACGACCCTGTCCGGGGCGGCGTACCAGCTCAAGGACCCCACCCGCGGAAACACGTACACCGGCGACGCGGCCAACAGGACCGACCTGTGCATCTTCGGCATCTGCATCAGCCGGGCACCCTCGACCGTCNNACCTGGGACTACTACAAGAACGTCCACGGCCGTAACGGCATCGGAAACGACGGAAAAGGTTCCTACAACCGCGTCCACTACGGCAACAACTACAACAACGCCTTCTGGGACGACAGCTGCTTCTGCATGACCTACGGAGACGGTGACGGCACCCAGCTCGGCCCGCTGGTCTCGCTGGACGTGGCCGGGCACGAGATGAGCCACGGCGTGACCTCCAAGACCGCCAGGCTGACCTACTCGGGCGAGTCCGGCGGCCTCAACGAGGCGACCTCCGACATCTTCGGCAGCCTCGTGGAGTTCCACGCGGGCAACTCCTCCGACACCGGCGACTACCTCATCGGCGAGAAGATCGTCCGCTCCGGCTTCGGCCGCGATGCCCTGCGCTACATGGACAAGCCCTCCAAGGACGGCAACTCCGCCGACTACTGGAGCAGTTCGGTCGGCGGCCTCGACGTCCACTACTCCTCGGGCGTCGCCAACCACTTCGCGTTCCTCCTCGCGGAGGGCAGCGGCCCCCGGACCGTCGACGGCGTCGCCTACGACTCCCCGACCTCCGACGGCTCGACCCTGACGGGCATCGGCCGCGAGAAGCTCGGCAAGATCTGGTACCGCGCGCTGACCGTCTACATGACCTCCTCCACCAACTACGCGGGCGCCCGCACGGCCACCCTCAACGCGGCCCGCGACCTCTACGGCGCCGGCAGCGCGGAGCAGAACGCGGTGGCGGCGGCCTGGAGCGCGGTCAACGTCAACTGACCCCTGAAGGCCGCTGTCCTACGGCTCCACCACCTCGACCCGCACCGCGCACACCTTGAACTCCGGCATCCGGGAGGTGGGGTCCAGGGCCGGGTTCGTCAGGGTGTTGGCGCGGCCCTCGCCCGGCCAGTGGAACGGCATGAAAACGGTGTCGGGGCGGATGCCGGTGGTGATCCGGGCCGGCGCCACGGCCCGGCCCCGCCGGGACACCACGGCCAGCGGGTCGCCCTCGGCCGCGCCGAGCCGCGCCGCGAGGCGGGGGTGCAGCTCCACGAACGGGCCCGGCGCGGCGGCGTTCAGCTCGTCCACGCGCCGGGTCTGGGCGCCGGACTGGTACTGGGCCACGACCCGGCCGGTGGTGAGGAAGACCGGGTACTCCTCGTCCGGTTCCTCGGCGGCGGGCCGGTGCGAGACCGGCACGAACCGGGCCCGGCCGTCGTCCGTGGCGAACCGGTCGAGGAAGAGACGGGGCGTGCCGGGGTGGACGGGGCCGGGGAGTACGGCGCCGGGCTGCGCGGGGCCGGCCTCGTCGCGCGCGGGGTCCTCCGGGAACACGTCGAGACCGGCGTCCTCACCGTCGTCGTCCACGGCCGAAGCCGAAGCCGTGGGTGCCGTGGGTGCCGTGGGTGCCGTGGGTGTCGCCGGGGCGGCCGGGCAGGGCCAGAACACCCCGTTCTCCTCCACCAGCCGCCGGTAGGTGATCCCGGAGTAGTCCGCGGGCCCGCCCGCGCTCGCCCGCCGCAGCTCCTCGAAGATTTCTTCGGGATCGGTGGGGAAACCCTTCTCCACCCCGAGCCGCGCGGCCAGCTCGTGCATGACCTCCAGGTCGCTGCGCACCCCCGCGGGCGGAGTGATCGCCCGCTGCCGCAGCAGCACCCGCCCCTCCAGGCTGGTCATGGTCCCGGTCTCCTCCGCCCACTGCGTGACGGGCAGGACGACGTCGGCGAGAGCGGCCGTCTCCGACAGCACGACGTCACAGACGGCGAGGAAGTCGAGGGACTTGAGGCGCTCCTCGATGTGCGCGGCACGCGGCGCGGACACCACCGGGTTGGACGCCATCAGCAGCAGCGAGCGGATGTCGGTGCCCAGCGCGTCCAGCAGCTCGTAGGCGCTGCGCCCCGGTCCGGGCAGGCTGTCGGGGTCCACGCCCCACACCTCGGCCACGTGCCGGCGCGCCGCCGGGTCGTCCAGCTTGCGGTAGCCGGGCAACTGGTCGGCCTTCTGGCCGTGTTCGCGCCCGCCCTGCCCGTTGCCCTGCCCGGTGAGGCAGCCGTACCCGGAGAGCGGGCGCCCGGCCCGGCCGGTGGCCAGGCACAGGTTGATCCACGCGCCGACCGTGTCGGTGCCCTTGGACTGCTGCTCGGGACCGCGCGCGGTGAGCACCATCGCGGCCTCCGGCTCGCAGAACATGCGCACTGCCTCCCGCAGTTGTGGAACGGACACCCCCGTGATCCGCTCCACGTGCTCCGGCCAGTGGGCCATCGCCGCCGCCCGCGCCTCCTCCCAGCCGGACGTCCGCTCCCGTACGTACTCCTCGTCGACCCGTCCCTCGGCGACTACCAGGTGCAACAGTCCGAGCGCCAGGGCGAGATCGGTGCCGGGCCGCGGCATCAGGTGCAGGTCGGCCTGCTCGGCGGTCCTGGTGCGCCGCGGGTCGACGACGATCAACGTGCCGCCGTTCTCCCGCAGTTCGCTGAAGAAGCGCAGTGCGGGCGGCATGGTCTCCGCGAGGTTGGACCCGACGAGGATCACGCATCCGGTCTTCGGGATGTCCTCCAGCGGGAACGGCAGGCCGCGGTCGAGACCGAACGCCTTGATGCCGCCGGCCGCCGCGGACGACATGCAGAAGCGGCCGTTGTAGTCGATCTGCGAGGTGCCGAGGACCACCCGCGCGAACTTGCCGAGCGTGTACGCCTTCTCGTTGGTCAGCCCGCCCCCGCCGAAGACGCCGAGCGCGTCGGGCCCGTGCCCGGCCCGGATCGAACCCAGCTCGCCGGCGATCCGGTCGAGTGCCTCGTCCCAGGTCGCGGGCACGAGCGTGCCGCCGGAGCGCACCAACGGGGAGGTCAGCCGCACCCGTGACGAGAGCACCGCCGGCGCCGTGCGGCCCTTGCCGCACAGCGCGCCCCGGTTCACCGGGAAGTCCACGCGCTCGGTCACCTCGACGCCGCCCTCCGGCGTGGGCGACAGATTCATCCCGCACTGCAGGGCGCAGTACGGGCAGTGGGTGGGCGTCGAGGTGGTCTCCATGCGTTTCAGCGTGCTTCGGCCGTGTTACACGCCATGCGGCGTCCTGTTACGGCGATGTGCTGGTGCCCTCCCCCCGGACACCCGCCCGACGTGAGGGCGAGTCCCCCGCCGGTCCTACTCGCCCGCTTCCAGCGCCCGCGTCACCCCGGCCTCCTTCGGCCCGAGGAACCGGGGGTCCGGCTCGAACACCGCGTCCAGCGCCGCCTTGCCTGCCGCGAGGATCTCGCGCGTGCCGCCGTAGTACCAGGTCACGTCGTGCTTGGCGTCGACACCGACGCCGTACGAGTCGACGCCCGCCGCCTCGCACAGGGCGACCGCCCGCCGGATGTGGAAGCCCTGGCTGATGAGGACCGCCCGGTCGACGCCGAAGATCTTCTTGGCGCGCACGCAGGAGTCCCAGGTGTCGAAGCCCGCGTAGTCGCTGACGATCCGCGTGTCCGGGACCCCGTGTTCGGTCAGGTACGCGCGCATGGCGTCGGGCTCGTCGTAGTCCTCGCGGCTGTTGTCGCCGGTGACGAGCACCACCTTGACGCGCCCCTCCCGGTACAGCGTCGCCGCCGCGTCCAGCCGGTGCGCGAGGTACGGCGACGGCTCCCCGGCCCACAGGCCGGCGCCGAACACCACGGCGACGTCGGTGCGCGGCGCGTCGGCCGTCGTGCCCAGCCGGTCCGCGGTCGACACATGCAGCCAGGTGGCCGGAAGCAGCCCCAGCACACAGGCGGCCATCACGCCCTGCACCAGCCGCCGCCACCCCGTGCGGGTGCGCGGCAGCCGCGGCTGACGGATCTTCATACGGTGTCCTCCTGCTGCCCGCCGGACCGGCTGTTCCGGCTTCGACCAGGGAAGACGCAACGAACCGTGGTCCGGTTCGACGCTCCGCACGTCACCCCGGTCACACCCGCCCCACCCCGCGCCCCGCACCTCACATCCGGGCCACGCGCGCGGTGAACGCCCGGAAAACACTCGTGACGGTCGCGCAACGACGGTGCAACCTCGCGGCGCCACCATCGGTTCATGACG
>NZ_MUBA01000480.1 GCF_002154575.1 Streptomyces bobili
ACCATGGGCGCGGCGGGGTCGCCATGGGTGCGGTGGGCGGCCACGGGTGCGATGGCGAGGTCCGCTGGGCACGCGGGCTCGGGGGCACGCGGGCTCGGAGCGTGAGATCGTCCCTCGGGCGGGCCCGCGTGCGTGCGGGCCGCCTACCCACCTCACACCGCCGCCGCCATGACCTCCCGTTCCAGGCGGGCGGCGAGGCTCAGGTAGCGGGGGCGGCGAGGGACGGGGACCAGGCCGCGGATGAGGACGTGCCACATCTCGGCCAGGCGGCGCGGCAGCCGGGTGCCGGGCTCGCGGGAGCGGCCCACCACGCGGGTGCCGACGAAGAAACAGACCAGCGAGTGGGCCACGGCGTCCACGTCGACGTCCGGGTGGATGTCGGACTCCCGTACCGCGCCGACGAGCCGACGGGACATCAGCTCCAGCCACTCGGTGAACGGGTGCGGCACGGGCGGCCGTACGGCGACGCCGCCGGTGGCCAGGCGAAGGCCTGCACGGGCGACCGGGCCCTCGACCGACAGCCTCACCATGCCGAAGGTGAGGCGCATCAGCGCTTCGAGGGACGGGTAGCCCCGGTCGTCGATCTCGCCCGCGACCCGGCGGGAGGCCTGGGACTGCAACTCCAGGATGGCCTGGGCGAGATCCTCCTTGGCCGCGAAGTGGAAGTAGAGCGCGCCCTTGGTGACATGGGCGTGCTCGACGATGTCACTGAGGCTGGTGGATTCGTAGCCGTTCCGGTCGAACAGATCGGCTGCGGCCCTGATGATCGTCGCGCGGGTCTGCTCCGCACGTAGTTGCCTCGCCATCGACTGGACACTCCTGGGCGTAAAGAACGGGTCATGCCGTTTGTTTCTCACCCCCAGTAAACAACAGTTCACGATCCGGCGGTACCGACCAGACATTCAAAGACGGTGGACTCCCGTTGTACGCAGACGACTTGCACGCCGGTGTCAGGGGTGCCCCTCGCCTCTATCCACAGGGGTTCGTCCAGCTCCGCATACCGGTGGAAGAGGGCGTGGTAAGCCGTCGGCACCCGCTTTCCGGATGTCTCCAGCAGGGCTGCCTGACGGGCGCCCTCCATCAGGAGCATGCCGGGGACGTGGTCGAGGGGATGATCGAAGAAAACGGGGTGCGCGGTATTTACTCGCAGTTGCCAACGGTCCGGCCGGCCGGTGGGGGCGAGCACGACGTCCGTGGGCAGGGCCCGGTCGACGGCGTCGGTGGGCACCCCGGCCGGGACGGGGACGGCCGTCACGGTGTCCGGGGTACGGCCGCCGCGCAGCCGCCGGTAGACGGACTCGCCGACGCAGGTGAAGGAGACGTCCGCGGTGGCGACGCGGGCGCCGTCGCGCAGTACGTGCGCGGTGTAGCGGGCGCCGACGGGGCGCCGGCCGCGGTGCTGGACATCGATGAAAGCGAGTTCGACCTCGGGTTCGGCCGGCCGCGGGCCGAGCGCCAACGCCCACGGTTCGGTGGTCACCTGGAACTCCTTGAGCACGAACTGCTGGTCGAGCGGCACCTCGTACTCGGTGTGGCTGATCAGCGTGCCGCTCTGGCGAATCGTTTCTACGACGAGCAGCGGGTCGTACGCCGACCAGTCGGGAGACACGTGTAACCCGTGGGCGCGCGGCCACTGCGCCGACACGGTGAAGCGGTCGGCCCCGGTGCGCCGCCAGCCGGTGAGGAAGGTCTCCGCGAGGGCGGCGCGGTGGACGAGTTGGCGGGCGACGGTTGCGGTCAGGGACGGCATGTCGGCAAGCTGCCGCGGTCGAGTCATCTCTCTCCCTACGGTCCCCCGAAGGCCACGGCGGACGGCGAACCGTCCGCTCGGTGAGCGTTAGAGTACGAGGCGACCGGTTTGTTTTCAATGAGATCAGTCGACGGCATCCTATGATCAGACCGAATCCGCATCCGACTGCGGGGACAGCCGGTTCGGTGCCGTGAAGGGGCTCTCAATGGCGAAACAGGAGCGCGCGATCAGGACGCGCAGAGCGATCGTGGAAGCGGCGGGCGCGGTGTTCGACGAACACGGTTACACCTCCACCACCATCGCCATGGTCCTGGAGCGCGCCCAGGTCACCAAGGGTGCCCTGTACTTCCACTTCGCGTCGAAGGAGGCCCTGGCCCAGGCGGTCCTGAACGAGCAGGTGCCCTTCGGGGTGGTCCCGCCGCAGCCGTGCAAGCTCCAGGAGATCGTCGACATGACCTTCGTGGTGGCGTGCCGGCTGCTGGACAACGCCCTGCTGCGGGGCAGCGTACGGCTGGCGGTGGACCAGGAGACGCCGGCCGGGGTCGATCACGGCGAGCCGTTCCGGCAGTGGACGCAGGCGTTGACCGAACTGCTCGAACTGGCGGGCCGACGGGGCGAGTTGCTGCCCACGGTGAAACCGGCGGAAACGGTCGACCTGCTCGTGGGCACCTTCACCGGCGTCCAGCTGATGTCCCGGGCGCTGACCGACCGCGCCGATCTCGGGGACCGGCTGGCCGTGATGTGGGCGCACATCCTGCCCAGCATCGCGGTGCCCGGTCTGCTCCCCGGCCTCGACGCCCGCGCCGACCGGGGCGCACGGGTACTGGCCTCGCCGGAGCAGCGCGTGGCTTCCTGACCCGGACGTGCGGCGGGCCGGTCGGTGTCCATCCACACCGGCCGGCCCGCCCGTTCGTACGGCTGGGAGGGGTTTCCCCTCGTGCAGCCTGCCTGACTAGAAGGTCAGCTTCCAGCTGTTGATGCGGCCGGTGTCCTGCGCGGCCACGTCCTGCACCCGCAGCTTCCAGGTGCCGTTGGCGACCTCGCTGGAGGCGTTCACCGAGTAGGTCGTCACGATGTTGTCCGCGGAGTCCGAGGTACTGGACGCCTTCAGCCGGTACGCCGTGCCGTCCGGGGCGACGAGGTCGACGACCAGGTCACCGCGGTAGGTGTGGGTGATGTCCACGCCGACCTGAAGGGCCGTGGGCGCGTTGCCGGTGCGGCCGGTGACGGCGATCGGGGATTCGACGGCCGAGCCGTTGTCAGGGATGCTGACCGCGGTGGTGCTGGTGAAGGTGGTGCCCCCCGTGGAGCCGCCGGAGCCGCTCACCGCCTGCACCGTCTTGGCCGCGTCCGCCAGGCCCGCGCCGCAGCCGCCGGAGCAGGCGCCGGGCAGGGCACGGGCGTTGCTCTTGATGGCGGTCTCGATCTGCGCCGGGGTCAGCGAGGAGTTCGCCGACTTCATCAGCGCGACCAGGCCCGCGATGTGCGGGGTGGCCATGCTGGTGCCCTGGTAGTAGGCGTACGACTCGGTGGACGCCGTCTTGGTGCCCGAGTTCAGCGTGGACAGGATGCCGTTCGCGGTGCCGGTGCTGGTCTGGCCGCCGGGCGCCGAGATGTCCACGAGGGAACCGTAGTTGGAGTACGAGGCCTTGGCGCCGGTGCGGCTGGTCGCGGCCACCGAGATCACGTTGTTGCAGTTGCCCGGCGAGTGGTTCGCGACGTTGTCGTTCTCGTTGCCTGCGGCCACGGCGACGGTCGTGCCGCGGCTCACGGCCGCGTTGATCGCGCTCTGGGTGGCCGAGGTGCAGGCGCCGTCGCCGCCGAGGCTCATGTTGATGACCTTGGCGACGTTGGTGTTGGCGGGAACGCCGGAAACCGTCCCGCCGGACGCCCAGGTGATGGCGTCGATGATGTCGGAGTCGTAACCGCCGCACTTGCCGAGGACGCGGACCGGGGAGATCTTCGCGCCGTAGGCGATGCCCGCGATGCCCTTGCTGTTGTTGGTGACGGCGGCGATGGTGCCGGCCACGTGGGTGCCGTGCCAGGAGGAGTTGCTGGCCGGGATGCCGGAGCCGCACTCGTTGGCCGCGTAGTAGTCGCCCGGGTCGGCCGGGTTGCTGTCGCGGCCGTCGCCGTCCACCGAGACGGCGGTGTCGGCGATGAAGTCGTAGCCGCCGACGATGTTCGCCGCGAGGTCGGTGTGGGCGACGTAACCGGTGTCGATGACGGCGACCGTCACGCCGGTTCCGGTCGTGGTGGTCCAGGCGCCGGGGACGTTCATGCCGGCGGCGGCCTCGTACAGGTCCCACTGCTTGGCGTACTCGGTGTCGTTCGGGTCGGCCTTCGCGGTGTTCAGGCGGTCCGGTACGACGTAGGCGACCTGCGGGTCCGCCCGGTACTCGGCGACGACGTCGGCGACGTCCGCGCCGGTCAGGCCGGAGCCCAGGTCGACCAGGGCGGCGCCGGTGCCGAGACGGCGCTCGAAGTCGAGGTCCTCGCCGGTCTCCTTGCCCTTGGCGGCGGCGTCGGCCTCGGCGGCCTGGTTCGAACTGGCCTCCGCGGCCGCCGACTTGTAGCCGACGATGAGACGCTCGGCCGGGGTGCCGGGCGCGGCCTCGGTCTGGGCGGCCGGGACGGCGGCGGCCTCCCGTGACACGCCGTCCGGAGTGGTGGCGGCCGAGGCGGTGCCGGCGGCGGTGAGGAGGGCGGCGGAGACCGCGGCGACGGATATCAGCTTGCGTCTGAGAGCGGGAGAGGTGCGCAAGGGGGCGTGCCTTTCATGGCCGGCTCCGGGCAGGGGGGAGCCTCGGTCGATTCGCTTCGTCGTCGAAGCGGCGGGGGTTTGATCGAGGAGCAACGCAGCGGGCCGGCCGGGCGGACAGCCGGTCCACCAGGGGTTACCTGTGGGTCAGCTGTGGTGGAACGATAGGCAGGGCGACGGTTGTTCGGATACGGGGGAAACCCTCGATCCGGCCGGAGCACCACCCTTGAGAGCGGGCAACTGGACGGTGAATGCCCGGGTTTGCTCGGCGCCGCCCGATGCGTCGGCGTATTGAACGCGCCGGGCCGCCGCCGCGTACTGCACGTCGAAACCGTTCCCGCGCCGGCCGAGGAGACGTGCCCGATGCGCCGCACGACCGCACACCGCACCGCCGCCCTGACGGCCACCGCCCTGAGCCCCCTGCTGCCGGTGCTGCTGTGGGCAGCGGCACCGGCGCAGGCGCACGGAGCGCCCACGACCCCGGTCAGCCGGGTCTACGCCTGCTCCCCCGACGGCGGTTCCCCGTCCCGGTCCGCCGCCTGCCGGGCCGCCGTGGCCACCAACGGGGCGCCCTTCACGGCCTGGGACAACCTGCGGGTGGCGAACGTGAACGGCCGCGACCGGAGCACGATCCCCGACGGGCAGCTGTGCAGCGGCGGCCTGCCGGCCTACCGGGGACTCGACCTCGCGCGCTCCGACTGGCCGTCGACCCGCCTGACACCGGGCGGGACACTGCGCATGACGTACGTGTCGACGATCCCGCACACCGGCACGTTCAGGTTCTACCTGACGAAGCCGGGGTACGACGCGTCGAAGCCGCTCACCTGGGACGATCTGCCCGAGCGGCCGTTCGCCCAGGTGAAGGACCCGGAACTGCGCGACGGCGCCTACCGGCTCACGGCCGAACTGCCCGCCGACCGCACGGGACGTCAGGTGCTCTACACGGTCTGGCAGAACAGCAGCACGCCCGACACCTACTACTCGTGTTCCGACGTGGTGTTCCCGGAGAAGGCCGCGGCGGCACCCGCGCCGTCGGCGACCAGGGCCACGGCCGCGGGATCGCCGAAGCCCTCGTCCGCCGTCCCTACGGCTCCGGACGGTGCTGCGGCCGGCACGGGGGCGACAGGCAGGACACCGTCCGCCGCCCCCGTACCGGGAACGGCGGCGGCGTCCGGCGCACCGGCCGCGGCCACGCCCGCGAGCACCCCGGTGGCGTCCGCCTCCGGGGCCGGCTCGGGGCCGTCCGCGCCGATGCTGGCGGGTGGCGCCGCCGCGGTGCTGGTGCTCATCGGCGGCGCCACCCTGGTCCAGCGCCTGCGACGGCGCTGAAACCGAACCGCTTCGCGAAGCGGTTTTCTCCGCTCTCTCTCCGATCTTTCTCCGGGGTCAGTTGACGGTGACGGCCGCGCCCGCGTCGGTCACCGGGGCGTACTTGGCGGTGAAGTAGCCGTTCGCGAAGCACAGCGACGAGCCGGACGACTTGGTGAAGTGCTGGCCGGTGAAGGTGATGCTGTTGTCGGCGTTGCTCGCCGCGCCGGTCAGGCTGGGCGCCTGGTAGACGCAGTTGATGCTGCCGAGGAGGGTGCGCAGCACGACCGTCGTCTGGATGGTGGAACCGGCCGCAGGGGTCACGGTGACGGTGCCGTCGGAGGACACGGCCGTGGAGTACGCCAGGTTGTTGACCGTGATGCTGGTGACGCCGAGCACGCCGATGACGTTCGCGGAACAGCTGCCGAAGGTGTGCCCGGTGAGCGATTCGGTGGCGGTGCCCGGTGCGGTCGGGTTGTCGGTGACGGTGGCGGTGAAGCCGGAGGCGGCGCAGGAGACGCCGCTGGTGCCGGTGGCGGAGGAGTAGAGGGTGGCGTTGGTGCCGCTCGCGAGGGAGGCGGTGAGGACGTCGCCGACCGCGACGTCACCGTTGGCCGTGGTGAGGACGGCCGGGTCGGCCGCGGAGGCCGGGGTGACCGCCGTCAGCGAGAGGGCGGCGACGGTGCCGGCGAGGGCGAGGAGAGGGCGAGTGCGCATGCGGGTGCCTCGTTTCTCAAGTGGGGGTGCCTCGGACGTACTCCGAGAGGCGTTCTGAGAGGTGTTGCGAGAGGTGTGCTCGGGGTAGCTACGGGGAGTTGCGGGACGCGAGTTCGACGCCCGACCGGTGCCGGCCCGGAACGCCTTCTCCGTACGTGGCGGACCGGCAGCGGAGGTGGCGGCGGGCACGGACGGCAGGGGGAAGCGGCCGTGACGGCGCCGTGCGGGAATCGGACTCGGGGCGCGTGAGGGCCCGTGCTGGATGCTCGGGCGGGTCGTACCCGTTATTGACGGGAGGTCCGGCCGTCGGTTCGCGGGACGGCCGGACCGGGGGTCCGGGAGCGCGGAGAGCGGCTCGCCGCGCTGCGGATCCGGCGCCACGGATCCGGGCTGAGTCACCGAGAGTTGTAGACCTGATGAAGCGTCAACGTCAAGGACTCGTACGGAAGTTGGCGATGACGCAGATATATGCAGGAGCGGGCCGACACGCCCGGCCGACGGGCGGCACACTTCGCACACCCTTTTTCCACATCTCCCTTGACCGTGGGGTGTAACCATCGGTAACTTCCGAATCGGCTACTGACGCGTAACGAGAAAACCCTTGTGGCTTCCGGGAGTTGCGAGGAGACGTACGCGGCAGCCGCTGTCCGCGCCAGGACAACACGCCACTGAAGCCCAACCCGCATGACTATGCCCATGGGAGCAGACATGGCCTCGTCCTCGGACGTCACGTCGTCCGCCGAGAACACCCCCGGGAACCCGGAAAGCGGTTCCGCAGAAAGACGCGGCCGAGTCCGGCTGCGCCGGGCGGCCGTCATGGCCGTGCCCGCGACCTTCGTCGCCGCCGGCCTCGCGGTGCTCACGGCCCAGGGAGCCCTGGGCGTGCAGTTCGCGATCTCCGGCATGCCGTTCGTGGTGACCGCCGACAAACTCGAAGGAGACGGTTTCGCACAGTTCGGCTCACTGGACCACATGATCGAGAACAGCCCCAACGAGGGCGACACCGGCGGCCAGGTGCTGGTCGTCACCTCGGTGGTGAAGTCGGGCAAGCTGACGAGTCTGTGCCAGAGCGTCGACCTCGGTGGCATCCAGCTCGTCCTCACCGCGGGCGACAAGGGCACCAAGGTGAGCGTGGAGAACCTGGCCATCGACTCGGACGACATCACCGGCGACGCCTCGTTCAACAACATCGAGATCGGCCGCGACGCCAGCACCTTCGACAAGGTCGACACCCGCGGCATGCCGGGCGTCTACGGCCAGCAGGCCGACAAGGTCGTCATCAACAACCTTTACCAGCACAACTACGCCTCCACCGCCGCCGTGTTCAAGCTGCCCGACCTGCACATGCGCTTCGGGGGCGAGGGCTGCCCGCGATGAACCGCTTCCGGCGGTGGACCGCGCGCCGGCCCTTCCCCGGCGGGCTGCTGCTCGTCCTGGGCGGCGCGGAGATCCTGGTGACCATGAAGGCGCCGCTTCCGGTGATCCTGCGCATCGGCATGCAGGGGGTGGCCGGCTATCTGCTGCCGACCCTCATGGTGCTCATCGGGCTGCTGATCCTCTTCAACCCGGCGCAGCGGCTGTTCTACTCGATCCTCGGCGTCCTGCTGTCCCTGGGAACCTGGCCCACCTCGAACCTGGGGGGCTTTCTCGTCGGCCTGCTCCTCGGGGTGGTGGGCAGCTGCCTGACCTTCGGGTGGCTGCCGGACCAGGACACGCGCAGGGTCCGCAGGCAGCGGCGCAAGGAGGCGCGGACGGCCGATCAGCCGCCGTTGGCGCAGGCCGGGGAGCCCGCCTGAGCGGGACTCCGCCGCGCTCGTCGCAGGGGCCGGACACGATCCACCGTCGGCGGGGATCGCGCCCGGCCCCTGTCCCGTCGGCGCCCCTACGGCGTGGGCGTGGGCGTGGCCGCCCCCGCTGCCCGCAGCACCGCGATCGTCTCGGGGTGCGGTCCCCGCTCCGCCCACTCCAGTGGTGTCCAGCCCGTGCCCCGGTCCTCGCGCAGGCGGGGGTCGGCGCCGTACGCCAGGAGGGTGCGGACCGTCTCGGTGTGTCCCCAGCAGGCTGCCGCGCACAGCGGCGTGCCGTCCGAACCGGGCCCCGCGCTCTCCGCGTCGGGCGGGGCTCCGGCCTCCAGCAGCCGGCGGACGATGCCGGGATGGCCCTGGACGGAGGCGAGATACAGCGCGGTGGTGCCGTCACGGTCGGCGGCAGCCGGGTCGGCGCCGGCCCGCAGCAGTGCGCCGACCCGGGCGTCCTCGTCGAGCAACGCCGCCGTAACCAGTTTCCTGGCCAGTTTCTTCTGCCGCCGCCTGTTCATGATCGACGAGGGTAGTCGGGTGCCGGAGGCGGCGCTCAGAATTGCGCGAGGAGCCGCAGCAGTTCGGCCGCCACCGTCACATCACCGGTCAGCGGGCGGTCGTCCGTACCGTCGGGCAGGGCCTCGTCCACCACGGTGAACACGGCGATCTGCGGTGGTACGGCGTGCATCCTCAACGCCCGTACGGCGGAAACCAGTTCGCAGGCGAGAACCGTGCGGTACGCCTCTGCAGCGCGCAGGGTCTGACGGGCGGCCTGGCCGGCGAAGCTGGCGGTCTCCTCCAGGCCGCGCGAGAGGACGGCGTGCCCGACCGATGCCGGGGCCGCGCAGGAACGCAGTTCCGCCAGCGCCGAGTGGGCGGTGTACTCCAGGATCATCGTGCCCGAGCTGCTGGCGGGGCCGGCGGCGAGGAACGCGGGCAGGCCGGTGAGCGCGGGGTCCCCGAGCGCGGTCAGGCGGGCCGCCGAGAGCTGGGCGGTCTGGAGCAGCGTGAGGTTCACCGTCTCCAGGGCGTGGCCCAGGGGCGCGGCGAAGAAGCCGCCGTGGTGGTAGGCCGCGGTGCCGTCGAGGGCCAGGAGCGGGTTCTCCGAGGGACAGTTGATCTCCGCCTCGACGACCTCGCGCAGCCGCTCCGCCGCGTCTAGGGCGCAGCCGTGGACCTGGGGGAACGCGCGGAATCCGTACGGGTCCTGGATACGGCGTCCGGAGTTCTCCGGCCGGTCCGGCAGCCCCAGCAGCCGCCGCACCTCACCGGCCGCACGGACCGCGCCGGGGTAGGGCCGCAGGGCGTGCACGGGCGCGGCGTACGCCTCGGCCGACCCGGAGACGGCGGCCAGCGCGAGCGCGGCCACGGCGTGGATGGCCCGCAGCAGCCGGTCCACCCCGTGCAGGCCCAGCGCGGCCTGCCCCAGCGCGAGCGCGTTGCTGCTGAGCAACGCGCTCGCGCTGGGG
>NZ_MUBA01000481.1 GCF_002154575.1 Streptomyces bobili
ACCGCGATCACGGTGGCGGCGAGGGCGTACTCCAGCGAGTTGCCGACGGCCTCGATCGGCGGAACCAGGAACACATTGCCCTCGTTGCCGGCCAGCGCCCGGTAGTAGGCGAAGTCGGGGGCGCCGAGGGAGCGTTGCACCAGCACCGCCAAGGGCAGCACGAGCAGCAGCGCGACCGTGCCGAGCACCCCGGCGAGCAGCGCCCACTGCCCCGCCCCGCGCGGCCGCCGTGCGGTCCCGGCCGCGTCCACCAGCCGCAGCGCGCTCTCCCGCCGCCGTACCGTCCAGGCGTGCACGGCGAGGATCGCGCCGACGGCGAGGAACTGGACGATCGTCAGGACGGCGGCCGTCGACAGGTCGAAGATCTCCGAGGTCTGCCGGTAGATCTCGACCTCCAGCGTGGAGAAGGTCGGGCCCCCGAGAATCTGCACCACCCCGAAGGAGGTGAAGGTGAAGAGGAACACCATGAGCGCGGCGGCGGCCACGGCCGGCGCGAGGGCCGGGAGGGTGACCTGCCGCCAGGCCCGCAGGGGCGAGGCGCCGAGCATCCGCGCGGCCTCCTCCTGCCGCGGGTCGAGCTGCGCCCACAGTCCGCCGACCGTCCGCACGACGACGGCGTAGTTGAAGAAGACGTGCGCGAGCAGGATCGCCCACACGGTGGTGTCCAGCCGTACGCCCCACAGCTCGTCGAGGAGACCGCCGCGGCCGACCAGCGCCAGGAACGCCGTACCGACGACGACGGTCGGCAGGACGAACGGGACGGTCACGACGGCCCGCAGGACCTGCTTGCCGGGGAAGGAGAAGCGGGCGAAGACGTAGGCGGCGGGCAGGGCGATCAGCAGGGTGAGCGCGGTGGAGGCGAGCGCCTGCCAGGTGGTGAACCACAGGACGTGCCGGATGTCGGACTGCCCGAGCACGTCGAACAGGCGCCCGAAGTGCCAGCCGTCGCCGGAATGCAGTCCGCGCGCGAGGATCGCGGCGACCGGGTAGGCGAAGAACAGCCCGAAGAACGCGACGGGCAGGGCCATCAGCCCCAGCCGCGTCGCGCTTCCGGTCCGCCGGCGGCGCGGGGCCGCCCGCCGGTCCGCGCCAGGCCCGCCTGCTGGAGGCCCGCCTACTTCAGTACGAGCGAGGTCCACGACTTGACCCACTGGTCGCGGTCCGCGGCGATCTTCGCCGGGGCCATCGTCTCCGGATCCTTGGCGGCCGGGCCGTACTCGGTGAACTCGGCGGGCACCGCCGCACCCTTCGCCACCGGGTAGACGAACATGTTGAGCGGCATGTCCTCCTGGAACGGCTTCGAGATCAGGAAGTCGATCAGTGCCTTGCCGCCCTCACTGTTCTTCGCGTTGCTCAGCAGCCCGGCGAACTCGACCTGCCGGAAGCAGGTGCCGGCCGCGACGCCGGTCGGCGCTGTCGTCGGCTTCGGGTCGCCGTAGATCACCTCGGCGGGCGGCGAGGAGGCGTAGGAGACGACGAGCGGCCGGTCCGCGCCGGCCTTCCTGCCGCCGGCCGAACCGGAGAACTCCTCGTTGTAGGCCTGCTCCCAGCCGTCGACGACCTTCACCCCGTTGGCCTTGAGCTTCTTCCAGTAGCCCTCCCAGCCGTCGTCCCCGTACTTCGCGGCGGTGCCGAGCAGGAAGCCGAGTCCGGGCGAGGAGGTGGACGCGTTCTCGGTGACGAGGAGGTTCTTGTACGCCGGCTTCACCAGGTCGTCGAAGGTGGCGGGCGGGGCCAGCTCGTGGTCGGCGAAGTACTTCTTGTCGTAGTTGACGCAGATGTCGCCGTAGTCGACGGGGGTGACCCGGTGCTTCCCGGCGTCGAGCTGGTACTGCCCGTCGACCTGGTCCAGCCCCTTCGCCTCGTACGGCTGGAAGACGCCGTTGTCGAGCGCGCGGGAGAGCAGGGTGTTGTCGACGCCGAAGAAGACGTCGCCCTGCGGGTTGTCCTTGGTGAGGATCGCCTTGTTGACGGCCTGCCCGGCGTCGCCGTCCTTGAGGACCTTCACCTGGTAGCCGGACTGCTTCTCGAAGTCGGCGAGCACGTTCTTGGAGACGGCCCACGAGTCATGGCTGACGAGGGTGACCGTCTTGCTCTTGCTCTCGCTCTGCGAGGAACCGCCGTCGTCCGACGATCCGCAGGCGGACAGCGTGACGAGACCGAGGCCCACGGCCGCGGCGACGAACGTCCTGGTGTGCACTGGAAATCCTCCTGGAGGTGACCAGGAAGAGACGCGGCCCCGCCCGGAACCCACGTGGGGTGTCCGGGCAGGGCGCAACAGCTCGAGTGATGACCGAACTTCCTACCCAGAATGACCTGGGCGAGGTTCAGAGGGTCTGCGGCCCGGTGCCGCACTCTCAGCGCTGTGGCGCTCCCCTGTCGGAATATGAAGATGTCTGATTTTCCGCACTGTCCGAAAAAACGACAGTACTTACGCCGGTCAGACTACCGCTCGGTCGCGGCGAGCTGACCACACGCCCCGTCGATCTCCTGGCCACGCGTGTCCCGGACGGTGACCGGCACCCCGTGCGCCGCGATGGCCTCGACGAACGCCTTCTCGTCCTCGGGCCGGGAGGCGGTCCACTTGGAGCCCGGCGTCGGGTTGAGCGGGATCAGGTTCACATGCACGGGCCGGCCCTTGAGCATGCGGCCGAGCCGGTCACCACGCCAGGCCTGGTCGTTGATGTCGCGGATCAGCGCGTACTCGATGGACAGCCGACGGCCGGACCTCTCGGCGTACTCGAACCCGGCGTCGAGCACCTCGCGCACCTTCCACCGCGTGTTCACGGGGACGAGGGTGTCGCGCAGCTCGTCGTCGGGGGCGTGCAGCGAGATGGCGAGCCGGCACTTGAAGCCCTCGTCGGAGAACCGGTTGATGGCCGGCACCAGCCCCACGGTCGACACGGTGATCCCGCGCTGCGAGAGCCCCAGCCCGTCGGGCGCGGGATCGGTGAGCGCGCGGATCGAACCGACAACCCGCTTGTAGTTGGCGAGCGGCTCGCCCATGCCCATGAACACGATGTTGGACAGCCTGGCCGGCCCGCCGGGAACCTCCCCGTCGCGCAGCGCCCGCATCCCGTCCACGATCTGGTGGACGATCTCGGCGGTGGACAGGTTCCGGTCGAGCCCGGCCTGCCCGGTCGCGCAGAACGGGCAGTTCATCCCACAGCCCGCCTGCGAACTGATGCACATGGTCACCCGGTCCGGGTACCGCATCAGCACCGACTCCACGAGCGTGCCGTCGAACAGCCGCCAGAGCGTCTTGCGGGTGGTCCCCGCGTCCGTCGACAGATGCCGTACGACCGTCATCAGCTCGGGCAGCAGCGCCTCGCGCAGCTTCTCGCGGGCACCGGCGGGGATGTCCGTCCACTCGGCCGGGTCGTGCGCGAACCGCGCGAAGTAGTGCTGGGACAGCTGTTTCGCACGGAACGGCTTCTCCCCGATCTCCGCCACCACCTCCTTCCGCTCGGCGGGCGAGAGGTCGGCGAGGTGCCGCGGCGGCTTCTTGGCTCCGCGGGGGGCGACGAAAGTGAGTTCTCCGGGTGCAGGCATAACACGTCCAGTGTGGCAGATCATCTGCGGGGGCCCAGGCCAGAGCGGGGTGGGGGTGGTCACCCGTAGGTGCTGACTGTCAGCGTTGGTCGGCTTCGGACGGCCCAGGGACGGCCCAGGCAACTCGGCCGTCGCGCGCTGCTTGACAGGTGAGCCATTGCGTCGCGTCGACGGCGGCGCCCCGGAAATGGCACCACACCCTATTCCGCAGGTTCTGAGCGCTCAAACGTTTTACCCATGCCGATGGGCCCGCAGAGTACTGCGAGCCCATCGACGCGAGTAATTCACCTCAAATTATCCGTATCGGCCAGCAGGTAGAAGTCCCATCCCGCGGCACTGTGCCCACCCCCGACCTGCGGAGCACCGTTACAGATCCCCTTTTCCTGGTATCCGTTGAAGAAAAGACTGTGGCACTGCTTGCAGAACCGCCAGTCGGATTGGGTGGTGTTTACAGCGTCGGGAATTTGGACGGCCATGCTTCCTCCGATTGTGAAAGTGGATGTGGAATTAGTTCGACTCGGCCTGCGTTCCTTATGCACCCGCGTGACCCTCTGATCTGCGGCTACCACTGACATCGCTTCGGCCGCAGGATGAATCCACCCCGAGTTACTTCAGCGCAGATTGTCCGGGTCGCTTACTAGATAGAAATCCCAACCCGCCGCCTTGTGTCCTTCACCTTCAGAGTGCCCACCCGCACAGTTTCCCTTGTTTCCGTAACCGTCGAAAAAAAGGACAAAACACTCCTTACAGAATCTCCAGCTCGGCTGAGTTGCATTCGCAGCGTCCGGGATGGTTACAGCCATGAATCCGCCGATCAATGAGAGGGAAGCGGTCCAGAGCAAGTTAACGCATGCATTGCTTGGAACCGTTCAGTAGACTGCGAGGACTCTTAAAATTCACGCTTATGGCCCACATTTATCCGCGCTTCTACGGCGTATCGGAACGTGTTGGTACGGAAATCTCGATTCCGACCACCACGACACAGACTCCCTGAACCCACCCCCTCCCCAGCTCCCATCCCGTCTGCCGTCGACCCACACACCGTGGAGCGGGCGTGGTTCAGGGCGTCAAGGTGGAGCGCGCCACTGTACGAACGACCTTGACGCCCTGGGCCGCGCCTGCTCGGCTCTGCCTGGGTCGACGGCGGACGGGATGGGAGCTCCCCGCCCACGCCACCGTCGGCCAGCGCCCGCGAACGGCGCCCCCGCCATCTCGGAGCCTGAGCGCCCCCGCCGGAGGCATGTCTGGCTCGCGAGTGACTTCCCCGCTCTGCCCGCGGCACTTAGCGCGCCGCCGGGCGCGGCCAGCCGGGGCGAAGACAGGAGGCAGGCCGCGCCGCAGAGGCGGCGCGCGCCCGCGCCGTGCGCGGGCACTTGATGAAGTAGGGAAAGTTGTACCGCACCCATGATCGAACCCGCTCGATCGTGGCCTGTCGGCTCACCGCTCGTCTCGGCTACCGTTCCATGCATGCCTTCTGTATTGGACACGCCTCAGGGAGCGGCCGAACTCGCCGAGTCTCTGCTTCCTCAGCTTGGGAACCGCTGGTTGCACACTCAGGCTGTGGCCGCTCGGGCTCGTGAGGCTGCCGCGGCTGTGTCCGAGGCTGACCGGGATCTCCTCGTCGCCGCAGCGTGGCTGCACGACATCGGTTACGCCCCCGAGCTGCGGGACACCGGGTTCCATCCCCTCGACGGTGCCCGCCACCTGGAAACGCTGGGTGCGCCGGCACGTCTCGTGCGGCTGGTCGCCCACCACTCCGGAGCCGTGTACGAAGCAGAGCAGCGCGGTCTCTCGGCAGAGCTGGACGTCTACGAGCGGGAAGACTCCCCCGTCCTCGACGCGCTGATCTTCGCCGACATGACGACCGGCCCCGCCGGACAGTCCTTCGCCTTCGACACGCGGATCGACGAGATCCTGGTCCGTTACGAGCCGGGCAGCGAGGTGCACAACGCGATCAGCAAGGCGCGTCCGTACCTCCAGGCCGCCGTCGAGCGAACCCTCGACCGCATGGCCGCTCAGCCGATGTAGGGCTCGGTCCGGCCGGCCAATCCGTGCTCGATCCGCATGCGCATCGACGGGTGGATGGTCAGCTCGTCCAGCCTGGTCGGATCGACGAACGCGACTTCCTTGCTCTCGCTGCTTGTCCGCAGCTGGCCGCCGACGATGCGGGCATGGAAGCAGATGGAGAACTGCTGGCGGACCTCGCCGTCGTCGTACGCCATGACGTGCCCGGGGTTCGTGTAGATCCCGATCAGGCCGGTGATCTCGACGTCGAACCCGGTTTCTTCCTTGGTCTCGCGTACAGCCGCGTCGGGTGCTGACTCGCCCAGGTCGACGCCGCCTCCGGGCAGGGCCCACAGGTCGTTGTCGGTCTTGTGGATGAGCAGGACCTCCCCGGCCTCGTTGCGGGCCACGGCGGTCACGGAGGGGACGAGGCTGTTCGCCTTCGGGGCGTTCGGATCGTTGAAGTAGTCGACGCGTGCCATGTGTTCAGCGTCGCACGCCGGGACCCCGTTATGCCTTCCGGCCCTGGTCCCAGGCGTAGTCGAAGCTCCGCATGTAGTGCCGGAACGTTCGTGCTCCCGGCAGGTACTTGAAGTGCATCACCGGGTTCTGCCCTGCGGGAGCTCCCAGCACGTGGGGGTTCACCAACACGTCGTCGTCGAACCGGTAGATCGAGTTGTAGAGGATCGTGTCGTGCAGCCGGATCTCGACACCCGGCGTCGACATGGCGGGCTGCAAGTACCGGCGAGTGATCCGCGCTCGCGCCGCCAGATCGTCGCCGATGCCCTCCTCCTCGCCACGCTGGCGCACTGCTGCGGACTCCGGGTCGCCCAGCAGGATGCGGACCTGGGCGCCGGCCTTCGCCTTCTCGGCCAACTGGTCCGGCAGGTCCGGGTGACTGTCGAAGAGGAAGAGGCCCGCGTACACCAGGATGTCGACCTGGTCCGTCGCCTTCTCGATCAGGGAGGACCACAGCGGGGCAGGAACGGCACCGCGGTGCGGGTAGTACGTGATCAGCTCCGACGCGCTCGCCTTCTCGGCCTGCTTCTCGACTGACGGCCAGACGTAGACCTCGTCGACCCCCAGGAAGCTCGCGGCCTTCCAGCGGTGCCCCCGGTGCGGAGTCCGGTTCGTGGTGATCCAGCGCTCAACGCTCTTGGGGTCGACTCCGACGTGTTCGGCAACGGACTGGATGGTCTCGCCCTTCGCCGAAATGGCCGCGCGCAGACGCTCGTTCGCCATGGCTGCCCTCTCCTGGGACGTCTCAGGGACGTTTTGACGATAACTCAGACGTCCCTAAACGTCCATACGGGCCGTGATGCGTCCACCCCTCCTCGCGGTCTCCTGATCTCACCGACGGAAGTCGGTCAAGCACCCACTACAGCAGGAGACAAGACGATGCGTCAGATCCCCGTGGACACCTCCGCCGCGACCGTGATGGTCGCCAAGACCCCGCAGCCCAAGGTGAAGGACCGCCGTACCGGCGAGATCGCACTGGACACCGAGACCGGCGCCAAGATGATGACCGTGGACGTGATGTTCGCGGCGAACGACGAGGTGGAGATCCTGTCCATCGCCGTCCCGGAACCGGGTATCTCCGGTGAGCTGACCATGGGCACGCCGGTCGCGCTCACGGGCCTGATCGCCCGGCCGTGGGAGAACGACTTCAACGGTCAGAAGCGCCACGGCATCGCCTTCCGCGCCGTCGCGGTCACGTCCCTCGTCGCCGCTGCCGCGAACTCCAAGGCGGCCTGATCATGACCACCTTCACGGTCGCTCTGGCGCTGGTCGTCGCCGCTGCGGGTCTCCTGCGGTGGCGGCGCCCAGCCTGGTACTGGCTGACCTTCGGCGTCACCTTCGCAGCGTTGCGGGTCCTGGTCCGCTACGCCTCCGTCATGGACGCCTGCGGTCTGACGGTCCCGCCGTCGCGCTGGCGCCTGGCTCTGGCGCGGGTTACCAACCGGCCCATGCCGGAGTCCCGCCCGCCGCGCATCCTGCGCTTTCGCCCGACCAGGACCGGCCTGGTCCTGCGGCTGGGCCTGCGCCCCGGTCAGGACGCCTTCGACGTCGCCGCCGCCTCGGACCGGCTCCGCCACTCCTTCTCGATGTACGGCGTCACCTCACGTGAGGTGCGCTCGGGAGTCGTGGAAGTGCGGATGACCGGCTACGACGTCCTCAAGCGGGTGCAGATGCCCGCGAAACTCGACACCCGCCCGATGCGCGTCCCGGTCGCCCTGCGCGAGGACGGCTCGGTCCACTACCGCGACTACCGTGCCATTCCGCACGCCCTCACCCTCGGCGCCACCGAGTCGGGCAAGTCCGTCTACCAACGCAACCTCGTCGCCGGGCTCGCCCCGATGGACGTCGCCCTGGTCGGCATCGACTGCAAACAGGGAGTCGAGCTGTTCCCGCTGGCTCGCCGGTTCTCGGCGCTCGCCGACAACCCCGACACCGCAGCCGAGCTGCTCGACGCACTGGTGTCCCGCATGGAAGCCGTCTACCAGCTCATCCGCGCCGAACAGCGCATCACCGCTGACGTCGCTGACGCGGAGATAGCCGCCGACGTCTGGGACCTGCCCGAACATCTGCGGCCTGTGCCTGTCGTGGTCCTGGTCGACGAGGTCGCCGAACTCGCGCTGAGCACGAAGAAGAACGACCCGCGCCGCGACCGCATCATCAAGGCCCTGGTCCGCCTCGCCCAGCTCGGCCGCGCGGCCGGCATCTACCTGGAGATCTGCGGGCAGCGCTTCGGCTCCGAACTCGGCGATGGCATCACCATGCTCCGCGCCCAGCTCACCGGCCGTACCGCTCACCGCGTCAACGACGAGACCAGCGCCAAGATGGCCTTCGGCGACATCTCCCCGGATGCCGTTCTGGCCGCCATCCAGATCCCCGCCGAACTGCGCGGCGTCGCCGTCGCCGGGGACTCCACCGGGGGCTGGCACCGCATCCGCGCTCCGCACACCTCCCTTCGCCAAGCCGTGAACACCTGCAACCGGCACGCTCACCTCGTCCCGGACCTGCCCGAACTGGCCCCGTTCCGGCCGGAACTGACCGGCACGTCGGAAGCCCCGGTGCCGCGGTCCGAGACGATCCCCGCCACGGTCTGACCTCCCCGTTCCACGGTCGGCGCGACCGCCCTTCGCGCCAGGTCCCTACCCCGCCACGCCCAATGAAGGGAGAACCCGCGTCATGTGCCCCGACTGCGAGGACTTCGCCCGCACCGTCCTGCTCCTGGGCCAACTCGCCCTCTACGCCGACACCACCGGCGCCGACCTCGACTTCGTCGACGCCGTCAGCCCTTCTCTGGCCGCCTCGCTCCCCGAGCCGCCGACCGGGGAGGAGTCCTGATGGCCGCCCGCCACGGCCTGCGCGTCGACGCCGTCCTGG
>NZ_MUBA01000482.1 GCF_002154575.1 Streptomyces bobili
GGCGTGGCCACGCCGGTGACCAGGCCGGAGCGGGCGCCGCGGTGGTGGGTGCAGTTCAGGTCGACGCCGACGGCGAGCTTGGAACTGCCGCCGTGCAGCATCGCGCCGACCGAACCGAGGGTCTCCGCGAGCACCGCCGAGGCGCCGCCGTGCAGCAGGCCGTAGGGCTGGGTGTTGCCCTCGACCGGCATCGTGCCGACGACCCGCTCCGCGGACGCCTCGACGATCTGCACCCCCATACGGGTGCCCAGGTGCCCGGCGGAGAAGAGGGCGCGCAGGTCGACGCCGAGCGCCGCGTACTCGTCGATGACCTCTTGCGGGAACTTCACGTGCTGCTGCTCGCCCATCGGGACCTGCTCCGTTCGTCGTGACCAGTGGCGTGACCGGGACCGGGACGGTGACCGGGACCGGGACGGTGACCGTGCCGCCTGAGCAAACGCTCAGTCGGTCGCCGATTGTTCCAGACGGACCACGACGGACTTGCTGGCCGGGGTGTTACTGGTGTCCGCGGTGGCGTCCAGCGGCACCAGGACGTTGGTCTCCGGGTAGTACGCCGCCGCGCAGCCCCGCGCCGTCGGATAGAGCACCACCCGGAAGCCGGGCGCCCGCCGCTCCACCCCGTCCCGCCACTCGCTCACCAGATCCACGTACGAACCGTCGGCCAGGCCGAGCGTGCCGGCGTCCTCCGGGTTGACGAGGACGACCCGGCGGCCGTTCCTGATGCCGCGGTAGCGGTCGTCCAGACCGTAGATCGTGGTGTTGTACTGGTCGTGCGAGCGCAGCGTCTGCAACAGCAGGCGACCGGCGGGCAGTTCCGGGAACTCGACCGGCGCGGCCGTGAAGTTGGCCTTGCCGGTGGCCGTCGGGAAACGGCGCTCGTCGCGTGGGGCGTGCGGCAGCGTGAAGCCGCCGGGCTGTGCCACGCGCGCGTTGAAGTCCTCGAAACCGGGGATCACGCGCGCGATGCGGTCCCGGATCGTCGCGTAGTCCTTCTCGAACTCCTCCCACGGCACCAGGCTGTCCGCGCCCAGCACCCGGCGCGCCAGCCGGCACACGATCGCCGGCTCCGACAGCAACTGCGTGCCAGCGGGCTCCAGCCGGCCCCGGGAGGCGTGCACCATGCCCATGGAGTCCTCGACGGTCACGAACTGCTCGCCGCCGCCCTGCACATCGCGCTCGGTACGGCCGAGCGTCGGCAGGATCAGGGCACGCGCGCCCGTGACGACATGCGAGCGGTTGAGCTTCGTCGACACGTGCACCGTGAGCCGGGCCCGCCGCATCGCCGCCTCGGTGACCTCCGTGTCGGGGGAGGCCGACACGAAGTTGCCGCCCATGGCGAAGAAGACCTTCGCCTCGCCGTCGCGCAGAGCCCGGATCGCCCGTACGACGTCGAAGCCGTGCTCACGCGGCGGGGCGAAGCCGAACTCCCGCTCCAGGGCGTCGAGGAAGGCCGGGGCCGGGCGCTCGAAGATGCCCATGGTGCGATCGCCCTGCACGTTCGAATGACCGCGCACCGGGCACACACCCGCGCCCGGACGGCCGATGTTGCCGCGCAGCAGCAGGAAGTTGACCACCTCACGGATGGTCGGTACGGAGTGCTTGTGCTGCGTGAGACCCATCGCCCAGCACACGATGGTGCGCTCCGAGGCGAGCACCATGCGCAGGGCATCCTCGATCTCCGCGCGCGTGAGACCCGTCGCGGCGAGTGTCTCGTCCCAGTCGGCGGCTCGGGCAGCCGCGGCGAACTCCTCGTGGCCGTGGGTGTGCTCGGCGACGAACTCCTCGTCGACCGCGCCCTGCGTCTCCAGGATCAGCTTGTTGAGGAGCCGGAACAGCGCCTGGTCGCCGCCGATGCGGATCTGGAGGAACAGATCCGTGAGGGCCGCGCCCTTGAGCATGCCCTGCGGGGTCTGCGGGTTCTTGAAGCGCTCCAGGCCCGCCTCGGGCAGCGGGTTCACGCTCACGATCCGCGCACCGTTGGCCTTGGCCTTCTCCAGGGCGGAGAGCATGCGCGGATGGTTGGTACCCGGGTTCTGCCCGGCCACGATGATCAGGTCGGCCTTGTAGAGGTCCTCCAGCAGGACGCTTCCCTTGCCGACGCCGATCGTCTCGGTGAGGGCCGAACCGGACGACTCGTGGCACATGTTGGAGCAGTCGGGCAGGTTGTTCGTGCCCCACTCGCGCGCGAACAGCTGATACAGGAACGCGGCCTCGTTGCTCGTACGGCCCGAGGTGTAGAACACGGCCTCGTCGGGGGAGGCCAGGGCCGCCATCTCCTCGGCGACGATGCCGAAGGCACGCTCCCAGGAGACCGGCTCGTAGCGCTCGCCACCCTCGGGCAGGTACATCGGGTGGGTGAGCCGCCCCTGCTGACCCAGCCAGTAGCCGCTCCGGTTGGCCAGGTCGGCGACCGGGTGCTCGGCGAAGAACTCCGGAGTGACCCGGCGCAGGGTCGCCTCCTCGGCCACCGCCTTCGCGCCGTTCTCACAGAACTCCGCCGCGTGCCGGTGCTCCGGCTCCGGCCAGGCACAGCCCGGACAGTCGAAGCCGTCCTTCTGATTGACGCGCAGCAGCGTCAGCGCGGTCCGCTTCACGCCCATCTGCTGCTGCGCCATCCGCAAGGTGTGCCCGATGGCCGGCAGCCCCGCCGCCGCGTGCTTCGGCTCGGCGACCTGCGGCGCGTCCTGAACCGGGTCGGCCTTGGGCGGCTTCGTTGCCATCGCGGCGCTCCTTCACTGACACGGGTGACCACTCCCACCGATCCTCGCACGCGCCACCGACAGGAAGGCTGCGCGGGCGGACGGGGGC
>NZ_MUBA01000483.1 GCF_002154575.1 Streptomyces bobili
GCGGTCTGGGCGGCGCCGCCCGGGTTGACGACGTTGACCTGCGAGGTCACCTGGTAGCCGGGGCCGAGCCAGGCCCGTGAGACCAGGGCGAGGAGGTCGTTCGCGTAGTAGTCGGCGAACGCCTCCGGGTCGTACCGGGCGGCCTTCTCCAGCGCGTTCCACACCCGGTCGTTGGCGCCGGGCCTGGCGAAGTGGTCGCCGGCCGCCGTGCCCGAGGCGCGCTGCTCGGCGATCAGGGCGTCGAACACGGCCGTCAGCCGGTCGACGACCGCCGAATCCGGGAAGGCACCGCGGAACACCACGATGCCGGGCCCGTCGGTGAGGGCGCGGACCAGTTCCGCCCCGACCTCTGGGACGCTGCCGCCGCGCAGCCGGTCGCCGTCGTAGACGAGGACGCCGCGTTCCACGGAGGCGGCGTGAGGGTACGCGGCGACGTCCGTCCCGCGTTCGACCAGCGCACGGAAGGCGTCGAGGTCGCAGTCCCGCTCGGACAGCCAGGGGGTGAAGGACATCGTCGTCCTCTCGGTGACAGGGGTGGCTCGCTTCCGTGAACCGGAAAGGATCCGGCTCGGTGACAGGCGTTGCCCGGCGCTGTCATTCTTGTCAGTACAAACCCCTCGAACAACCAGCAGGAAGCCATCAAAAACCCCTCAAGGAGCCGACGACATGGGGCATCCCTTCCCGATCCGCGAGATAGCCCGGCAGGCGGGCCTCAGCGAGGCCACCGTGGACCGGGTCCTCAACGACAGGGGAGGGGTGCGCGAGAGCACCGTGCGGGAGGTCCGCCGGGCGATCGCCGACCTCGACCGGCAGCGCACCCAGGTCAGGCTCGTCGGCCGCACCTTCATGATCGACATCGTGATGCAGACGCCGGAACGGTTCTCCACCGCCGTACGGGCCGCCCTGGAGGCCGAGCTGCCGGCGCTGCACCCGGCGGTCGTGCGCTCCCGCTTCCACTTCCGGGAGACCGGACCCGTCGCCGAACTGGTCGGCACCCTGGACCGGATCGCCCGGCGCGGCTCCCAGGGGGTGGTCCTCAAGGCGCCCGACGTCCCCGAGATCACCGCCGCCGTCGGCCGGCTCACCGAGGCCGGTGTCCCGGTGGTGACCCTGGTGACCGACCTGCCCGCCTCCACCCGCCTCGCCTACGTCGGCATCGACAACCGGGCCGCCGGCGCGACCGCCGCCTACCTCATGGGCCAGTGGCTGGGCGAGCGGCCCGGCAATGTGCTCACCAGTCTCAGCAGCGGCTTCTTCCGCAACGAGGAGGAGCGCGAAATGGGTTTCCGCGGCGCCATGCGGGCCCGCCATCCGGGGCGCGCGCTCGTCGAGATCACCGAGGGGCAGGGCCTCGACGCCACCCAGTACGACCTCGTCCGCGCCGCCCTCGCACGCGACCCGGAGATCCGTGCCGTCTACTCCATCGGTGGCGGCAACATCGCCACCCTGCGCGCCTTCGCCGACCTCGGCCGCGCCTGCGCCGTGTTCGTGGCCCACGATCTCGACCACGACAACACCCGCCTGCTGCGGGAGCACCGGCTCTCCGCCGTGCTCCACCACGACCTGCGTCAGGACATGCGGGAGGCCTGCCACGCCGTGATGCGGGCGCACGGCGCGCTGCCGCCCGCAGGGCCCGTGCTGCCGTCGGCGATCCAGGTGGTGACGCCGTACAACCTGCCGCCCGCCGCCCTCGGCTGACGGTCGCGCGGTCAGGCCGTGGGCACGTCCACCCAGGTTCCGCTCTCCACCGAGCGCGCCATGGCGTCCAGTACGGCCGCACCGCGCACGGCGTCCGTGAGGGTCGCCCCGTACGGGGTGCCCTCGGCGATCGAGCGCAGGAAGCGGTACGCCTCGATGACCTTCAGGTCGTCGTAGCCCATCGCGTTCGCCGCGCCCGGCTGGAAGGCGCCGAACTCGCCCGCGCCGGGGCCGACGTACACCGTGCTCACCGGCTGGTCCTGGTAGGTGGTGCCGCGGCTGACGCCCAGTTCGTTCATCCGGCGGAAGTCCCAGAACACCGCGCCGCGCGTGCCGTGCACCTCGAAGCCGTAGGAGTTCTGCTCGCCGACGGAGACCCGGCAGGCCTCCAGGACGCCGCGGGCGCCGGAGGCGAACCGGAGCAGAGCGCTGACGTAGTCCTCGTTCTCGACCGTGCCCGGTGCGCCGCCCGTGGCCAGGGTGTGGCCCGCGGTGGTCCCCGTGGGGCGGGCCCGCTCGGGGACGAAGACGGCCGTGTCGGCCGTCAGCGAGGTGATCTCGCCGAGCAGGAAGCGGGCCAGGTCGGCGCCGTGCGAGGCGAGGTCGCCGAGGACCCCGCTGCCGCCGCGCTCACGCTCGTAGCGCCAGGTGAGGGCGCCGTCGGGGTGTGCGGCGTAGTCGCTGAAGAGGCGGATGCGGACATGGGTGACGGTGCCGATGTCACCGGCGGCGATCAGGTCGCGGGCCGCCTCCACGGCGGGCGCGTTGCGGTAGTTGAAGCCGACCGTGCCCTGGACGCCGGCCTTCGCGACCGCGTCCGCGACCGCGCGGGCGTCGTCGGCGGTGAGGCCCACCGGCTTCTCGATCCAGAGGTGCTTGCCGGCCCCGGCCATCGCCACGCCGATCTCGCGGTGCAGGAAGTTCGGCGCGGTGATGCTGACCGCGCCCACCCGGGGGTCGGCGGCGACCTCCCGCCAATCGCGGACCGCCGAGGCGAACCCGTACTGCTCGGCGGCCTGTTCGGCCCGGCCCGGCACCTCCTCGGCGACCGTGACCAGTTCGGTCCGCAGGGCGAGCTGCGGGAAATGGTGCGGCACGCGCGCGTACGCCTGCGTGTGCACCCGGCCCATCCAGCCGAACCCGACGACGGCGACACCCAGCGGAACACTCACGGCAGCAGCCCTTCTTTGGACCGGTCCATATCCTGTCCAGGTCACCCTGGGGCTCCTCTTCCCAGCGTGTCAAGCCTCTCAGGCTCCTTTGACAACCGGCGTCGCCCGTGGAACGGTCCAACGCATGAGAGCGCCGACCATCCGTGACGTCGCCGACCGGGCCGGCGTGTCCAAGTCCCTGGTCTCCCTCGTCCTGCGCGGCTCCGACCGGGTGCGCGCCGAGAAGCGGGACGCCGTCCTCGAGGCCGTGCGCGAGCTGGGCTACCGGCCCAACGCGGCGGCCCGCAGCCTCAGCGAACGCAGGACCCTCCCCCACTCTCGGCTTCGCTCGAGCGGGGGGACCCCC
>NZ_MUBA01000484.1 GCF_002154575.1 Streptomyces bobili
GGCCGAGACGACCTCGCCGACCAGGAGCCCGGCGCCTGGTCGGCGAGGTCGTCTCGGCCATGCCGCAGGTGCTCTCCTTCCTCCAGCTGTCCGCCGGCCCCGTCCCCGTGGACCAGCTCCTCGACCTGCTGCGCCAGCGCGTCACCGAACTGCGCACCGAACGCTGCGAGGTCCCCTACGGCACCGAGGACGGCGACACCCCGAGCCTCAGGCCGGCCGGCCCCTCCGCCGACGCCGACCCGGCGGAGCCCGCCCGAGCCGCCGAACTCGCCCCCCTCCTGGACTGGGCCCTGCACGCCCTCGCCTCGGTGGGCGCCCTCACCTGCGGCGACGGCCACGCCACCCTCACCCCGCTCGGCAGCTGGGCGGTCTGGGTCAAGCTGGAGCAGATCTGCGTCGCCGCGCAGAGCCCGGCCGGCAACATCGAGGTCGCCGCCGAGGTGATGCTCCGCGGCTGCGCCCAGCTCCGCCCGAACGCCGCCCGCGCCGAGTACCGCGCCTGGCTCGCCGCCCGTCCCGTCGGCAGCGCCGTCGGCGACCTGCTCACCGCCGCCCGCGGCGAGGACGCCCTGCTGCGCGGCCTCGCCTTCGAGGCGCTGCGCGTCGTCGGCGCCCCCGCCGAGCCCGACGTCCGCGCCGTCGTCGAGGAGCCCGCCCTGCGGCCGTACGCCCTGCTGTGGCTGGCCGAGCACGACGGGGTGGACCCCGAGGACGCCCACGAGGTGCTCACCCGCGAGGAGGCCACCTGGCTGTGGGTCGACACCGCCGCGGCCGTCGCCGACCACGGCGAGGCGCCGATGCTGGTACGGCACCTGGAGTCCGCGCTCCAGCCGACCGTGCCCGCGCTGCTCGCCGAGGTCCGCTCCGTCGGGCACCCGCGCACCGTGCAGGTCCTGGTGGCGCTCGCCGCCGCGCATCCCGACCCGGCGCTGGCCAAGGCCGTCCGCCGGGCCGCCTTCCAGGTCCACACCGGCGGCTGAACCCGGCGCCGGCGTCAGCCCTGTATCTCGGGCGCGTACGTGCCGAAGCTCCAGATGTTGCCCTCGGCGTCCCGGGCCATGTAGTCCCGTGAGCCGTACTCCTGGTCCGTCGGGGGCATCAGGATCTCCGCGCCGTGCTCCACCGCCCGCCGGTGGTGGGCGTCCACGTCGTCCACGACGACGTACACCCCGGCCGGGCCGGCATCCTTCATCGCCGCGTCGAAGACCCCGCCGCGGCCCTTCGAACCGAGCATCACCGCGCCGTTGCCCTGCACCAGCTCGGCGTGGAGCACCGAGCCGTCCTCGCCCTCGAACACCGACAGCTCGGAGAAGCCGAAGGCCTCCGTGAGCTGCCGGATCGCCGCTTTGGCGTCCCGGTACAACACCGTCGGGTAGATGCTGGGGCGCCCACCGCTCGTGCCTGCCATGTCGATCACTCCCTTGTGATCCCAGCGCGATTCCTGCCGGAAACGTCACTCACGGCCCAGTCTGGCAGCGACCACCGACAACGGCCCCGGACCGGGACACGACCCGACCGGGACGCGGCGTCGGCGGAAGGTGTCGCACCGTCCCGCCCCTCGTACGCGTCCGGCCGGGCGTCCCCTCGAACCGCACGAACCCACCACCTCGGCCCACGCCGGCCCAGACAGCCCGGCCCCCGCCCCGCGCAGCGCCCCGCGAAGATCGAACACCCGCACACAGAAAAAGTGCTTGCACGGCCCCGGTAGAATGGCCCCCATGGCCATTCTCCTCGCGCATTAGACGGCGGGAACGTCCTCAGCCGCCCATCCCGCCCCCCATCCGCTCTGGAGTCTGTCCGTGATCTCCGCCTCCGGCATCGAGCTGCGCGCCGGTGCCCGCATCCTCATCGAGAACGCCTCCTTCCGTATCGCCAAGGGTGACCGCATCGGCCTGGTCGGGCGCAACGGCGCCGGCAAGACCACGCTGACCAAGATCCTCGCCGGTGAGGGCATCCCCGCCGGGGGCCAGGTCACCCGTTCCGGCGAGGTGGGCTACCTCCCGCAGGACCCCCGCACCGGAGACCTCGACGTTCTCGCCCGCGACCGGATCCTCTCCGCCCGCGGTCTCGACGTACTGATCCGCAAGATGCGGGAGAACGAGCAGCGCATCGCCAACGGCGCGGGCGCCACCCGCGAGAAGGCGCTCAGGCAGTACGAGCGCCAGGAGACGGAGTTCCTCACCAAGGGCGGGTACTCCGCCGAGGCCGAGGCCTCCACCATCGCCGCCGCGCTCAACCTGCCGGACCGGGTGCTCGGTCAGCCCCTGCACACGCTCTCCGGCGGTCAGCGCCGCCGGGTCGAGCTGGCCCGGATCCTGTTCTCCGACGCGGACACCCTGCTCCTCGACGAGCCGACGAACCACCTGGACGCCGACTCGATCGCCTGGCTGCGGGACTACCTGAAGACCTACCGCGGCGGCTTCATCGTCATCTCCCACGATGTCGAGCTGGTCGAGACGGTCGTCAACAAGGTGTTCTACCTGGACGCCAACCGCGCCGAGATCGACGTCTACAACATGGGCTGGAAGCTCTACCAGCAGCAGCGCGAGGCCGACGAGAAGCGCCGCAAGCGCGAGCGGCAGAACGCCGAGAAGAAGGCCGCCACGCTGCACTCGCAGGCCGACAAGATGCGCGCCAAGGCCACCAAGACCGTCGCCGCGCAGAACATGGCCCGCCGTGCCGACAAGCTGCTGGCCGGCCTGGACGCCGTACGGAAGTCGGACAAGGTCGCCAAGCTGCGCTTCCCCGAGCCGTCCCCGTGCGGCAAGACGCCGCTGATGGCGGAGGGCCTGTCGAAGTCGTACGGCTCCCTGGAGATCTTCACCGACGTCGACCTGGCCATCGACAAGGGCTCGCGCGTCGTCATCCTCGGCCTCAACGGCGCCGGAAAGACGACCCTCCTGAAGTTGCTCGGTGGCGTCGAGAAGCCCGACACCGGAAACATCATCGAGGGCCACGGCCTCAAGCTCGGCTACTACGCGCAGGAGCACGAGACCCTCGACCCGGAGCGCACGGTCCTGGAGAACATGCGCTCCGCCGCCCCCGACCTGGACCTGGTCGAGGTCCGCAAGACGCTCGGCTCGTTCCTGTTCTCCGGCGACGACGTCGACAAGCCGGCCGGTGTCCTCTCCGGCGGCGAGAAGACCCGCCTCGCGCTCGCGACCCTGGTGGTCTCCTCCGCGAACGTCCTCCTCCTCGACGAGCCGACGAACAACCTCGACCCGGCCAGCCGCGAGGAGATCCTCGGCGCGCTGCAGACCTACAAGGGCGCGGTCGTCCTCGTCACCCACGACGAGGGCGCCGTGCACGCGCTCCAGCCCGAGCGGATCATCCTGCTGCCCGACGGCGTCGAGGATCTGTGGGGCTCCGACTACGCGGACCTCGTCGCCCTGGCGTGACCCGACCGGCTCGACGGCATGAGTGATCCACGGCGTATGGATCATTCGGCCTACCGGTGATCCATCATCTGTGTGAGATCTCCTCGTATCGAGGTGTGTCCTACATCGATTTCGCGGCCGACCCCTTTGTCGACAGGGGTCGGCCGTCGTGCGTCCCTGACCTGGCACTTCGTGGAAGAACTCGTTCGGCCGTACGAACGCCTGTCACTGGAATGACATGTTCCACTTGTGGGGACGCACTCCTGTCGTCAAAACCCTGTCGCACGGACCTTGCCGAATGGGTGGCCATCAGGGCCCGGAGGGGTGATCATGAGGGGACCAGAGCGCACTTCCCATGAGGAGGCACGGGTGGCCGAGACTCTGAAGAAGGGCAGCCGGGTAACCGGCGCCGCGCGCGACAAGCTCGCGGCAGACCTGAAGAAGAAGTACGACTCCGGTGCGAGCATCCGGGCATTGGCCGAGGAGACCGGCCGCTCGTATGGCTTTGTGCACCGGATGCTCAGCGAGTCGGGCGTCACGCTTCGTGGGCGTGGCGGAGCGACACGCGGCAAGAAGGCCGCCTCGTCCTGACCTCGGGCGGCCCATCGGCTTCGATGGTGACCACCCGGTCGGTCTTTCGATCGGCCGGGTGGTTACTGTGCAGTCACTTAGCTGACCGCTAGCTGACCGCACTCATCGGAGGCGCCCCATGGCCACGCCCGACCAGGAACTCGTTCCCCTGCTCGACAAGGACGGCGTACGCCTCACCGTCGACGACGCACTCGCCACGGTGACGCTGACCAATCCGGCCAAGCGCAACGCGCAGAGCCCTGCGATGTGGCGCACCCTGGCCGAAGCGGGCCGGCTACTGCCGGGCTCCGTCCGTGTGGTCGTGCTGCGCGGCGAGGGCAAGTCCTTCTCCGCCGGCCTCGACCGGCAGATGTTCCTGCCCGAGGGGATCGAGGGAGAGCCGTCCTTCATCGATCTCGCGCGCAGTGGCGACGCCGAACTCGACGCCGCCATCGCCGAGTTCCAGGAGGGCTTCACCTGGTGGCGGCGCGGCGACCTCGTGTCGATCGCCGCCGTCCAGGGCCACGCCATCGGCGCGGGCTTCCAGCTGGCCCTCGCCTGTGACCTGCGCGTCGTCGCCGACGACGTGCAGTTCGCCATGCGCGAGACCGGCCTCGGCCTGGTCCCGGACCTCACCGGCACTCACCCCCTCGTCTCCCTCGTGGGCTACGGGCGTGCCGTCGAGATCTGCCTGACCGGCCGCTTCGTCCACGCCCAGGAGGCGGTCGCCACCGGCCTCGCCAACGTCGCCGTGCCCGTCGCCGAACTGGACACCACCGTCCGGGAGCTGGCCGCGGCGATCCTGGCCGCGCCACGCGACGCCGTCGTCGAGACCAAGACGCTGCTGCGCGGCGCCGGCGACCGGACCTACGACGAGCAGCGTGCGGCCGAGCGCGCCTCCCAGGCCCGCCGCCTGCGGGACCTGGCCGGACTCGGAGAGTGAGCGCGGTGGCGGCGGCGGGTCCGGGGCGTCCGCCGGGCGCTCAGCCCACCGCCGTCACCAGCACCGTCACGGTCGGCTGATCCGTCAGCGCGTCCGACACCGCCGAGCGGACCTCCCGGGCCACCTCCAGCGCCCTGTGGCCCGCGCGCACCGCGATCTCCACACGCGCGTGGGGCCGCGGCAGGGCGGCCGTTCCCTCCACCTGCCGCTCCTCCAGGCGTACCGCCCGCCCGAGCACGTCCGTCAGCGCGGACACCCCGGGCACCGCGAGCGCGGCCTCGGCGGCCCGCGCCTCGGCACCCTCCCGCGCCGCGCCGGCCGGCCGGGGCCGCCGCCCGGAATCCGGCTCCGGCCGCATCTCCTCCGGCCGCACCTCCTCTTCCTGCTCTTCCTCCTGCGCCTGGTCGAGCAGTGCCGTCACCCGGAGGTCCACCTCGGCCACCACCAGCCCGAGCCGCTCCGACGCCGCGACCGCCAGTGCCGTACGCAGCCGGGACGCGGTCGTGGGCAGCGGTGCGGAGGCCACCGCCGCGAACTCCGCCGTCACCCGCAACGGCCCCGGCGGCAAGGCGCTCGGGGGCGCCGGAACCACCGGCTCGTGCGCCCGCCCAGGGTCCGCCACCGCGATCCGCAGCACGCCCAGTCGCACGCCGGGCAGCTCCCGTGCCGCCCGGCGCAGCACCTCCCGCGCCGCCTCCTCCGAGATCCAGGCACCGTCCCGCGGCTCACCCAGGGGGAGCAGCCGGCCCATTCCGAGCTGTTCGCGCACCACGCGCGTCCATCTGTCCGCCGTCATTCCTCCAGCCTGCCGCATCCCTGGAGCGAGGTCGGCCCACCGCGCTTACGGTGGCAGAAGGACGACGACCGAAAAGGACGTACGGCGATGAGTGAGACGACGGAACAGAGCAGGACGCAAATCCCGGACGGCGGCACGGAAGGCGTGTCGACGCGGAAGGCGACCAGGCGCGGCGGCGGGGACCCGGCGTCCCGCGGACGCACCACCATCGCCGACGGCGTCGTGGAGAAGATCGCCGGACTGGCGGCCCGCGACGTGGTCGGCGTGCACGCGATGGGCAGCGGCATGAGCCGCACCTTCGGCGCGGTGCGCGACCGGGTGCCCGGCGGCACGAAGTCCGTCACCCGCGGCGTCAAGGCCGAGGTCGGTGAGGTGCAGACCGCGCTCGACCTGGAGATCGTGGTCGACTACGGCGTGTCCATCACCGAGGTCTCGCGGGACGTGCGCGAGAACGTCATCGCGGCCGTCGAGCGGATGACCGGCCTGGAGGTGGTCGAGGTCAACATCGCGGTGAGCGACGTCAAGCTGCCCGAGGACGAGGACGAGGAGCCGGAGTCCCGGCTCCAGTGACATGCCGGCCACCGGGCGACCGGGCCGCTGAGGGGAGTGCACCGTGAACATGGCCGTGGTGGGCATGATCGCCGGCATGGCGCTGGGCTTCGCCGGATACTTCGGCGGGTTCGGGGCCTTCCTGCTGGTGGCGGCGCTGGGCGCCGTCGGCTTCGTCGTCGGGCGGTTCCTCGAAGGGGACCTGGAACTCGGCGACTTCTTCCGCACGCGCGACGACCGGCGCCGGTGACGCCGTGACGCCGGCCAGCGAGGGGACCGGCGACCCCGGCGCCCGCCCGTCCGCGGTCCCGCCGGGGGAACGGGGCGCCACCCGGATCGCCGACCGGGTCGTGGCGAAGATCGCCGCGCAGGCCGCCCGTGAGGCCGTGGGACCATTGCCGCCCGACGCGGCCCGCCCACACGCCACCGTCGTCGTGCGCCCCCACTCGCGGCCCCCCTCGAGCGGAGGGACCCCCGTCGACGCCGCTCACATCCGCGTCCACCTCGAACTCGGCTACCCGACCGACATCGGTCCGCGCTGCCATGCGGTGCGTCGTCATGTCGCCGAACGGGTAGGCGAGTTGGTGGGAATGGAGGTGCCGGAAGTCGCCGTCCAGGTCGAACGCCTGCACCTGACGGCGGACCACGGCGTGGCACACGGGAGGACGCCATGAGCGAGCCCCTGGGCTCCGAGGGCACCACACGACGACTGCCGGTCCTGGACAAGGACAGGACGGCCGAGGACGACGTACCCGAACCCGTACCCGGGCCCGAGCCCGCGCCGGGCAGTGGACGCTTCTGGTCGGCCCGCCGGGTCCCGGCGGCCGTCGTCGCGCTGCTGCTCGCCGCCCTCGCGGGCGTCCTCCTGTACGACATCGCCGCGGTGCGCGCCGACCGGCCGCCCCTGCGGGTCCGCCGGGAGCTGGCACGGCAGCTCGCCGAACGGCCGCTGGACGACGTCTGGGTCCTCGTCGGCGCGGGCGTCGCCACGGCCCTCGGCCTGTGGCTGATCCTCCTGGCCGTCACGCCGGGCCTGCGCGACGTCCTGCCGATGAGCCGGCCCGACCCCGACGTCCGCGCGGGACTGCACCGGGGCGCCGCCGGGCTGGTGCTGCGCGACCGGGCCATGGAGGTCGCCGGCGTGCAGTCCGTCCAGGTCCGCGCCGGGCGGCGCCGCGCCGACGTGCGCGCGGTCTCGCACTTCCGCGACCTGGACGACGTACGGGCCGATCTGGACGCGGTGCTCGGCGACGCCGTCCGCGGTCTGGGGCTGGCCCGGCCGCCCGCGCTGTCCGTGCGGGTGCGCCGGCCCGGACGGAAGGGATGACGACGATGCTCAGGACCGTCAACCGCGTGGCCCTGGGAGTCGTGGGCCTCGTCCTGCTGGCCGTCGGCGGCGCCGTGCTCGCCGTGGGTCTGGGCGCGAACCCGCCCTCCTGGTGGCTCCACGACGGCAAGCACGATGTTCTGCTCAGCACCGCCGAGCGCACCCGGTGGCGGCACGAGGGCTGGTGGTGGCCGACCGTCATCGCCGTGCTGACGGTACTGGTCCTGCTCGCCCTGTGGTGGCTGGTCGCGGTCCTGCGCCGCCGGCGGCTCGGCGAGGTCCTCGTCGACACCGGCGACGGCGCGGGCGCCCTGCTGCGCGGCCGTGCCCTGGAGGGCGTCCTGGCCGGCGACGCGGCCCGGCTGGACGGCGTGTCCCACAGCCACGCCCACCTCACGGGCCGCAGGGACGCCCCCGAGGCCCACGTACGGCTCCTGCTGGAACCGCACGTGGACCCGGCCGTGGCCCTGGACCACCTGACGAACGAGGCGCTGGCGCACGCGCGCGACTCGGCGGCGCTGGAGTCGCTTCCCGCGGAGGTCCGCCTGAGGACGGCCAAGCACAAGGCGGAACGGGTGAGCTGACGACCCGGGTGAGGGGCCTCGGTCTCGGACTCAGCCTCAGAACCCGTGCCGCATCCCGCCGTCCACCGGGACCATGATGCCGGTCAGGTAGGACGCCGCCGGCGACAGCAGGAAGGCGGCCACCCGCCCGAACTCCTCCGGCGCCCCGTACCGGCGCAGCGGGATACGCGACTCGTTCGCGGCGCGGGTCGCCTCCGGGTCGGCCGACAGTCCGTCCAGCTCGCGCACCCGGTCCGTGTCGATCCGCGCCGGCAGCACCCCCACCACGCGGATCCCGCGCGGCCCCAGTTCGTCGGAGAGCGACTTGGCGAACCCGGCCAGCCCCGGCCGCAGCCCGTTCGAGACGGTCAGTGCGGGAATCGGCTCGTGCACCGACCCGGACAGCACGAAGCCGATGACACCCCCGGCCTCCAGTTCGGCGGCGGCCGCCCGTGCCAGCCGTACCGCGCCGAGGAACACCGACTCGAACGACGTCCGCCACTGTTCGTCCGTGATGTCCGCCGCGAAGCCGGGCGGCGGCCCGCCCACGCTCACCAGTACACCGTCGAAGCGGCCGAAGGCGTTCCGCGCGGCGGCGATCAGCCGCGCGGGCGCCTCGGGGTCGGCGTTGTCGACGGCCACCCCGACCGCGTCCGGCCCCAGCGCCTTCGCCGCCCCGGCGGCACGCTCCTCGTCCCGCCCGGTGACGACCACCTTCGCGCCGTCGGCCACCAGCTCGCGCGCGACGGCGTTGCCGAGGCCGCGGGTGGCCCCGGTGACGACGTACACCCGGTCCTTCAGTCCAAGATCCATGGCCCCTATCCTGCCTCCTCGCCCCCGTACAGCATGAGGGCGGTGTTGACGAGGCCGACGTGGCTGAACGCCTGCGGATAGTTCCCGAGGTGGCGGCCGGCCTTCGGGTCGTACTCCTCGGCCAGCAGCCCCACGTCGTTGGCCAGGGCCACCAGACGGTCGAACAGCTCCCGCGCCTCCTGGGTGCGGCCCGTCAGGTGCAGGGCGTCCGCCAGCCAGAACGAGCACGCCAGGAAGGTTCCCTCGTCGCCGGGGAGACCGTCGACGGCCCGCCCGGCGGTGCTGTAGCGGCGCAGCAGACCGCTGTGCCCGAGGTCCTCGCGGACCGCGTCGACGGTGCCGGTCACCCGCGGGTCGTCGGGCGGCAGGAAGCCGACGCGCGGGATGAGCAGCAGGGAGGCGTCCAGTTCACGCGAACCGTAGAACTGGGTGAAGGTGTTGCGCTCGGCGTCGTAGCCCTTCTCGCACACCTCGCGGTGCACCTCGTCGCGCAGCGCCCGCCACCGCGCCACGTCGCCGCCGAGGCGCGGGTACCGCTCGACGGTGCTGACCGCGCGGTCGGCGGCCACCCACACCATCACCTTGGAGTGCACGAAATGACGGCGTCCGCCCCGCACCTCCCACAGGCCCTCGTCGGGCTGCCGCCAGTTCTCGCACAGCCACTTCATCAGCGCGCACTGCAGCGACCACATGTGCGGCTTGGGCGACAGGCCGGAGGTGCGGGCCAGCGACAGCGAGTCCATCACCTCGCCGTAGACGTCCAGTTGGAGCTGGTCGACGGCGCCGTTGCCGATGCGTACGGGGCGGGAGTCCGCGTAGCCGGGCAGCCACGGCAGCTCGCACTCGGGCAGCCGGCGCTCGCCCGCCAGTCCGTACATGATCTGCAGGTCAGCCGGGTCACCCGCGACGGCGCGCAGCAGCCAGTCGCGCCAGGCCTCGGCCTCCTCCGCGTAACCGGCCGCCAGCAGGGCCCCGAGGGTGAGGGTGGAGTCGCGCAGCCAGCAGTAGCGGTAGTCCCAGTTGCGGACCCCGCCCGGCTCCTCGGGGAGGGACGTGGTGAGCGCGGCCGCGATGCCGCCCGTCGGTTCGTAGGTGAGGGCCTTGAGGGTGATGAGGGAGCGGACCACGGCGTCCCGGTGGGGTCCGGCGTAGCGGCAGCGCGCCGACCAGGCCTGCCAGTCCTCGACGCTGATCCGCAGCGCGTCGTAGGGATCGATGAGGGGCGGGCGCGAGAGGTGCGAGGGGTGCCAGGTCAGCACGAACGCGACCGACTCACCCGCGGCGACGGTGAACTCCGCGTGGGTGGCGAAGTCCTCGCCCCAGATGCGCACCTCCGGTTCGCTGCGGAACCACACCGCGTCCGGCCCGGCGATCGCCACCCGGTGGCCGTCGACCCGGCGCATCCACGGGACGACCCAGCCGTAGTCGAAGCGCAGCCGCAGCGTGCTGCGGACGGTGACCCGCCCGCGCACGCCCTCGACGATCCGTACGACGTCGGGGGCGGCGTCGCGCTGCGGCATCAGGTCGGTGACGCGGATCGCACCCTCGTCCGTCTCCCAATCGGTGTCCAGCACGAGCGTGTCGGGGCGGTAGCCGCGGCGGGTGCAGTACTGCCCGTCGGCGCCCTTGGGCGCGATGCGCCAGTGGCCGTTCCCCTCGTCTCCCAGCAGGCGGGCGAAGCAGGCCCCGGAGTCGAAGCGGGGCAGGCACAGCCAGTCGATCGAGCCGTCCATGCCGACCAGGGCCGCGCTCTGTTCGTCGCCGATGACGGCGTAGTCCTCGATGCGGGGGTGCACGGGGTGCGGGTTCCCGGCGGCGGGGCAGGGC
>NZ_MUBA01000485.1 GCF_002154575.1 Streptomyces bobili
CGCCCGGTCCCAGTCCCCCGAACCCGGCTGGCAACGCCCCGCACCCGAGTACCGGGCCGCCCTCGAACAGCGGGCGCGGCCCTACCTCACCCGGCAGGCCGACGAGGGCGACCTTGCGGCCATCGGTGAGTTCGAGGCCGAGATCGCCCGCATCTCCTTCGGCGAGGACGCCGTCGACGACCCCGCCCGGCACGCGTCCCGTGTGGGCCGTTCCATGGAGAAGTCGAAGGAGGGCATGATCGTCGCCCACCGTCCGGGCGGCGACGAGGTGGTCGGCTGGTGCTGGGTGAGCATCAACCAGAACCAGATGACCGGCGACCGCTACGCCAACTTCCGCTCGCTCGCCGTCGCCCCGCTCGACAACCGGGCCGACGTAGCCGAGCTCCTCCTCACCGAGGGCCTGGAGTTCTGCCTGGCCAACGGCATCACCGAGGTCGTAGGCCGAGTCCACGTCGGCAACGTCCCGATGCGCACGGTCTACCGCAAGTTCGGCTTCGACCCCGCCACCCTCACGATGAAGCTGCGCCTCCCGGAGGAGGACCCCCGATGACCGGCACGACGGGGGCACCCGACCCGACCGGTCACGACCCCGACCGGATCAAGTGTGTCGTCTGGGACCTGGACGGCACCCTGTGGGACGAGATCGCGGTGGAGACCCTCACCGACGAACTGCCGGTCCCCCGCCCCGAGATGCTGGCCGCGATCGACGCGCTGGCGGCCCGCGGCGTCCTCAGCAGCCTCGCGAGCCGCAGCGCGCCCGCGGTCCTCGACCGCATGGACGCCGTGCCCGGACTGCGGGAACGCTTCCTGGCCCCACAGGTGTCCTGGCAGGACAAGAGCGAGTCGCTGCGCCGCATCGCCAAGGATCTCGGGATCGCCGTCGAGGCACTGGTCCTGGTCGACGACTCCCCGTACGAGCGCGCCGAGGTGGAGGCACTGCTGCCGGGCGTGCGTACGCTCGATCCCGGCGGAGTCCCCGCGCTGCTGGCGGCGTTCGAGGACCGCGAGGTCACCCCCGAGTCGCGGGAGCGGGTGCGCCGCTACCGCACCGAGGAGACCCGCCGGACCGAGGGCGAGCGTTTCCGGGGCACTCGGGAGGAGTTCCTGCGCTGGTGCGAGATGCGCCTCACGATCGGCCCGGCCGTCGCGGACGAAATCCCGCGGGCGCTGGAACTCGCCGCGCGCACCCACCGTCTGAACTCCTCCGGCCTGACCCCCGACCGGCTCCGCGCGCTCGCCGCCGCCGACGGGCACGAGCTGTACACCGCCCGGATGTCCGACCGCTTCGGGGAGTACGGCATCATCGGCGCCGCTCTCGTCGACCGGACCGCCCCCGGCTCCTGGTCGGTGCCGCTGCTCGCCCTGTCCTGCCGGGTCGCCGGCCGGGGCGCCGCCGCGGCGTTCCTGTTCTGGCTGTTGGAGCGGGCGCGGGAGTGCGGTGCCGAGCGGTTCCGCGTGACGCTGCGGCCGACGGACGCCAACCTGGAGATGCGGATCCTGCTCCGCCAGGCGGGCCTGCGCCGCACGGAAGCGGACGCCGACGCCGGCGACGACGGGGCGATCCTGGCCCGCGCCCTCCACAGCGGTGACGGTGGCGGAGACCTGCCGAAGCCCCCCGCCTGGCTGCATGTCTCCACCCGAAAGGACGCCGACGCGTGACCGACGCCCACACCCCCTCCCCCTCCGCCGCCTCCTCTCCCTCCGCCACGGAGCGTGCGGCCGTGGAGCGGGAACTGCGCGCGATGATCGCGGAGGCCGCCCGCCTGGATGCCGCCGTGGTCGCCGGACTTCCCACCGACACCGACCTGTTCGGCCCGGAGATCGGCCTGACCTCGCTCGCCGGGGTGACGCTGCTGGGCGCGGTGGACGCCCGCTTCGGCGTCGATGTCGCCGCGTTGGACCTCAGCCTGGACAGTCTCCAGTCCATCGCCACCCTGGCCGACTTCGTGACGGCGCACCGGAGCGCACGCTGAGGCGCACGCCCCCGGCGCGTGCTCGACAAGGGTGATCCGGCGGGCGCCGCCGTGACCTGCCCGAGGGCCCGGCGTTGAACGGGGAGTGCGGTGGCGCGACCTGCTGCCGTGCGAACCGAATCACAAAGGAGAACGTGATGTCTCGCATCGCGAAGGCAGCCGCTGTCGCCGTCGGCGCCGGCGCCATGATGGTCAGCGGAGCCGGCCTGGCCATGGCCGACTCGGGCGCGCAGGGCGCGGCCGTGGGCTCGCCGGGCGTCCTGTCCGGCAACCTCGTCCAGGTTCCGGTCCACGTGCCGATCAACCTCTGCGGCAACACCGTCAGCGTCATCGGCCTGCTCAACCCGGCCTTCGGCAACACCTGCGCCAACGTCAGCGACCACGGCAAGGGCGGCGACGACAAGGGCGGCGAGCACCACAGCGGCGGCGACGCCGGTGGCTACGGCGGCTGACGTCCGTCTGGCAACACCCCACGGCAGAGCCCCGGCACCTCGAGCGCCGGGGCTCTCCCCTGTTGCGCGCACCTTCTCCGCGTACCTGTGCCGTGCCTCTCCTACGCGTACCTGTGCCGTGCCGCGTCTACGCGTACCGGTAGATCCGTCCCGCGTCCTCCAGCTGGTCCGGGGTCACGTCCCACGGGGGCAGCGTCTGGTGCCGGGCGACGACCCGGCGAAACTGGCTGCTGCCCGGCAGCGGCGGCTCGGCGGGCAGATAGCGGTGTTCGCCGTGACGCCGTTGCCAGCGGGTCCACAGCAGGTCGATGAAGGCGTGGTGCAGCCAGAACACCGGGTCGTTGACGGACGCCCCGCCGACCATCGCGCCGCCGACCCACCGGTGCACCCGGTTGTGGTTGAGCCAGGCGGTGCTGCCCCGGCCGGTCCCCCACCCCTCCAGCTTGTTGCGGAAGCCACGGGTGACGGTCGAGTTCCAGGGCGAGACGTCGTAGACCGGGTCGCTCAGCGCCCACTCCACGTCGGCCTTCGTCGGCAGTCCGATCGGGTCGCGGGCCCGGCCGAGGTCACGGGTGAGGAACGTGGTGTCGGTGACGCCGTCCTTGATCGTCCAGTTGCCGGTGGCGTGGGCGAACGGCCCCGTCGTCACCTGCCGGTCGGAGCGCCGCCCGTTGCCGCCGAGCAGGTCCGCGGTCCAGGGCACGGCGGTCGCCGTCCGGTTCCGCGTCCAGTCCCAGTACGGCACCGTCACCGAGGGGTCGACCCGGCGCAGCGCGTTCTCCAGCTCCAGCAGGAACCGGCGGTGCCACGGCAGGAACGAGGGCGTCATGTGAGCCGTACGCAGGCCTCCCTCGCCGTCGGAGACGTAGTAGTCGATGTGCATGCGCACGAACTCGTCGTACTCACCCCGGCGTTTCAGTTCCAGCAGGGCTCTGACGAAGCGTCGGCGCTCGCCGGCGGTGAGTGTGCTGACGTCCTTACGGATGTAGGCCATGGTGTCCCCCCATGTGTGTGTGACGGCCGGTGGCGGCGGTGGCCCGAAGCATCTCTCCCGGGCCCAGTTCGTCCACGGCGGCGCGGACCGCGTCGAGTGGAGCGGCGTACGAGCGGTAGTGGTCGACCATGCTCAGCCAGGTGCCGTCGGCGCGGCGCATGAGATGCAGAGGCCGGCCGTCGACGGTGATCTCCCAGCGGCCGGCGTCGCCCGAATGGGCCGGCGGGACGAGGCTGCCGAGCAGGTGACGGCCGAGGTAGGTCACGTCGAAGACGGTTTCCCCGAGCCCGAGGTCGAGCCCGCCCCCGGGCCCCAGCAGGGCAGCGAGTTCGGGCTCGGGCTCGTCCCGGCGGACGGGCCGGGAAGCGGCGACGAGCGGGGCGAGTGCGAGCGCCGCGGCGGCGCCGAGCAGTCCGCGCAGCGCGTCCCGCCGCGTTCGGCGTCTCGCCGGACGCGTCGTGGGCCCCGGAGGCACCGTGGGGCCCGGCTGTGTCGTGTCCGCCGGGACCGCGGTCACGGCGGCTCCGTCCGCGCTGACGACCATGTGTGCTCCTCGTCCGGTTCGGATGTCCACAGCGGTAACCGTCCGGCGGCCCGTGGGGTCACCGTGCGAGCTGGGAAACGCCAAAAGCCGCCGGAGAAGGGCGACAGGCCCGGACGGGGGTCCGGGCCTGTGGTCGGGTGGGCCTGTGCCCGCTACACGCCCTGGCCGAGCCCGAGGTTGGCGCCCGGCACGGTCTGCAGGACCGGGGTGAGCACGCCGGCCTGCGGCAGCTGGAGGTCCGGCAGGCCGAACCGGTCGGGGTTGGGGGCGGTGAGCGGGGCGTCCAGGGTCAGACCGGGGCTGAGGGTGCGCAGGTCGGAGGCGGGGGCGTCGAGACCGACGTGGTTGAACCCGTCGCCGAGGACCTCCGGCAGCGGTGCGCGCAGGCCCAGGCCGGGAAGTCCGGCGGAGACGGGCAGTTGCGGGATCACCCGGTCCGGGATGAGGCGTCCCTCGACGTACCGCGGGCCTTCGGGGGTGCCCGGCATGGGCAGCGGGATCTCGCCGCCGATCTTGGGCAGCTCCACGTTGAGGGACTTCTCGACGCCGTCCAGCGGGACGGGGACGGGGACCGTGCCGACCGCGGCGGCGGAGGTCGCGGAGGCGGCACCGGCCGCGGCCGCCACACAGGTGAGCACGGCGGCGAGGGTTCCTCGGGTGGTCGACTTCATCTCGGGTACGGACCCTTTCGGAGTTCTGGACTAGGCTGTACGCGCGTGACAAGGCTGTACGCGCGCGGCGAGACTCTGCGTGCGTGACGAGGCTGTGCGTGCGTTTCACGCGTACCGAGTAACGAGCCGGCGAACGGCTTCAGTTCACGATTCCCCCGACTGCCGTATTCGTGCGACGGGTGAATTGTCGGTTCGTCAGCTCATCCGGGGATTCCGGCGATGCCGCTCCCCCTACCAGCCGCGCAGGCTGCGGGCAGGAAGGACGACGTGCGCCGCGGCCTTGAGCGTCTCGTCGGCGCCGGCGAACGCGGCCAGCGCCTCGGGGGCGACGGCCCGGCCGGGGGCGGCCTCGGGCCAGGCGCGGGTGGTGAAGACGAGGTAGGCGTAACCGCGGCTCTTGACGGCGGCCAGCCACTCGGGCGGGGGCACGCACTGGGCCTTGAGGGGGGCCATGGTCAGCACGGCCTGACCGGCCTCGACGAGCAGGCCGACCGGCAGGCTCGGCCGCTCGGTGCCGTCGACCAGGTCACCGCCGACCGGCAGGCCGTTGTCGGTGAGCAGCCGCTCGATGGCGGCGGCCGAGGCTTCGGGACCGTCCGCGGCGTCACCGAGGGAGTACGCGAGGAGGTACGGCATGTCGGCGCCGTCGGCGGCCTCGCC
>NZ_MUBA01000486.1 GCF_002154575.1 Streptomyces bobili
TGGCGGCAGGCGCCGGCCGGGAGGGGAGGCCGCTGTCGGACTTCCGGGTGCACGCGCCCGTCGCACCGCGCCAGGTGTTCCAGTCCGGCGCGAACTACCGCCAACATGTCATCGACCTGCATGTCGCCCATCGCGCCCCGGGCGACGACCGGCCGGAGGAGGAACGCCGCGCCGAGGCCGCCGACATCATGGACCGGCGGGCGGCCGAGGATCTGCCGTACGTGTTCATCGGCCTGCCGAGCGCGATCACCGGCCCGTACGACGACGTCGTCCTGCCCGCCTGGGCGGAGAAGCCGGACTGGGAACTGGAACTGGCGGCCGTGATCGGCCGGCCGGCCCACCGGGTGTCCGTGGAGGACGCGCACCAGCACATCGCGGGTTACACCATCGCCAACGATCTGACCGACCGGGCCACCGTCTTCCGCCGGGACATGCCGCAGATCGGCACCGACTGGCTGCGCAGCAAGAACGCGCCCGGCTTCACCCCGCTCGGCCCCTGGATCGTCCCGGCCGAGTCGATCGCCGACACCGGCGACCTGCGGCTGACGCTGAGGCTCAACGGCGAGACCATGCAGGACGAGTCCACCAAGGACATGATCTTCAGCGTCGCCCGCATGGTGTCGTACGCCTCGCAGAGCGCCCGTCTGCTGCCGGGCGACCTGGTGCTGACCGGCAGCCCGGCCGGCAACGGCATGCACTGGGGCCGGCTGCTGCGCGACGGCGATGTCATGGAGGGCGCGGTCACAGGTCTCGGTGTGCAGCGCACGCGATGTGTCGCCGAGACGGCGTCATGAACCGGCACGATCCCGAGGGCGCCATCGCCGAGGCCGCCAAGGCGTACTCCAACTGGGGGCGTTGGGGCGAGGACGACGTGCTCGGCACGCTCAACTTCCTGGACGAGGGCAAGCGGCGTGAGGCGGCCGGGCTGGTCCGGCGGGGCGTCAGCTTCTCCCTCTCCCAGTCCTTCGACATGAACGGGCCGCAGAAGGGGTGGCGGCGCCGAACCAACCCGGTGCACACCATGCTGGACACCGGCACGGACGCCGCCCTCGGCAACCAGGGCTTCCCGCACGGCATCGGTGGCGCCGACGACGTGATCGCCATGCCGTTGCAGTGCTCCACGCAGTGGGACGGGCTCGGGCACATCTTCGACCACGGCAGGGCGTGGAACGGCCGGCCGGCCGAGAAGGTCGTCACCTCCGACGGCGACCTGGTCACCGGCATCGAGCACATGGCCGCACACGTCAGCGGGCGCGGCGTCCTCCTCGACGTCGGCCGCACCTACGGCGAGGCCGGGGAGCTGCCCGACGGGTTCGCGATCACCGAGGAGCAGCTGACGGCGACCGCCGAGGCGCACGGGGTGGCCGTCGGCCGGGGCGACCTCGTGCTGGTACGCACCGGGCAGCTGGCACGGGCCCGCCGGGACGGCTGGGGCGACTACGCCGGCGGTCCCGCGCCCGGCCTGTCGTTCAGCACCGCCGGCTGGCTGCACGGCAGCGAGATCGCCGCGATCGCCACCGACACCTGGGGATTCGAGGTCCGCCCGAACGAGTTCGAGCACGCCTTCCAGCCCCTGCACCAGGTCGCCATCCCGCACATCGGCCTGCTGATCGGTGAGATGTGGGACCTGGACGCCCTGGCGGAGGACTGCGCCGCCGACGGCGTGTACGCGTTCTCCCTGACCGCCGCACCCCTGCCCATCACCGGCGCGGTCGGCTCCCCCGTCAACCCCATCGCCCTCAAGTAACTTACGGAACAAGGGAGTTCCCCCATGAGTAGAGCCCGCACGGTCCTGGTGATCGGCGGCGGCGCGGCCGGCAACGCCGTGACGGTCCTGCTGCGCCGCGCCGGCCTCACGGTGGACCTGATCGAGGCCAAGGACGACTGGAACGCCACCGCCGGATCCGGCATCACCCTCCAGGGCAACGCCCTGCGCGTCCTGCGCGAACTCGGTGTCTGGGACCGGGTAAGGGAGTCCGGCTTCGCCTTCGGCTCCGTCGGCATCACCACGCCTGACGGCACCGTCCTGCACGTCGCACGGGATCTGCGCACCGGCGGCGACGACCTGCCCGCCACCATCGGCATGCAGCGCCCGCAGCTCCAGCGGATCCTCATCGACGCCGTGCGCGCCGCCGGCGCCTCGGTGCGGCTCGGCACGACCGCGGAGATCCTGGGCCAGGACGCGCAAGGGGTATCCCTACGGTTCTCCGACGGCAGTGAGGGCCGCTACGACCTGGTCATCGCCGCCGACGGCCTCGGCTCCACCACCCGCGCCGCGATCGGCATCACCGCCAAACCCGAGCCCACCGGCATGGCCATCTGGCGCGTCGCCGCCCCGCGCCCGGCCGGCGTGACCCGCACCGACCTCGCCTACGGCGGCCCCGCCTACATCGCCGGCTACTGCCCCACCAGCGACACCACCCTCTACGCCTACGTCGTCGAGGCCAACCGCGACCGCGCGTCCATCCCGCCGCAGACGTACGCGGACGAGATGCGCCGCCTCACCCGCCACTACGGCGGGTTCTGGCCGGAGATCAGCGCGCACATCACCGACCCGGCGAAGGTCAACTACACCTGGTTCGACCGCATGCTGGTCGAGGGCTCCTGGCACCGCGGCCGGGTCGTCCTCGTCGGCGACGCGGCGCACTGCTGCCCGCCCACGCTCGCGCAGGGCGCGGCGCTGTCCCTGGAGGACGCGTGGGTCCTCACGCAGTTGCTGACCGGCGCCGACACCTGGGACGACGCCCTCTTCCAGGCGTACTACGAGCGGCGTATCGCCCGAGTCCGCCCGGTCGTCGAGGCGTCCGTCCAGATCGGACAGTGGCAGCTCGACGGCGTCCGCGACGCCGACGTTCCCGGCCTGATGGGCCGCACCATGACCATGCTCAGGGACCTGCCATGACCGAACCCACTCCGCGCCGTACGGAGACATCCGCCCCCGTACCGACCGTCGACGTGCACGCACACGTGCTGCTGCCCGAGGTCGACGCGCTCGTGACCGGACTGCCCGGCCATGCCGAGGCCCGCGGACTCGACGCACGGCGCAACGGCCCCGCCTCCCTCGCCGTCAGCGGCCCCATGGTCCGCGACCGGATCCCCCGGCTGACCGACCCGGCCGTACGGCTGGCCGCGATGGACGCCCAGGGCGTGGACGTCCAGCTCGTCAGCCCCTCCCCCTCGCACTATCACTACTGGGCGGACGAGGAGACGGCCGAGAAGGTGTACCGGACGGCCAACGAGGCGACCGCGGCGCACTGTTCGGCCGCGCCCGACCGACTGCGGGGGCTGGGCCTCGTGCCGCTCCAGCACCCCGGTCAGTCGGTGCGCGCCCTCGAACACGCCCTGTCCCAGGGCCTGTTGGGCGTCGAGATCTCCAGCCACGCACCGGAACGGGAACTCTCCGATCCTGCCTACGCACCCTTCTGGTCGCGTGCCGAGGAGACCGGCGCGCTCCTCTTCCTGCACCCCTTCGGCTGCACGCTCGACGAGCGGCTGGACCGCTGGTACCTGTCCAACACCGTGGGGCAGCCGACCGAGAACGCCGTCGCGCTGTCCCACCTCATCTTCTCCGGGGTCCTGGACCGGCATCCCGGCCTGAAGCTGATCGCCGCACACGGCGGCGGCTACCTGCCCACCCACATCGGCCGCTCCGATCACGCCTGGTCCACCCGCTCCGACGCCGGCACCGACTGCGCGCACCCGCCCAGCAGCTATCTGAAGCGGCTCTACTTCGACTCCCTCGTCCACGATCCGCACGTGCTGCGGGAGCTGATCCGCGTCGCCGGGGCCGACCGGGTCCTGCTCGGCTCCGACTTCCCCTTCGACATGGGCACCGCGGACCCGGTCGGCGCCCTGCGCGGCGCGCGCCTCACCGAGGCCGACCTCACCGCCGTACGCGGCGGAAACGCCGCCGCCCTGCTCCACCTCGCCTCCGCCTGAGAAACAACCCATGAGGCAAGCCATCAGGCAACCAGTCAAGGAACCCGTGAAGGAACACCGGAGGAACCCATGAGCGCACGTCTGCTCACGCACCTGCGGCACGTCGACCTCGCCGTGCCCGACTACGACAAGCAGCTCGACTTCTACGCCGGCGTCTGGGGCCTGACGAAGGTCGCCGAGGACTCCGGCATCTCCTTCCTCGCCGCCGAGGGCTCCCCGGAGCAGTACGTCGTCCGGCTGCGCAAGGCCGGCGAGAAGCGCCTCGACCTCGTGTCGTACGGGGCCGCCTGCGCCGCCGACGTCGACACTCTCGCCGAACAACTCCTCGCCGGAGACGTGCGGTTGATCGGCCGGCCGGGCAAGGTCGACACCCCTGGCGGCGGCTACGGCTTCCGCTTCTTCGACGTCGACGGCCGCACCGTCGAGGTCTCCGCCGACGTCGAGGTACGGCAGCACCGCAGGATCGAGGAGAAGGAGGCGATCCCGGTCAAGCTGTCCCACGTCGTCCTCAACTCCCCCGACCTCGACAGGACCCGCGCCTGGTACGAACGCCACCTCGGCTTCCGCCTGTCCGACACCCTCAGCTCGCCGCACATGGGCGAGGTCATGCACTTCATGCGGATCTCCAACCAGCACCACTCCATGGCCATCGCCCGGGGACCGCACACCGCCCTGCACCACGTCTCCTTCGAGATGCGCGGCCTCGACGAGTACATGCGCGGCTCCGGCCGCGTGATGCGCGCCGGGCACCGGAAGATCTGGGGCCCCGGCCGGCACATGGCGGGCGACAACACCTTCACCTACTTCCTCGACCCGCACGGCAACACCGTCGAGTACACCACCGAGTTGGAATGCCTCGACGAGGACGCCTGGCACCCGCACGTCTACGACTTCTCGCGGCCCGAGGTCACCGACCAGTGGGGCACCGCCAACCCCATGAACGAACTCATCGCCAAGGAGTCCTTCAACGACCCCGACCGCGGCGTCTTCGTCGCCCCGCCGGTCTGACCGGTCACGTACTTCCCTCGACCGGTCCCCTCCCCAGGAGCCGCACCATGCGTTTCGCCGCCTACGAACACCGTCAGCGTCACCGCGTGGCCGTCGTGGAGGACGACGGCACCCTCCGCCCGCTGCCCGGTGTCTCCTCCCTCACCACGCTGCTCACCGAGACCGGCGGCCTGGCCGGGCTGCTCGCCGCGGGCGCCGCCGCCCTCGACGTGCCGCCCGGCCCGCACGTGTCGCAGGTCCGGCTGCTGCCGCCGCTCCAGCCCGCCTCCGTCCGGGACTTCGTCACGTTCGAGGAGCACGTCGAGGGCGTACGCCGCTCCGTCGACGGCGTGTCCGGGGTCCCCGAGCAGTGGTACGCGGCGCCGACCTTCTACTTCACCAACCCGCACGCGGTGTACGGCCCTCATGACGACGTGCCCGTGCCGCCCGGGTCACAAGTCCTGGACTTCGAACTGGAGGTGGCCGCCGTGATCGGCCGGGAGGGCCGCGACCTGACTCCCGAGCGGGCCCGCGACCACATCGTCGGCTACACCGTGTTCAACGACTGGTCCGCGCGCGATCTGCAGAGCGCGGAGATGAAGGTGGGCCTCGGCCCCTGCAAGGGCAAGGACACCGCCACCACCCTCGGCCCGTACCTGGTCACCGCCGACGAACTGGAGCCGCACCGGGACGCCGACGGCTTCCTGCGCCTGGCCCTGCGCGCCGAGGTCAACGGCGAGACGGTCGGCGAGGACCTGCTGTCCCACATGAGCTGGACGTTCGAGGAGATGACCGCCTACGCCTCCCGCGGCACCCGCGTGATGCCGGGTGACGTCCTCGGTTCGGGCACCTGCGGCAACGGCGGCTGCCTGGCCGAACTGTGGGGCCTGCGCGGCGAGCGGAACCCGCCGCCGCTCAAGCCCGGCGACACCGTCTCCCTGACCGTCGAGGGCCTCGGCACGCTCACCACCACCGTCGTGCCCGGCACGGAACCGGTGCCGCTGCCGGCCGGCCGGCGCCGCACTCGGGAGCGGCCGTGAGCGGCCCGCACGCCGAGCGGCTCCTGGGCAAGGTCGTCGTCGTCACGGGCGCGGCCCGTGGCCAGGGCGCCGCGCAGGCGGAGGCGCTCGCCCGAGAGGGTGCGCACGTCGTCGCCACCGACGTCGACCCCGCTTCCGGCTGCCGCCGACTGGACGTCACCGGCGAGACGGAGTGGGCCGCGCTCGCCGCTGAACTGCGCGAGGCGTACGGACAGGTGCACGGCCTGGTGAACAACGCGGGCGTCACCTGGCGCGCCCGGATCGGCGAGGTCCGTCCCGAGGACATGGCGCGTGTCCACGCGGTCAACGTCGTCGGCCCGCTGCTCGGCATCCAGCACCTCGCACCGCTGATGCCGGCCGGCGCCTCCGTCGTGAACGTCGGCTCCTCGGCAGCCCTGACCGCCCACTACCCGGTCGCCTACACGACCAGCAAGTGGGCACTGCGGGGGCTGTCGAGAACGGCCGCTCTGGAACTGGGCCCGCGCGGCATCCGCGTCAACACGATCCACCCCGGCTACATCGAGACCGAGATGACGGCCTCCGCCGCGCCGTCCTTCCGGGAGGCCAACATCCGGGAGACGCCGCTCGGCCGTACCGGGACCGTCGGGGAGGTGGCCCCGCTGGTCGTCTTCCTGTTGTCGGACGAGTCGTCGTTCATCACCGGCGCCGAGATCCCCGTCGACGGTGGTCTGACCGCGCACGGCGGGGTCAAGTCCGTCTCCGACGCCGTCCGGTCCGGCTCACACCGTGCGGCGGGGAGCGGGCAACTCGCCGCGGAGGGCGTCCCCTCCCACGAAGCACGCTGAGCGGGAAGGGGACGGCGCCGGGCGGACACCCGGCACCGTCCCCGAAGCGGCGGGCAGGTCCGCGTCGGACCGCGGACCTACCGGGCGCGCTTTCCTACGCGTAGGTCTCGAACTCGGCGACCTTGGGCGTGCCGGCCGAACCGGTGATCTCGAAGGTGACCTTGCTCAGCGAGGTCCGCGGGAAGGTGATGACGCCCGCGCCGCTGCCCGAGGTGAGAACGGCACCGGTGTCACCGTTGATCAGCTTCCAGGCCCCGATGACACCCGCCGATCCGGCCGCCTCCCGGATGTTGACCTTGGAGACGGAGGTGGCGGAGCCCCACTTGATCGAGACGGCCCCGGTCGAACCGGCCGGCGACCAGTACGTGGTCAGGACACCGTCCCGTACGTTGCCGTAGCTCGTGCCGTCGGCCTTGCTGGAGCCGTCCGAACCGGCTCCGATGCTCAGGTTGGTCCCACTGGGCTGGCTCGGTCCGGAGGTGGGGGTCGCCGTCGGGGTG
>NZ_MUBA01000487.1 GCF_002154575.1 Streptomyces bobili
GGGAGGGCGGGGTCGTGGACACCGGCGCAGGTTACCCGGCGGTCGGACAGGCGGGTCCGGCGGCTTCGGACGAAAATACGCGTATGGGAGATTGGTGGCAGCGGAACATCGTCGAGCCGGGGAAACTCCCGCTGCTCATCGCCCTGACCGCCTTCGTGCTGACCTTTCTGATCACCCGGGTCGTCACCCGTCTGATCCGCGCGGGGAAGGGCCCCTTCGGCAACATCAGCGCGGGCGGGGTGCACATCCACCACGTCGTCCCCGGCGTCGTCCTCACCGTCGTCGGCGGCTTCGGCGCGGTGGCCAGCGGCGGGCACGGCTTCGGCGCGGCGGCCTGCGCGGTGGTCTTCGGCATCGGCGCGGGCCTGCTGCTGGACGAGTTCGCGCTGGTCCTGCACCTCGACGACGTGTACTGGACGGAGGCCGGCCGCAAGAGCGTGGAGGCCGTCGTGCTGACGGCGGCCCTCGTCGGCCTGGTCCTGGTCGGCTTCGCGCCGTTCGGCGTCAACGACCTCAGCGACGAGGAACTCCAGGACCGGGGCAGCGTGATCTCGACCGTGGTGGTCAACTTCCTGATCGCCCTGGCCGTGCTGAGCAAGGGCAAGATCAAGCTGGCGGTCTTCGGCGTGATCGTCCCGTTCGTCGCCCTGTTCGGCCTCGTCCGGGTG
>NZ_MUBA01000488.1 GCF_002154575.1 Streptomyces bobili
CGGACGAGGGTCAGCAGCAGTTGCACCGCCGTGCCGGACAGGGCGTCCCCGACCGCCCGTACGACCTCGGAGAAGAACGGCTCCCCGAACAACCGCCAGTCCGTGTTCGTCATCACCAGCGCGACGGCGTCCGCACGCCGCCCGGCCAGTGAACGCGCCGCCAGATTGGGCACATAGCCCAGTTCGTCGATGGCGCGCCGCACGGCGAGGCGCGTGGACTCCTTGACGCCGGCCGCGTTGTTGATGACCCGGGACACCGTGCCCCGGCCCACTCCGGCCAGCGCGGCGACCTCTTCCAGCGTCGGCGTGCCCGAACTCCGTCTGACCACAGTCCCACCCCCAAGGGCACCTGATCCTACGGCCCGTCGCAAGTTTCGAACGAATGGCCAGATGGTGCCTCAGGGGCCTTTCTCGCCAATGCTGTTGCTCGCGGGCCGCATCCCGGCACAGTCGCCGGAGTCCATTTGGTGCCGCGGGTCCGCGCGGATGCCAGGTCGGAGAACGGCGAACGGCGTCCTCGTCGAGCGAGCACAGGACGCGGTCACCTCAAAGGCGGCAGCGATCGGATCGGCGGCGTGTTCGCGGCGGGCCAGGGGCAGGCCCACGGGCCGCCTCCCGCTCCTCCCCACCTGGCGGATCCGACGCGGCACCGCATCCTCCGGACACGGCGCCGGGCCGGTGCCGGACCGGACGTACCCGACGGCATCACGGGGCGGGCGTCCCGCCCGCCGCCGACCGCCAGGGCGGCCAACGCTCGCCGTCGAAGACCGCGGGGCCAGATGCCTGGCCGGACCGCTGACGCGCAACTCGGCCAGGGCACTCGGCCGCTCCCGGCGTTCGGCCGGTACCCGCGCACGCACAGCCACGACGCGACCTCGGCGGTGTTGAGACATGCCCGAATCACACCGGGCCAACGGCCGGGCCGCTACGTCGTCGAAGGCCCGCTCGGGAACTCAGCCGCCGCTCTTGCGACGGAACGACCGCTGGCTCGCGGCCGGGCCGTGCGCGCCGTGGATCTTCGAGGTGTCGGTGTTCGCGGCGAGGTCGGTGCCGTCGGCCTGCATACCTCGCTTGCGCGCCAACGCCTCCCGGAACTTGCGCTTCAGGTCGTACTGGCCGTCTTCGTCGGGCGAGAGAGAACTGCTCTCGCCGTCGACCGGCTCCGAGCCTTCGGGCAAGGGAGACTCTTCAGCCATGGTGACCTCCTGGGACTGGGCAGTGGGAAGCACAGCTTGTCACAGCGGGCGCCGCTCGAAGCGCCCGCGTCCTACGCCGCCACCTCGCCGGCCACGGATTCCGTAGGAGTAGGCGTGGACGCGCACGCCGTACGTCCGTGGCCTGGCGGTGCCGGCCGCCGGTGTCGCCACGGGCGGCCAGGCCACGTGCGGGGGCCGGCCGCAACAGCGGGGGTCAGTCGGGCAGCGCCACGGTGAGGTCCACCTCGACGAGCTGTCCGCCGAAACCGAGCTGTGCGACACCCAGGAGCGTGCTGGCGGTGGTGAAGGCCGGACCGATGACCGAGTCGGTGAGCCGACGCCACGCGGCGCCCAGGGCGTCGGTGTCATCGCTGCACACGTAGATCACCGAGCGGACGACATCGTGCGGCTGAGCGCCGACTGCTGCCAGGGCGGTCAGGGCGTTGGCCGTGACCTGGTCGATCTGTCTGTCGAGGGAACCCGGGCCGACGAGGGACCCATGGAGGTCGAGGGGGCACTGTCCCGCCAGGTAGGCCGTCCGGCCGGCCTCGACCACGGTGATGTGGTGATAGCCGGGCGTTTCATGCAGCTGGTCGGGATTGATGCGGGTGATCTTCGCATTCATGCCGTGAGTCTGCTGGCCCCGCTGCCGGCACGCACCTTGTTTTCGCCGGCCGGAAGAGTCCACGGCGGTCGTCCGAGCCTGCCGGATGGTGACCGGCAGACTCAGACGACCGATGCTCGGAAGGGATCGGTGGGGTTGATCTCCACCGCGTCGAAGAGCTGCTCCAAGGCCTCGTGCCCGTGCCGTCTGCGGAACTCGATCTCGGCCGTGGTCACGGGCAGGGTCCACAGGACGCGGGCGTGCCCTCCGGGGACCGGACAGTGTTCCAGGTCGGGTCCGTGGAGATAGGGCAGGCTGATCAGCAGGTGATCGCAGGTGGAACCCGGCACCCAGGGTTCACCGATCGGCATGCTGTGCTCCAGGTCGAGCTGATGTCCTCCGCAGTGGTAGGAGGCGATCATCGCCATGAGCTGAATGAACCGCTGGTCGCGGACGTGGGCGGTCATGACGAACTCGGGACCGTGACCGTCCTTCTCCATCGCGGCCCAGCACCCGGCGGTCACGTAGGCCCAGCTGTCGCCGCGGGGACCGGGGCTCACGACGAGAACGTGCAGATCGGGCACCACCGCCCGCCGCTCCGGCCCGAGGTCGTGGTGGACGACCTCCACGGCGTGCCCCTGGAAGAACGCCCGGACATGTGACTCGACAGCCTCCGCGGCCGGCACCCTCACGCTACTCACCGCGCGATCGTCCCAGACCGCGGTCCACCGCCCTGCCGGCACCGCTCCACCCCAGGGGCCCCTGCCGAGCCGTCGACGCAGCCGCGACACCTCGACATCCGAACTCACCAGCCCGTCGGTGACGTCACTGGGCGTGACGAACATCCGGTGGAGCGCCTACGAGGCGTTCCCGTTGAGGCGGACACCTCCCGGCGCGCCGGTGCGACATACCTTCCGGAGCAGGGCCAGGCCACCTACATCGTCTCGCCGTACGCGCGCAGCCGGTGCGAGCGGCCTTCACAGCGCCGGCCGGGATGCCCTCGATCGGTCCACGCGCGGTCGAGACCCTCGCATGTCATCAGTGCGGGAGCCTTTCGAGCGACGTCTCGACGTCGGTCTACGCCGACAAGGCTTCGCGGGCGTGGCCTGCTTGACCGGCCGGGCCGCCGCCTGCAAAGTCGGGTTGCGGCACCGCGGCAGCTCCGCACCGCCTCCCCTCTGCCGACCGGTCCGCTCGTCCACGTGGCAGACGGCCCCGACGCCTGGAGCGACTGATCCGATGGTCCTCGACCTGGTTCTGATCGGCACTGCCGTGACCCTGGGGCCCTTGCACAACAGCGCCTTCATCCTCCTGCTCTCCTCGCGGCGCGGTGTTCGCCAGGGCCTGGCCTTCCTGTTGTCGTGGCTGGCGAACCTGACTGTGGTGATCGCCTGCGTGGTGCTGCTGACCGGCGGTCAGCCCCCGGCCCGTCACAGTGCGCCGTCGACTGCCGCGACCGCCGCGAAGCTCGCCATCGGACTGGCACTGCTGGTCTACGGCGCGTACCGGCACCACCGACCGCCCCGACCGCACGGCCCGCCACGCTGGACCGCCCGGATCGACAACGCCTCTGCGGGCACCGCAGCCGGTCTGGCGTGGTTGCTGCAGCCCTGGGCACTGGTCGGCGCCGGCGCCGCGACCGCCGTCGACGCGAACCTCTCCGCGCTCGACGGCTGGCTGGCACTGACCGGCTACTGCCTGCTGGCCACACTCAGCCTCATCGTCATGGAGATGTACGTGGTCTGGGCGCCCGAGGTCGCGCACGCCCGCCTGAACGCCCTACGGAACTGGCTGGAACAGCACCAGGAACAACTGGCCATCACGCTCGCCCTGCTCCTCGGCCTGTGGCTGACGGCCCGCAGCATCGCCGCGCTGGTCGCCTGAGCCGTGATCGGCACACTATGCGGGCGGGGACCGGCACCACGCCACCCACCATCCCGAGCGACTGCGCACCGCTGAGTGCGGTGATGCGCCGGCCGGCTGTCAGACTCGTGTGGTGGGCATGAACAGTCAGCAAGCTCGTTCGACTGATCCGGAGGAGCTGCTGCTGCGGACAGACTGGAGTTCGGTGGAGCACTGCTGCCCGAACGTCGCGCCGGCGACGCCTGTGATCCTGCGACAACTTCTCGACGAGGACGCGGACATCCAGGGCGCTGCTCTACGCGACCTGCGGCAAGCTGTCACGCACGCGAACACCTTCTACAGTGCCACGGCTCCCGCGGCGGCGTTCGTGGCGGCCATTCTGGGGCACCCGCGGACTCGCGTCCAAGTCACCGACCGGAGGCCCTGGGAGGCTACTGAAGCCGGAGAGGAGCCGCGATTCCTCCTTGTCGTCGGTCTTCTGGACTGGCTCGGCAGCATCGCCTGGGACGCCAACGATGAGTCAGCCGACGGGTACGACGCCCACATTGAGGCGTTCCGCACACTTCGACCGAAGCTTCTTGACGCCCTTCGGCCCTTCCTCACAAACGACGAGCGAGAGATCCGCGATGCCGCACTCGCAGCCGTACTTCCGTTGCTCGCCGCACCAGAGCTCGCCCACCAGGCTGGAGGCAGCCTGTGTGAGGAGGTCCGGGCCCTCGCCGCCGACAGCGCCCGATACAGGCAGCGCGCGATCGACACACTCGCCGGCTGGGGTGAAGACATCACGCCCTTCCAGCAGTACAGGCACACGCCCGCCGACATCGGCGCGCACGCTGAAGGCTTTGCCGACGATCCGCCCTTTTGAGCCGCTGAATCGGCAGCAGCGAGCCGGCACCACGACGCCCGGGGCGCCGCGGAACCACGAGGAACGCGGCGTGTTGGCCCCGCCCGTCCGCATCGTCTCGGGTCAGCGGTGCCGCCGCCTCCGGATCGTCGGCCGCCGGCTCGCCGTCCTCGATGCCGAGATCGACCGGCTGGCCACACTGCCCGAGAGCCTCGCCCGGCGGGCATCCGGAGACGCCTGAGGCCTCCCCCCTCACGTCCCCTGAACCAGAGAGGCATGGCGAGGGCGCCGATACGGCTGCGGGGTGGTGGCGCCCTTCGTGGCGCAGCCGTCAGCCGGTTGTCGGTCAGTCAGCGGGCAGGCCGAACCAGCGGAGGAGTACGGGGCGTGCGTCGGCGGGGGCGTCCTCGGGGCCTCGGGCATAGCGTGCGAGCAGGGCCAGGTAGTCGTCGTGGAACGCGTCCAGCTCACTCTTCGTGAGGTGAATAAGGCTGCGTGAACCTCGCATCCAGCCTTCTGACTCCGCCTGTCCGGCGGTGAACTTGCGGGCGAGATCGACGTCCTCCTCCATCCTCATCCGGTCCAGTTCGGCCGACATGGCGCGCTCGGCCTCCGTCAGGTCGTCCTGCGGCGGTCTGCGGATGTCGAGGCCGCGAACCCCACGCCACCAGCGCTCACGTCCGGTGGACCGCTCGGGGATGTCCTCGATGAGGCCGCTGCGCTCCAGCATGCGCAGGTGGTAGCTGAGCGTCCCCGTGTTCTCCCCGAGGGCGGTGGCCAGCGTGGTCGAGGTAGCCGGGCCCGCCGCGCTGAGGTGGCGCAGGATGCGCAGGCGCAGGGGGTGCGAGAGGGCCTTGAGCACCTCGGGGCTGTCGACCGTGCGCCGCGCTGCGGCTTCCGCTCTCCGCTCTTCTGTCATAGCGGCAGTCTATCCGAATCACAGCGACATCTCTGCAGACCTTCCTCTGCAGAGATATCTCTGCAATAGTGATGGCATGACACCGAACCGAGTGACCTTGACCCGCCGCACAGTCCAGCGCTTCACAAGTGCCGTTGCGGCCACACTCCTTGCGGGACTCGCCCTGGGTGCCGCACCGCCGGCGCACAGCGCCGAACGGGCCGCGGACCTGCCCGCGTTCGACTTCTCCGCCTGCCCCGCGGTCGACGAGTTGCCCGTGGGTGCGGATCCCGGGACCTGGCGCTGCGAGGTCATGCACGCCACGGGACATCTGCGCATGGGCACCGTCGACGAGCCGCTCACCGAACCCATGAAGATCACCTTCGCGGAAGGCCGTGTGGACGGTGAATTCCGCCAGGTCTTCGGGGAGATGGCCGCTGCGCCGATCAGGGTGGACGGCACCCCGTTGACCCTGACTCCGCAGTACGGCGGCTATTCGGACTTCCTGTCCGACGACACCCGGCGCGGCGAGTTCGACATCAAGTTCGCCCTGGGCTGGGCTCACAGGTTGCCCGCTCTGTCGCCGTCTCACTGCTCGGTGGGCAGCGACGAGGACGCGGTTCACCTGGTACTCAAGGACACCGTGCCCACCCAGGTCATATCCAAGGAACCCCTGGTCGTCACCTTCGGCGCCCAGGACGTGACGTTCACCGCCCCGCGGACCAGCGGCTGCGGCCCCCTGCGCCGCACACTGGACCGGGCTCTGGGCCTGCCCTCCGCCACCGGGGCGAACGCCTTCACCATGGATGTCACGGTGGCCATCCGGCCCTACCAGTAGGGCGGTGGGGCTCACCGACCGACACACCGCTCACTGGCCCTGCAGTCACCTTCAACCCATTCATGTAGCTGGGCTTAACGGTATAGGTAGAACCATTCGCTTGTCCTCAAAGCTTCGCTGAGGCACCTTCGTAGGACGGGAACGAGAACGACCGCCGGGGTCATCGGACGTACGAGGAAGGCACCATGAGCGACAGCAGAGGTAGGCGGAGTCTGTGGAGTGGACTACGGGTGGCCGTGCTCGCCCTGTTGTGGGGCTCGACCTTCCTCTGGACCGAGCTGGCGCTGCGCGGGCTCTCCCCGCTCCAGGTCACGTTCGCGCGCTGCGTCCTCGGCGCGCTCGTCCTCGTCGTCGCCTGCTACGCGACCGGGCACCGGATACCGAGGGGCGTCGCGCTCTGGCGGCACATCGTCGTCGCGGCCCTTTTCTGCAACGCCCTGCCGTTCGCCCTGTTCAGCCTCGGCCAGCAGAGTGTGGACTCCGGTCTCGCGGGCGTCCTGAACGCCACGACCCCGCTGTGGTCGATCACTCTCGGTCTCGCCCTCGGCTCCGAGCGCGGGCTGCGGCCGGTACGGCTGGCGGGTCTCCTGCTCGGGTTCACCGGCACGATCGTCATCTTCGCTCCCTGGCAGGCGACCGGAGCCGGCGGCTGGGGCGCCCTCGCGATCCTGGGCGCGGCCGCGAGCTACGCCGTGGCGTTCACGTACATGGGCCGCACCCTGGTTCGCAGGGGCACAGCCACGATCTCCCTCTCCGCCGCCCAGCTCGTCGCCGCGAGCGGGCTGACCGCCCTCGCCGTGCCGATCGGTGGCCTGGAGACGATCGATCCCGGCCCGACGGTCCTGGTCGCGGCCGTGGTCCTCAGCGTCCTGTGCACGGCGGTCACGTTCCACCTCACCTACCGGATCATCAACGACGAGGGCGCGACCAACGCCGCGGTCGTCGGCTATCTGCTGCCGGTCGTGTCCGTGCTCCTGGGCGCGGTCGTCCTGGGAGAGGACTTGAGCGTACGGGTGGTACTCGGGATGGCTGTGGTGCTGGCGGGTGTGGGGATGACGCGGAGGCAGGGGGCTGCGACGACGGCGACAGTCAAGGATGCGACCGCTCCCGAGCCCGCCGCGGAGGCCGGGCCGGCCGACGCTCCGCGTCCCCTTCTGGAGAACACCCGGTGACCCCAGGGCTCGGGGTCACCGGGCCCGCTCACTCGGTCGCCGGGGCCGGTGCGTGGGGCCGGATCGCCGTCGAGGAGTCGGCCCCGCGCTGGTGGTGCTCGACGTCGCCGAACGACTCAGAGGCCGAGTTCGCTCAGGCTCGGGTGGTCGTCCGGCCGGCGTCCTTGCGGCCAGTGGAACTTCCGCTCCGACTCGCGGATCGGCAGATCGTTGATGGAGGCGTACCTGTTCCGCATCAGGCCGTCCTCGTCGAACTCCCAGTTCTCGTTTCCGTACGAGCGGAACCAGTTGCCCGCGTCGTCACGCCACTCATAGGCGAACCGAACCGCAATCCGGTTCTCGGTGAAGGCCCACAGTTCCTTGACCAGCCGATAGTCGAGCTCCCTGGCCCACTTACGTCGCAGAAAGGCGGTGATCTCGTCGCGGCCCGTGGCGAATTCGGCCCGGTTCCGCCAGCGGGAGTCCTTCGTGTAGGCCAGTGCCACCCGTTCGGGGTCCCTGGTGTTCCAGCCGTCCTCCGCGAGCCGGACCTTCTCGATGGCCGTCTCACGTGTGAACGGGGGAACCGGAGGGCGATGAGTCATCTTTTCCTCTTTCTCAGGTGTAGCCGAGCAGCGTGGCGAATTCCGGTGAGCCACCGACGAGTCGGGCGGCTTGGCGCGGGTCAGCCGCGAGGAGTTGTCCGGCGAGCCGTGCTGCTTGCTCTGCCGGGGCGTCGTGGGAGACGGCGAGAGTCATCTGGAACTGCAGCCATGGGCCGTCGTCGCTGACGGAAGGGCGACCCGGATGGAAGAGGAAGACGTTGATCTGGTCCCGGTTCCAGGGCCAGGCCGAAACCGCGCCGAGTTCGCATTCCCACCGTGTGAGCCAGTCGGTGCGCTGTCGGAGGTCCTGTTCCAGCAGCCGTGCGACGGTCCGCGCCGGCCATTCCCAGCTGAGGTCCGCGGTCGCCCGCTCGATCTCGCGCTGGTACTCGTGCGCCGGGAAGCGGAAGGCGGGCAGGTCCACCTCGTCCTCGTCGGGATTGCGCCACCCGTTCCAGAGCACGTCTTGGCCGTCGCGCTGGATGGTCACATAGAGAGCGCCGCAACAGCCTTCGGTGCACGAGGCCTTGGCAAGCCGCACCTCATGCGGTTCAGATCCAGCGGTGAGAGGGCCGCCCGGAACCAAGAGGTACCGGGGATCTTCGCCCGGCCCCTTGCCGAACGCATCAGCCAGGATGTCCCTGCCCCCGACCAACGCCCGTACCTCCACGCTTTCGCCCGTCTGTGTCGCGTCAGGAACGACAACACTAAGGGTGAGGCCCTCGTCAGCAGTCATCGAACCATTATCGAATGCGCCGGGAACGTACGTCGCGCCAATTCTCACCATCGATCGCATCGCCGTGCGGCGGCACCGGTGGCTTACTCATGGCCGGTTCGGCCACGGCGGCGGTGAGACGCGCCGCGAGCGCCGCGACCGCCGTGCGCAATTCCTGCCCGCCCTCGACGCGGAAGGCGAATGGCAATCGCGCCAGCCATTCCTGCGCGTACATGGCCGGGTTGCGCGTAGTGCCGCGAAGAGCACAGCCGCTGCGCCAGGGCTCAAGTCGCCCCATGGGTGGCTGGATCCACGGAGCCACGTCGGCCACCGGGGCGTCGAACACCACATGCGTGGGGTACTGCCAGCCCAGGCCCAGGTTCTCCTCCAACACGGCCACCGGGTCGAGGGTCTCGGGTGGTTCGAACCCCTGGCCGGTCGGCCGTACCGCGCGAACCCGGTCGACCCGATAGGTGCGGACGGCGTCCGCGCGATGGGAGTGGCAGAGCAGGTACCAACGCCCGTACCGGACGACGATGGACCAGGGATCCACCGCCGCCTCCCACTCGTTGCCGGCCTCGCTGCGGTACGTGACCCACACGCGGCGCCGGGTCGCGACGGCGTCCACGAGGTCGCCGGTGACGGCCGGATCGGGGCGGGCCGAGTACGGATCCGGTGCCGCCGCCGCGTACTCGCGCAACAAGGCCGCCTGCCGACCGACACTCTCCGGCAGGGCGTTGACCACCTTGTCCAGCGCGCTGCCGGTCAGGTCGTCGGCCGCGGCCGAGGGGCCGCCGAGCACCGCCATCACCAGGCCGAGGGCTTCAGGCTGCGTGAAGTGCACGGGCGGCAGCCTCGTTCCCCGCCCGAGCCGGTACCCGCCGTGCGGTCCCCGGGCCGACTGCACGGGGATGCCCGCCTCGCGGAGGATCGCGACGTACCGGCGGGCGGCTCGCTCGGTGACATCGAGCCGTTCGGCGAGTTCGCCGGCCGTCGTGCCGGGGCGGGCCTGGAGGATCTCCAGGGCACGCAGTGCTCGGGCGGTGGGGCTGAGATCGTTCGGCACGGCAGCAGGCTAGTGCGCGCCCCTGAGCCCTTCCAGATCCCGCGGCCCGCTGACGGACTCGCCGACCGGCCGACTCGCCGGACAAACCGGCAGTGGACTGTCCGGATCTCCTCCTACGGTGGCGTCCATGAACCTGACGAAGGGAAACTGACCATGGACATGCTGCTCATCGGCGGCCTGTGGCTGAACGCATCCGTGTGGGGCCGTGTCGCCTCCGCGGTGGAGGCGCTCGGTCATCGCCCCGTGCCGCTCACGCTCCCGGGCCAGGGTGACGGTGCCGTCTCCGCCACCCTCGACGACCAGGTGGCGGCGGTGCTCGCCGCGGTGGACGCCGCGCCCGGAAAGTCCATGCTGGTGGGGCACTCCGCGGCCTGCACGCTGGCCTGGCTGGCCGCCGACCGGCGGCCGGAGCGGGTGGCGAAAGTGGCCCTCATCGGCGGCTTCCCGTCCACCGACGGTCAGCCCTACGCCGACCTCTTCGAGGTGCGGGACGGCGTCATGCCCTTCCCGGGCTGGAGCCCGTTCGAAGGGCCGGACGCCGCCGACCTCGACGAGGAGGGCAGACGAGAACTGGCGGACGCCGCGATCCCCGTCCCCGTGGGCGTCGCCCGGGGCCTGGTGCGGCTGGCGGACGCTCGCCGGTTCGACGTCCCGGTCGTGCTCGTGTGCCCGGAGTTCACTCCCGCGCAGGCACAGGAGTGGATCAACGCCGGCGACGTCCCGGAGCTTGCGCGGGCCAAGCACGTCGACTTCGCCGACATCGACTCGGGCCACTGGCCCATGGTCACCAGGCCGGTCGAGCTGGCCCGGATCCTGGCTGGGGCAGCCGACGCGCCCTGACGGATCGGATGGCCGACAGCTGCCCGGCCACTGGATGAGGCTCCCTCCGCACGACGGCGCCGAAACGACAAACCGAACGGCGACGGCGACAGCGACAGCGACAGCGACAGCGACAGCCAGCCCTATCCCCCACCGGCACAGCTCGGCACCACCGCGTCACCCGGCGCCCCCGGAGCCGTCGATCGAGGGGAACGGATCGGTCGTGGCTGCCTGCCAAGCCCCTCTGATCTCGTTCGCGGCCATGTCATGGGCATCCGCGAAGGCGCCGAGACAGGCGGCATGAACCTCCGGCAGGTCGGTACGTCCGTCCAGGGCCAGCAGGCGGCGCAGGGCAACTGCGGCGTCGTCGAATCGGCCGGCGGCGAGGTGGGCGTCGGCCGTCGCGCGCAGGGTGTCGGCATAGTCGGTGAGGACAGCGGTGAGCCGGCCCTCGCTGTGTTCCGGCTCGGCCGCCATCAGCTCGCGCTGGAGCGTCTCGGCCTCTGCGTAGCAGGCCAGCGCCTGTGCGTCGTCCCCCGTGCGGCGCAGGGACCAGGCGAGGAGTTCCAGGCGCTGCACGGTCTGGAACGGGGGCAAGCTCTCATCGGTTTCGACGAGTCGGCGGGTGATGGCCAGCGCCTCCCGTGCAGGAGCCACCGCGTCCTCCCGCATTTCTGCCCGGCTCCTACGGATGACGAGGTTGGCCAACGTCCGGGCCAGTTCCGCCTCGTACCCCCGCGGGTCGCGGTCGGCGGCCCGGCGGAACAGGGCGACGCTGCGGTCCGCGGCCTCAACAGCCTGTCGGTAGGCGCCCAGCAACCCGTGGCAGAACGCCAGCTCATCCAGGGCCTGGGCGTGTCGGGGTTCGTAGACGACGGGATCGGTGACGGCGAGCCGGGCGCACAGTTCCGACAGCTCCTGCAGATCGGCCAGTTGCTGCGGATGCGGCTGTTCGACCTGGGGCGGGAAAGCAGCGGAAGGCAGGGGGTCAGCGGAAGGCACGGGCGCTCGACCGTACAGCGCGGTACGGCTCTCCAGGGCCAGGACGAGCCAAGGCTGTCCGGTCACCGCGTCCTGCTCCACCAGCGTGCGGCACTTGGCCACGGCCTGGTCGGCGCTGTCCCGGGCGCGCCGCAGGTCGCCGGTGGCCGCGTAGCACCAGGCCAGGTCGGTGAAGAGGTGGGCGTGCAGCCACACGATGTCCGGGTAGTACGACGGATTCATGCCGGTGGACCACCACAGGGCGTCGTTGCCGGCTGAGACGGCCTCCTCGAACCGGCCCAGCGCGCGCAGTCCACCGGTCACCTCGCACAGCATGCGGACCTTCACCCGCCCGGCGCGCAGGAGAACCCGCCACATGGGCATCGCGCGCAGCAACTCCGCGCATTCCATATAGAGGTTCACGGACTCGTGGACGCGGCCCATGCGGTCCAGCACCCAGGCCTGGATGCGCAGCGCGTCGGCGTGGCTGCCCAGTGACCTCTCTCTGCCTCGGGGTTCGGTGACCCGGTAGGCGGCAACGCACTGTCGGGCCACGGTCAGAGCCTCGTCGAGCCGGCCGGTCTCCGTGAGGAGCAGGGTGCGCACGCGCAGCGCGTAGGCGCTCCGCGTCGGGGACATGCGGGTGCCGACGACGGCCCGTGACTCGTCGGACGCGGCGAGCGCCTCCTCGTATCTACCGGCCACGTACAGGGCGTTGGCGTACAGCACCAGGGCGAGAGCCAGCCCGTCGCCGCTCCGTCGGCGCGGGCCCTCGTGAAGAGTGCGGTACACCGCGACGGCCTCCTCGCTCCAGGCGAGGAGTCGCTCCGGCGGTCGCTGCCAGATCAGAAACAGGCCGGGCGTCAGGCACCGCAGCAGTGCTGCCCCGAGCAGCGGCCCGCCCAGTCCGACATGGGCCCGCGCCAGTGTCCGCGGCACGGGCAGCAGGATCCGTACAGCTCCCATCGCGTTCCCCTTCCAGAGATGACTGGAAGACTTCCGAGACCGCGCCTTGGTTGCCACGAGAGCAGCCCGCTCGACACGACCGCCGCCGCGCTCCGGGATACGCCCCTGCCGCCGAAGCAACCCGCGTGATGAGCGCCGTGAGCGCCATGCTCCCGCGAGGAGGCGCGGCCGGGCCGCCGTGGGCGGCACCCGC
>NZ_MUBA01000489.1 GCF_002154575.1 Streptomyces bobili
AGCAGTTCCGCCGGGGTCTCCCCGAGGTGCCGATCGTCCGGGGTGACGGCAACCACCTCCCCCTCGCCACCGCCTCCCTCGACTTCCTCACCTATGCCCAGTCCTGGCACTGGACCGACCCGGACCGCTCGATTCCGGAGGCCCTGCGCGTCCTGCGTCCCGGCGGCGCCCTCGCGCTCTGGTGGAACGCCGCCGCGCTCGACGTACCGTGGATCGACGCGCAGACAAGCCGCATCGAGCGTCACTTCGGCCTCGGCCGGGTCGTGGGCGGGAACGGCGACGGCACACACGAGGCCCTCGCCGCCTCAGCGGGCCGCCTCGACTTCGACCGCCGCCACATCCGCTGGACCCGCCGCGTCCCCGTCGGCACGCACCTGGCGAACATCAGCAGCCACTCGCTGTTCCTGGTGCACGGCGAGGAGCGGACCGCCGCCTTCGTCGACGCGGAGCGCCGGCACCTCCTCGCCGTCTTCCCCGACGGCATGGTCGAGGAGACCTACGACGTCGGACTGCTGCTCGCGATCCGCCCCTGACCCTGCGGCCCGCTCCGCTCCCGTGCGGCGGCCCACCCTTCCAGGGCCGCCGCGCACGCGTGATCCACGTGCCGAAGCCCGCCCAGCTCCAGTCGTATCTCCCGGTCCCGATGCTGGACCTCCAGTGCGTGCAGCGCGTCCAGCAGCTTGGGCAGCCGCAGGAACGTGGCATGCCCCAGCACCCGTACGACGATCCCGGCGTCACCCCGGTCCTCGGTCTCCACGTGCACATGGCTGACCTCCCAGGCCGTCTTCGCCACGGCCAGCGCCAGCCCCGCCAGCAGCCCCTCGAACAGGCTGCCCACGACGACCCCGACCGCCGTCACCCCCAGCACGGCCACCTCACCCCGATGCCCACGCCACCACCCACGCACCTCCCGCACGGGAACGAGCCCGAAGCCGACGTACAGCAGCAGTGCGGCCACCGCCGCGACCGGGACCAGCCCCATCACCCCGAGCAGCCCCAGCACACCGGTCACCACCAGCAGCACCCCCACCCGATGCGGCACCCACGCGAACGACGACTCCGCCGACGCGACCAGCACGAGCGCCACGACGGCACCCATCACCCCCACCTCGGCCAGCCGCCCCCACTCCGCCGCGCCCGGCAGCCGTACGGCATTCCCCGGACCGCCCACCTCCATCCGCCGCACCTCCAGGTCGAGCACCC
>NZ_MUBA01000049.1 GCF_002154575.1 Streptomyces bobili
GGTGCGGGTGCGTTGTGGCTGGGCGCGCAGTTCCCCGCGCCCCTGATCGCCTGCGGCGATACCGGGCGCCTTCGATCGCCGCGGCGATCGTTGTGCCGCGTGCCGCGTGCCGCGTGCCGCGTGCCGCGTGCCGCGTGCCGCGTGCCGCGTGCCGCGGCCCAGCCGTCCCGTGCCGCGGGAGCCTTCCCTGCCGGGTGCCCTGTGGGGACCCGGTCGGGAGGGTTAGCCCAGCAGTCTCTCCAGTACTACCGCGATGCCGTCCTCCTCGTTGGAGGTGGTCAGTTCGTCGGCTACTGCTTTCAGGTCTGGGTGGGCGTTGGCCATGGCCACGCTCTTGGCGGACCAGGCGAACATGGGGATGTCGTTGGGCATGTCGCCGAAGGCGATCGTGTCGGCGGCCTTCAGGCCCAGGCGGCGGGCAGCCAGGGAGAGGCCGGTGGCCTTGGACAGGCCGAGGGGGAGCAGTTCTACGATTCCCGCTCCGGCCATGGCGACCGTGACGAAGCCGCCCGCGGCCTGGCGGGCCGCCTCGGCCAGCTCGTCGTCCGACAGCTCGGGATGCTGGATGTAGATCTTGTTCAGCGGGGCCGACCACAGGTCCGACGCATCGGTGAACGGAGTCGAGGGGAGCCTGCCGGTGACCGAGTAACCCGGACCGACCAGCACCTCTCCCTCCAGTCCGTCCCGGCTCGCCGCAAGGTACAGCGGACCGACCTCCGCCTCGATCTTGGCCAGTGCCACCGCGGCCAGCTGCCGGTCCAGTGTCACCGAGGTCAGCAGGCGATGCGCGCCGACGTCGTAGACCTGGGCGCCCTGACCGCAGACCGCGAGACCCTCGTAGCCGAGGTCGTCGAGGATGTGCCGGGTCCACGGGACGCCGCGGCCGGTCACCACGATGTGGGCCGTGCCCGCCGCGGTGGCCGCGGCGAGGGCGTCACGGGTGCGCTGGGAGACCGACTCGTCGGAACGCAGCAGCGTCCCGTCGAGGTCGGTCGCGATCAGCCGGTACGGAAAGACCGGGGCGGCGGCCTCGCTCACTTGGCCACCGGCTCCAGGACTTCTCGCCCGCCGAGGTAGGGCTGCAGCACCTCGGGCACGCGCACGGAGCCGTCGGCCTGCTGGTGGTTCTCCAGGATCGCCACGATGGTGCGCGGTACGGCGCACAGCGTGCCGTTGAGAGTGGCCAGCGGGCGGACCTGCTTGCCCTCGCGGACGCGGATCGACAGCCGGCGGGACTGGTACTCGGTGCAGTCCGAGGTCGACGTCAGCTCGCGGTACTTGCCCTGGGTCGGGATCCAGGCCTCGCAGTCGAACTTGCGGGCAGCCGAGGAGCCGAGGTCACCGGTGGCGACGTCGATCACGCGGAACGGCAGCTCCAGCGAGGTCAGCCACTGCTTCTCCCACTCGAGCAGGCGCTGGTGCTCGGCCTGTGACTCCTCGGGAGTGACGTAGGTGAACATCTCCACCTTGTCGAACTGGTGGACGCGGAAGATGCCCTTGGTGTCCTTGCCGTGCGAACCGGCCTCGCGGCGGAAGCAGGGGGAGAAGCCCGCGTAGCGCAGCGGCAGACGGTCCGCGTCGATGATCTCGTCCATGTGGTACGCGGCGAGGGCGACCTCGGAGGTGCCGACGAGGTAGAGGTCGTCCTTCTCGAGGTGGTAGACGTCCTGGGCCGCCTGGCCGAGGAAGCCGGTGCCCGCCATGGACTGGGGGCGGACCAGGGCCGGGGTCAGCATCGGCGTGAAGCCGGCCGCCGTGGCCTGGGCGATCGCGGCGTTCACCAGGGCCAGCTCCAGCAGGGCGCCGATGCCGGTGAGGAAGTAGAACCGCGAGCCGGAGACCTTCGCGCCGCGCTCGACGTCGATGGCGCCGAGCAGCTGGCCGAGTTCCAGGTGGTCCTTGGGCTCGAAGCCCTCGGCGCCGAAGTCACGGATGTCGCCGTGCGTCTCCAGCGTGACGAAGTCCTCCTCGCCGCCGACGGGCACGTCGGGGTGGACGAGGTTGCCGAGCTGGAGCAGCAGTTCCCGGGTCTCGGTGTCGGCGGCGTCGCGCTCGGCGTCGGCCACCTTCACGTCGGCGGCGAGCTGGCTCGCCTTCTTCAGCAGCTCGGCCTTCTCGTCCGCGGAGGCTTTGGGGATGAGCTTGCCGAGAGATCGCTGCTCGGCACGCAGCTCGTCGAAGCGGACGCCGGACGACCTGCGCCGCTCGTCGGCGGACAGGAGAGAGTCGACGAGCGCGACGTCCTCTCCACGGGCGCGCTGGGACGCGCGCACACGGTCGGGGTCCTCACGGAGCAGGCGAAGGTCAATCACGTGGTCAAGGCTACCGGTGCGTGGTGACGGCTCACGACTCACTATTGCGAGACACGTCTTACGGACCACTATGAGTGAATTGCCCTATGTGTCCGCAGGCTGGTTCGCCGCGTCAATGAACATCGTCCGGCTCGCTGGGCGGGGCGGCTTCGCGGCAGCGTGTTGACTCGATTTCCTTGTGCGGAGCGGCACTTGGGGGGGCGGGTTGTCCACAGGAATCCGCCAGTCGGGAAAGTTATCCACAGGCTGTGCGAAAGATCTGTGGATATCGGAATCGATCATTCCGGGCGGGCTCTCCGGTGGGGCGAATTCCTTGGCCAAACCCCTCCTGCACTCACTTTCGTGTGGAAATGGGTCGCCCTAAAGGATTGATCGAAGGAAACAGGTGGACGAAGAGTGACCCGGAGCGTCGAGATCCGAGTGGGGTGCTGTAGGGCGATTTGTCGACCGGGTGCCGCTTCCGTGTCGACTTGTCCCCAGGTCGAGATGCCAGCCTGTGGATAACTCCTGTGGACAACGAAGATATGCAGGTAGGACCGGCTGAAAGGCGCGCGTAAGAAGCCCGTCACGCGTGCGACAGGTCGGCGCAAGCCGGGCGCCTTCTAGAACCGGCCGTCCTGGCAGCGCGTGACCCATTCCGCCGCCGCCATGAACTCATCCTCCGAGGTCCCCGGCAGGGGCGTCCGCACCTGCGCCGCGGTCACGTCCGCACGCGGATACGAACCGAGGAAACGCACATCACGACAGATGCGCTTCAGTCCCATGAGCGCCTCGGCCATCCGGCGCTCCGAGATATGCCCGGCCGCGTCGATGCAGAAGCAGTAGTTGCCGATGCCGGCGCCGGTCGGCCGCGACTGGAGCACCATGAGGTTGATGCCACGGGTGGCGAACTCGCCCAGCAGGTCACGCAGCCCACCGGGATGGTCGTCGCGCTGCCACAGCACCACGGACGTCTTGTCGGCGCCGGTCGGCGCGGCGGGCCGGGCCGGGCGGCCCACCAGCACGAAGCGTGTCTGCGCGTTCTCCGCGTCGTGGATCTCGGTCTCCAGCGCTTCGAGGCCGTACCGGGCGGCTGCGAACTCGCCCGCGAAGGCGGCGTCGTAACGGCCCTCCTGGACCAGGCGTGCGGCGTCCGCGTTGGAGGCGGCCGACTCCCACACGGCGTCCGGGAGATTGGCCTTGAGCCAGTTGCGCACTTGCGGCTGTGCGGCCGGGTGGGCCGAGACCGTCTTGACGTCGGACAGCTTTGTGCCCGGCCTGACCAGCAGCGCGAAGGTGATCGACAGCAGCACCTCGCGGTAGATCATCAGCGGGGTGCCCGCGACCAGCTCGTCGAGGGTCGCGGTGATCCCGCCCTCGACCGAGTTCTCGATCGGCACGAACGCGGCCTCGGCCTCGCCGGTGCGGACCGCGTCGAGGGCGGACTGCACGGACACGTACGGGATCAGCTGCCGGGTGGCGGCCTCCGGAAGCGTGCGCAGGGCGACCTCCGTGAAGGTGCCCTCAGGGCCGAGATACGCATAGCTCGCTGGCATGACCTCACCCTAATGGGCCTTGCGAAACGAGGAGCGCACGTCTCACAGGCACCCCTCACGCGAGTGAACCGGCGTGACCCGCGCCCGGCGTGTCTCAACCCTCGCGTGTCTCATTCCTCGCGTGTCTCACCCCTCCAGCAACCGCTGCCCCACGTACTCACCCTCCGCCGCTCCGCCCGGTACCGCGAACAGGCCGCTCGACTCGTGGCGGATGTACTTCGACAGCGCGTCCCCGCGGTCCAGCTTGCGCTGCACGGTGACGAAGCCGCGCAGCGGATCGGCCTGCCAGCAGACGAACAGCAGGCCCGCGTCCGGCACCCCGTCGGCGTCGATGCCGTCGTGGTAGGAGAAGGGCCGGCGCAGCATCGCCGCGCCGCCGTTCTGGTCGGGGCGCGTGATCCGGGCGTGGGCGTTGATCGGGACGACCAGATCGCCGTTCGCGTCGGTCTTCTCCAGGTCCATCTCGGCCGTCTCGGTACCCCCGGTCAGCGGCGCCCCGTCGGACTTGCGCCGCCCGATGACCTGCTCCTTGGCGTGGGCCGACAACTGCTCCCAGTCGTCGAGGAGCATGCGGATCCGGCGTACGACGGCGTAGGAGCCGTTGGCCATCCACGCCGGGTCGTTCGACCCCGGCCCTGACCCGGAATCCGCCCCCGACTCCGGCACGAAGATGCGCTTGGCGAAGTCGGCCTCCGCCGGCTTCGGGTTGCGGGTGCCGTCGATCTGACCCATCAGGTTCCTGGCCGTCATGGGGTGGGCGGTCGCACCCGGCGTGCGGTTGAAGCCGTTCATCTGCCAGCGGACCTTGGCCGCCCTGCCCACGTCCTTCTGGATCGCGCGCAGGGCGTGGAAGGCCACCAGAGCGTCGTTCGCGCCGATCTGCACCCACAGGTCGCCGTTGCTGCGGGACATGTCGAGCTGGTCGGAGGAGAAGTCGGGCAGTGGGTCCAGGGAGACCGGGCGCTGCTTCTCCAGCCCGGTGCGGGCGAAGAAGCTGTGGCCGAAGCCGAAGGTGACCGTCAGCGAGGAGGGGCCCGCGTCCCGCGCCACGTCCGTGTCGTCGTCCTTCGCGGCCTCGCCCGCCATCAGCCGCCGGGCCGTCTCCGACCAGCGGCGGAGGAGTGCCGCGGCTTCCTTACGGCCCGCGCCGGCCGCGAGGTCGAAGGCGACGAGATGGCCGCGCGCCTGGAGTCCTTGGGTGATGCCCGGCTGATGTTTCACGTGGAACATCTCCTGGCCGGACCCGATCGAGGACAGCGGGGTGGCCTGCTCGGGCGCCGCCGCGTAACCGGCGACCCCGCCCGCGGCGCCCACCACGAGCCCGGTGGCCCCGGCGGTACCGAGCAGCTTGCGCCGTGTCAGGCCCGCCTGGGGTGTCTGGGGGGACAGGGATTTCCCGGATGTCTCCGGGGCCTGCGGAAGGGTCTGGTCAGACATGGGTGGGTCAGCCGATCTGCGCGTTCTTGGAGACGGTCACCTGGTCGATGTCGGAGGTCCGCACGGTCACGGCGATCTGCCATTCGCCGGCCATGGGGATCTGCACTCCGTTCGCCGACCAGTGGCCGGTGGTGATGTGGTCGGGGGTCACGGGAAGCGGCCCGATCTTCTGCGCTTCGAGGGTGAAGGCGACCTTCACCTCGGGAATGTCGAAGGCACGCCCGTTGGGCCGGGTCACATAGACGTGCATCTCGTTGGCGCCGGTCCGTGCGGGGTCGATGTCGACGCTGACGACACCCTTGCCGTCCGTGCCGCCGGTGTCGAAGGACATGTCCAGGGTCACGGCCCCCGAGGTGCCCTCCGAGGCGGAGGCCGAGGAGGCCGCCGTAGCCGCCTTGGTGTCCTGTTCCGTGCGGCCCGGCTCGGTGGAGGTCAGCGCCGTCGTAACGGCGAGCAGGACGACGGCGATGCCCGCCTCGGCCAGCACCGAGCGGCGCAGCCCGAGCCGCTGGGGATCGGCGTCACGCACCCGCTTCTGCCGTGTCGCATCCATGGCGGCCCGCTGCCGCGCGAGCTGGGCGGCCCGCTTGGCGTCGCCGGAACCGGAAACTGATCCCGACCTCGACCCGGACCCTGAGTCCGACCCGGACCCTGACTCCGAATCGGACCCCGACTCGGACCCGGCCCCTGAGCGGGACTCGGGCCCCGAACCGGATCCGGAACCGTCCCCGGTTTCCCCGGTTTCCCCGGTCTCCTCCTTCTCCGGCTCCTTCTCCGGCTCCGGCTCCGGTTCCGTGACCGTGGCAGATGCCTGCGCCGTCCGCGTCTTCGCAGCGGCGGACGCCTTCCCCGCGGTGGGCGACTTCCGCCCACCCGCCGTTGCCACTGCCTCAGCCTCGGCAGCTCCCGTCGCTTCCGTCCCTGCCGTTTCCGTCCCTGCCGTTTCCGTCCCGGTCGTTTCCGTCCCCGCAGGCTTCCCACCTGCCGTCTCCCCCAGCCGGTTCGTCCACCGCCGTGAGGTCCAGGCGATGCCGACCAGCAGCGCCACCAGCCCGATCTTGATGATGAGGAGCTGCCCGTAGCGCGTCTCGGTGAAGGCCGACCAGGAGCCGAGCTGGCGCCACGACTGGTAGACGCCGGTCACGACGAGGGCGACGACACTGCCGAAGGCGACCTGTGAGAACCGGCGCACGGCCGGCAACCCCACCGGGGTGTCGCCCCGGTACAGCGCCACGAGGAGCGCGCACAGCCCGCCGAGCCAGGTGGCGACGGCCACCAGGTGGACGATGTCCACCGGCATGGCGATGCCCGGCTGGAGCCCGGTGGAGGCGTGCTCGGCCATCGCCCAGCTCGCCGCGAGCCCGGCCGCCACGACGGTCCCGCCGATGGCGAGCCCGAAGGTGAGGTCCCGCTTCTCCTCTCCCTCGCGCTTGTCGTAGGCGCCGAAGAGCACGGCGATGAACAACGCGGCCGCGGCGAGCAGCAGCAGCCGGGAGACGAGCGCGGCGCCCGTCTTGGTCTGGAGGACCTGCCCGAGCAGTTCGAGGTCGAAGATGTCGCCGAGCTTGCCCGACCCGGTGTAGGAGCCGCGCAGGAGCAGCAGGAAGAGGGTGGCCGAGGTGAGCGCGAGCCAGCCGGAGATGACGAGCCGCTGCAGGGCCCGCACCCCGGTGCCGGCCGGCCAGCAGCCCAGGACGAAGGCGGCGCCCCCGACCATGACGATGAACCCGGCGTACGACATGTACCGCCCGAACCCGTACAGCCCGCCGACGGCTCCGTCGCCGGCCTCTCGCGTGCTCGCCGAGACGCTGGTCGCCGAGGGGGCGCCGATGGAGAAGGTGTAGGCGCCGGCGACGGGATGGCTGTCGGCGGACACCACCTGGTAGGTCACCGTGTACGTGCCGTCCGGCAGCCCCGAGTGCAGCGGGACGGAGTAGGTGGTGCCGCCGACGGCGGACGGCTCGCCGGTGTCGACGCGCTTGCCCTTGGGGTCGAGCACGCGGACCGCGTCGGCGCCCGTGGAGACCTGTTCGGAGAAGGTCAGTGAGACCTGGGTGGGGGCCTTGTCGACCACCGTCCCCTGTGCGGGGTCGCTGCCGGTCAGCGCGGCGTGCGCGGAGGCCTGTCCGGTGCCGGCGATGAGCGCGCCGGTGACGGCCAGGAACAGCAGCACCAGCGTCCGGATTCTGGGGGCGATGGTCGTGGGCAAGGCGGTCCTTCCCTCAGTTTCCGGAGTGCGGGGTGTAGGTGGCGGATTCCACCGGCATCTCGACCGCGATGGTCCCGGAGTCGGCGAAGTGCAGTTCCACGGCCACCTTCTCGCCCTGTAGCGGCTTCCGTTTCAGGTTTTCGAACATCAGGTGGTTCCCTCCGCTGGCCAGCTGGAGCCGGCCGCCCGCCGGTACGTCCAGGGAGTCGACCTCCTGCATGGCACCGCCGACGGTCTCGTGGACGCTGACGCTGCCCGCGACCTCGCTGGTGACGGAGGTCAGCTCGTCCTTCGTACCGCCCTTGTTGGTGATCGTCAGGAAGCCCGCGGCCATGGAGTCGGAGACCGGCTGTGGCATGTAGGCGGCGCTGACGGACAGTTCGGCGGCCGAGTCGCCGGAGCCGCAGCCCGCGAGGACGAGGGCACCGGTCAGCGCGGCGGCACAGGCCGCGGTGGACCGTCTCACGGGTTCTGCCCCTTGATGATCTTGGGCAGGTCCTTGATGTAGTCGTCGACCTGGGCATCCTCACCGTAGAGGAGGTAACCGGCGTCGGTCTTCGGGGAGAAGGCGACGACCTGGGTGCCGTGGGTGGACACGATCTTGCCGTTCTTGTCCTTGTGCGGCGGCTCGATGGAGATGCCGAGGCTTCGGGCGCCCTTCTGGATGGTCGCGAAGTCACCGGTCAGGCCCACCACCTGGGAGTCGATGCCCTTGAGCCAGGCGCCGAGTGCGGCCGGGGTGTCGCGGCCCGGGTCGGTGGTGACGAACACGACGCGCAGCGCGTCCTGATCCGCCTTGGACAGCTGCTTCTTCGCGACGGCGACGTTGTTCATCGTCAGCGGGCAGACGTCCGGGCAGTGGGTGTAGCCGAAGTACACGAGCGTCGGGTGGCCCGCGGTCTCCTTGCGGAGGTCGTAGGACTTGCCCCGGGTGTCGGTCAGGACCAGGTCCGGCTTGGTGAAGGGCTGGTCGAGCACGGTCGCGGCCTGCTGCGAGGAGCCGTCGGAGACGGCCGCGACGGGGCTGGAGCCCGAGTCGCCGTCGCTGCCGCAGGCGGAGAGGGTGAGGGTGGCCGCCGCGAGCAGCGCGGCCGCGGCGAACGTCTTCTTGCGCATGGAGAAATGTCCCAGTTGTGTTGACTCCGGTGCGCACCGGGGGCTTGGGCGGCCCCCGGTGCGCACCGCGGACGAGCAGGGCTCAGGAGGCGTCGGTGGTCCTGCGGCGGCCGGCGAGCACGCCGTAGGCCACGCCGGCGGCCCCGACCGCGATGCCGACGACGCCCAGGACCCGGGCGGTGGTGTCGGTGTCGTCGGAGGAGTCGGAGGCCTCGGTGGTGGCGGCGGCCGGCTCGGAATCGCCGGACTTGCCCGACGACGCCGCCGCGGACGAGCCGTGGGCGTGGTCGTCCGCGGCGGAGAGGGCGAGGACCGGTGCCGGGTTCTCCGGCTCCTCGGCGCCCTCCTTCTGCACCTCGATCCAGCGCACGACCTCCTTGTTGGAGTACGTCTGGATCGCCTTGAAGACCATGTCGTCGGCGTTCTCGGGCAGGGCGCCCAAGGAGACCGGGAACTGCTGGATGAAGCCGGGCTCGATGCCCTTGTCCTCGGCGGTCCAGGTCACCTTGGAGACGGCCTCGGAGATCTGCCGGCCGTGCACCTCCAGAGGCTTGGCCAGCTTGCTCTTGGTGACCGTGATCTTCCAGCCGTCGACCTTCTGCGGCATCACCGAGGAGAGCGGGGCGTCGGCCGGGAAGTTGACCTCCAGCTGGGTGGTCGAGGCGTTGTCACGCTCGTTCGGAACGCGGAAGTTGACGACGGCGTAGCCGCCCTTGGCGGCCGTCCCCTCCGGCTGCACACTGACGTGCGCGAAGGCGGGCGAGCACAGGAGAAGAACGGCGGAACCGGCGACGGCAGCGGCGGCGGCGAGACGAGAGGCCTTCAGGACGGGCTTCACAGGCTTCATGACAGCGAGCACTCCACTCTGAGTGAAATACGACGGTGAGGTCGGGCGTGGACGCGGAAACGCGTGCACGCGCGCGTGCCGCACGACGGCGGCCACGCCCCAGGGGTGAAGTGGAGTGCTGGTCGTGTCGTGTCAGGCAGCAAGGACGAGAGCGGCGGCGGTCGGCGGGCCGCGCCTGATCACCGTGTGCTGGAGTGCCTCGGCGGATGGCCTGGGCGAGGGGAGCAGCGCGGTGCGCGGAACGCGCGGACCCGACTGCGGCAGGGCGGGCAGCCCGGCGAGGAGGGCGCGCACCAGGGCGAGCGCCCCGCGCAGGGACCGTACGCAGGCGGTCTCGGCGACGCCGTGTGCCGACAGGTCCATGAGCCGCAGCAGGGCCGAGTCGCCGCGCCGCAGCAGCCATCCGGTGGCGACGGCCGCGAGGACGTGACCGAGCAGCATCGGCAGGGACGGCAGCAGCGACATGGCCGAGCCCGCCGTGCCGGCCAGAGCGTCCGCCGGGTGGTGCATGGATCCCATGCCGGAACCGGCATCAGCACCCGTACCCGTACCCGTCCCTGTTCCGGTCGCCGTCCCGGTGACGGCCGGATGGAGCCGCGCCTCGATGAGGATCTTCTGGGCCTGCGCCGGGCTCAGTGCCGCCGCGGCGGCTCCGCACACGAGCCGTGCCGCCCGCTCGACCAGTGCGGCGTCCGAGGCGGCGGCAGTGGTCGTCGCGACGGTAGGCGACGCGTGCTGTCCGAGGCCGAACAGCGTGTGCAGGACGGCCTGTCCGACGGCGAGCAGGGCCGCGACGGCCGGCAGCGAGCGCTCGCGTCCCGCGAACGGCACCACGACCGCGACGGCCCCCAGGAATCCGGCGCCCAGCGTCCACAGGGGGACGGCGGCGCAGGCGGCCAGTGTGTGACCCGCCCCGGCCAGCACGACACAGACCGCGGCGAACACCGCGGCCCGCAGCAGCCGGAGAGCGCCTCCGGAGCGCGCCGTGCGCTGGTGGGGGTCAGTCATGGCGGGCTCATCATCGCACTGGCCCCCCAGCGGCCGTACGGCAGGGCCGCAGGATTCGGCCCGCTCCGAAGATCACCTTCTGATACGACAGGTATGACTGATGCCCCTGTGTCACGCATACACCGTTTTCCGCACCCCCCACATCCCCCATATGGGCGGCGTCACGTGGAAATCGCGCTTACTTACGGTTCAGGGCGGCAATACGTATCGGTATGTCGAGCCGCGGCCTGGAGGCTGGAGCATGAGCATCTGGTGGTCACTCCATCTGCGCCGCGAGGCCGCGAGCGTGCCGCTGGCCCGGCGCCTGCTGCTCGGCACCATGGAGACGGCGGGGGTCGACCCCGACATCTCGTACGACCTCTCCGTCGCCCTCAGTGAGGCCTGCGCCAACGCCGTCGAGCACGGCGGGATGAACGCCGCGCCCGGCGGTGGTTCGGAGGCCTACCGGGTCACCGCCTACCTCGACGGCGAGAAGTGCAGTATCGAGGTCGCCGACTCGGGCCCAGGCTTCACGGCCGAATGTCCCGCCCACGCGCACGCGCACGCCGATGCCGAGGCGGGTCGCGGCCTGTATCTCATCCGGGAACTCGCCGACCACGTCCACATCGGCAACAAGCCGGGCCACGGTGGGGCCGTGGTGAGCTTCGACAAGATCCTGAAGTGGCGCGAGGACGCCCCCCTGATGGCGGTCTGACGGACCGGCGGCCCGGACGGCACTCACAGCCGCTTCTCAGTCTCCGCCCACGCCCCTGACGGGTGGCGTTCCTACCTTTCGTGTCCATGACGGGAAACCACAAAGACACGTCCATCACCCGGCGCCGCGCCCCGGCGGTGACCGGTGGCACGGTCGCGGCGGGCGGCCTCGCCGTCGCCGGTTACCGGTCGGCCTTCGCCGACACGACGACAGGCACGGAAGCGACGACGGGGACGGCGACGGGGACGGCGGCCACGGCTTCGGCGTCCTCGGCCACCGGCACCTGCATGACCCTCATGTCGAGCGTCACCGAGGGGCCGTACTACCTCGACGGCGCCTTGGTGCGCAAGGACATCACCGAGGGCAAGAGCGGTGTCCCGCTGACCCTGCGTCTGACCGTCGTGGACGCCACCGACGGCTGCACCCCCGTCCCCGGAGCCGCCGTGGAGATCTGGCACTGCGACGCCTGGGGCTACTACTCCGGCTACACCACCGCCGACCCCGGCGGCTCGGCCCCGGCCGAGAGCGAGGACGGCTCGACCGCCGACGACAACACGTACCTGCGCGGCTACCAGATCGCCAACGCCAACGGGGTCGTCAAGTTCGAGACGATCTTCCCCGGCTGGTACACGCCCCGTACCTGCCACATCCATCTCAAGGTCCACACCGGCGGTGAGAAGGAGGACGGCACCTACGAGGGCGGCAAGGTCAACCACACCGGCCAGCTGTTCTTCGCCGACGACATCGCCCAGGAGGTCTTCACGCTGGAGCCGTACGCCAAGCACTCCGGCACCTACACCAAGCTCGACGACGACATGGTCTACGACGGTGGTGGCGCCGCCGGCGGCCTGCTCACCCTCAAGCCCGTCAAGAAGGCCGACCCGTCCAGGGGGTACAAGGGCACCCTGACCCTCGGCGTCGACCCCGATGCGGAGAACAGCGGCGCCGGCAGCGGCGGTGGCGGCACACCTCCGGGAGACGCACCGACCGGAACTCCGCCCACCGGAACCCCGCCGAGCGGCGCGCCCACGGCCACGGCCTCGGCCTCCTCATAGGAGTACGGGGATGACCAGCCGTCAGGACGAGACGCTCGCGCGGGCAGCCGTGGCCGCGCTGACCGGGCAGCTGGCCCTGGTGCCCAAGCCGGGCATGCCCGACCCGCGCGATCTCGCCGCCCGCGTCACCCGCCGCGACCACCGCGGACTGCGCTGGTCGGCCAAGGCGCTGGCGCCCGGCCTCGCGGCGATGGCCGCCGCCG
>NZ_MUBA01000490.1 GCF_002154575.1 Streptomyces bobili
GTACGGCATTCCCCGGACCGCCCACCTCCATCCGCCGCACCTCCAGGTCGAGCACCCAGGTCACGGCCGCCGCCGACACCACCGCGACCAGCGGTGCCGGAACCAGCCGCGCACCCCGCCGCCACCGCCCCCACAACAGCGCCACGACCAGGGTGGCACCCCCCACCGACAACGCCACCGGATCCCCTGCCCCGGCCTGACTCACCAGCCCGGTGACCTTCCCGAGCCCGCTCGCCGGTACGGCCGTGTCCCCGAGGGCGTACGTCTGCCCTGCGACCAGGACGATCCCGATCCCGGCGAGCAGTCCGCGGACGACGGCCACCGGCACGACCCGGAACCATCGCCCCAGCCGCATCAGCGAGGCGGCCGACGCGCCGACCGTGCCGGTGACCAACCCCAGCTCGGCGGGTACTCCGGAGGCCAGGGCCAGGCCCACGCACAGGGGCAGCGCGACGAGGAAGACGACCAGGGAAGCGAGTGGTTCGGTCCTGCGGACAGCACGGCGCATGACGACGGCACCTCCGGCCGGAAGGGGAGATGCGGGGCGCCGTGTCCGGGAGAGCACGGCGAACTGAATCCCATTGTCATAAGCCCGAGTCGGCCGCGCACCACAAACAACCGATCACCACACGAACGTGGAAGCGCGCGAACCGAACGACCTCGCCCGGCACGCGCCGCCGCACCCCACGCGCGCCCCCACCGCACAACACACCCCCACCGGACA
>NZ_MUBA01000491.1 GCF_002154575.1 Streptomyces bobili
ATCCTCACCACCAGCCCCGCCCCCCTCACCCACCTCCTCGACGCGATACGCGCCCAGGCACTCTGATCAGGCCGCCGACTCGAGCCGGTGAAGACCGGCCCCGGTGCGGCCAAACACCGAGGGACACGCGTGCTGAGGGGCTCGTCCACGACCGTGGTCGAGCCCCTCAGCATGGCCGTTCGTCAGGCCGCCGGTATCTCGGCGCTGGCCGTGAGGACCGCGCGGCCGAGGATGTGGCTGGCGATGTTGAAGCCGAGGAAGGCCGGGGTGGCCTCGGCTGGGACGCCGATGGACTCGACGTCGAGAGCGTGCACCACGATGAAGTAGCGGTGCGGGCCGTGCCCGGCGGGCGGGGCCGCGCCGATGAAGCGGGCGGCGCGGGCGTCGTTGGGCAGCTGGAAGGCGCCCTCGGGCAGACCCGAGCCGGTGTCGTCGCCCGCTCCCTCGGACAGTTCGGTCACGCCGGCCGGGATGTCGGCCACCGCCCAGTGCCAGAAGCCGGAGCCGGTGGGGGCGTCGGGGTCGTACACCGTGACGGCGTAGCTCTTGGTGCCCTCGGGGGCGCCGCTCCAGGACAGTTGCGGGGAGACGTCCTTGCCGCCGGGCACGCCGAGGGCGCCGGAGTACTGCTCGGCGGGCCAAGCGGCGCCATCGGTGACGGTGGTGCTGGTGACCGTGAAGGTAGCCGCCTCCGGAAGGCGGGCGAAGGGGTCGTTGGCACTCATCGTGTCGTTGCCTTTCGAAGTGTTTAAGGGGTCAGCGCCGGGCGGTGGCTGTGATACGGCCGTAGCCCAGGATGTGGCTGCTCTGGGTGAAGGCGGCCACGGCGGGCGTGGAGGTGGCCGGCAGGCCGAGGCTCGGGGTGTCGAGGGCGTACACGGTGATGAAGTTGGTCTCCATCTGGTCGCGGACGTGCTGTTCGGTCGGTTCCCCGACGGTGCCGAACTGGCCGTAACCGGCGTTGTTGACGACGACGTCCAGGCGGCCGGAGTGTGCGTGTGCCCGCTGGGCGGCCTCGGTGGCGGCGGCCTTGTCCGTCACGTCCAGGGTCAGCGGAAGAATCGCCTCGCCGTGGGCGGCGACCAGGTCCCTTCAGGAATCGGTGTTGCGGGCGGTGGCCGCGACCTTGTCGCCGCGCTCCAGGGCCGCCTCGGCGAGCTGGCAGCCGAAACCGCACGAGGAACCGGCGATGAACCAGATCTTGCTCACGGGAACACTCCTGCTCGAAACGAGGCGTTACGGAGAGACGATAGCTCAATGCGAGACTTAGTCTCAAGTTGAGCTTTCGTGTATTCTTCACGCGTGACGGACTCCTCAGGTACTCCCACCCGATCCGCGGTCAAACCCGGGCTGCGCGAGCGCATGCGCGCCACGATCCGGGCGGAAGTGACGCAGGTAGCGCTCAGGCTCTTCATCGAGCAGGGATTCGACCGGACGACCGTCGATCAGATCGCCGCCGAGGCCGGGCTGTCGCGCGCCAGCCTGTTCCGACACTTCGGAACGAAGGAGGACATCGTTCTGGTCGACCTGGAGGCGATCGGCCGCCAGATCGCCGACGCGCTCGCCGCCCGGCCCGACGAGGAGCGGCCGTGGGAGGCGCTGCGCCGGGCCTTCGACGTGCTGACGCGGATGAACGAGGCGGAACCCGATCAGACGCTGAGCTATCTGCGGATGCTCCAGGACACGCCCTCACTGCGCGCCCGGCACTTCGAGAAGCAGTTGCGCTGGCAGGAAATGATGGCCCCGGAGATCGCCCGGCGACTCGGGGCCAGTCCTGACCGGCCGGAGGATCCCAGGCCAAGTGCCTTGGTCGCGGCCGCCCTCGCCTGCCTCGACGCGGCTTCGACGGGGTGGGTGGCCTGTGCGGGAGCAGTCCCACTGACGGTGCTGCTCGACCGCGCAATGGGCGCATTCACTGACTAGTCGGCCACCACGTTTGTGCAGATGACAGGTTTTTGCACCGGCACCTCAACAATCATCGGATCCCACATGCACCCATGGAACCACCGCTCGGGAAGCTCAGGTTTCGCTCAGGGAATCCGTGGAAGGGCGATGCGGATACGGCGCCGTAGGGCCGGGTCCTGGAGCAACTCGGCTGCGAGGGCGGGGTCGTTGTCGTGGAGACGGGCCAGCAGGGCCGGCCGTACGGAGCGCACGTTCGTCCGCTCCAGGACCGTGAGTTTCGCCGTTTCCCCGCACCTGGTGCACAGGACGAGGAGCCAGGCGTCGATGAGCTTGTGGTGGGCGTTGACGCGGAACTTGCCGTTGGCCCGGAAGCGTTCGGACGCGCACGCGTGGCAGCGGCGGAGGACGGCGGGCAGGCAGGCAGGTGGGCGCGACCACCCAGGTTTCGAGCAGCACAGAGGTACACCGGTTTCAGTGTGAGAAGACCGCAGCAAAAGGGAGCGCGGCGCAGATGCGCGACGCGCGACGATTCAGCAGTTGGGAGGCCTCACACGGTGTACAAGGGCGGTCCTTCGGCTGGGCGGCGTGGTCCGGCAGCACGGTAGTGGCGCTCAGCGGCGCCGCTCCACCGGTTTTCGGGCGGCTATGTCAGCCGGCCATGACCTCCACCGCGTCTCCCACCGTCACCTTTCCCTCCCGTACGACGGTGAAGTACGCGCCGAACACGATGCCGTCCTCCGCCCTGCGGTAGTCCGCCAGGGTGCGCAGGGGTTCCGGGCCCGCCCGTTCGCCCGTTTCCTGGTCGACCATCGTGATCGCGCAGCGGACCGTGAGTTCGGTGAGGGCGAGTTCCGCGTCGCCGATCAGGAGGCGGGCGGCGGTGTCCTCCGTGTGCGGGGTGGTCCAGCCGTCCACGACGAGGTTGGGGCGGAAGCGGTTCATGGGGAGGGGGTCGGCGCCTCGTTCGGCCAGGTGGCCGTTGAGCCGGTCCAGGCTCGCGCGGGAGACCACGTGCAGGCGGCTGTGGTTGGCCGCGGTGCCGCCGGGGGCCTTGCGTACGCGCAGCAGCCGGCTCGGGCGGCCCAGGACCCCCGTCACCCACGCGGCGGCCTCCTCGCCCTGGTCGACAGCGCCGTACGGCTGGCCCGGAAGGTCCGTGATCCGGTCGGCCTGCCTCTTCCCGTCCACCCTCAGGTCGCCGCGGTCCGGGGCCCGTAGGGTCAACTCGCCCGAGTCGTCCACGGAGTGGGGGGTGATGAGGGCCAGCCTCGGGTCTCCCCACTGCCACCGCAGTTCGCCCGCCTCGTCGACGACGACGTACGCCCGGTCGTGCGGGAGTCCGTCGGGCGTGAGCCGTGCTCCGGGGAGCGTGATGCCCGCGCAGCCCTTCACCGGGTAGTACGTCAACTCGGTGACCTTCGACTGCCCTGCCGTTCCTGCCGTGGCTGTCACTGCCGCTTTCCTTCCCCCGGTCTGCTGATACGACGATTTTTGCCGGACGTGGTGAGTTCCGGGGGCCGTTCGTCCGTACTCCTGTGTGTTGGACCCCGCCAGGCACACGACGAGCACCGGCGGTGTCCCCGATCAGGCAGGAGGAACGGTGCGCTTTTCGCGGAACGCGATGGGGACTGCCTTCGTGGGCGGCGCCCTGAGCTTGACCCTCGCGGCTCTGGCCTATCCGTCGATGCTGGGGCTGGACACGGTGTCCAACTCCAACGACCGGATCATCGCCAACACCCAATGGGGGCCCCTGACGGAGGGCGACCGCGACTTCGTGGTCAAGGTGAGAGCGGCCGGGCTCTGGGAGTACCCACTCGGCCTGATCGGGCTGCAGAAGGGGCAGAGCCCCGCGGTCAAGACGGCCAGTGAGCACCTGGTCGACGGTCATGCCTCGCTCGACACGACCTGTCGCAAGCTCGCGCCCATGCTGAACATCACCCTGCCCAACGTGGCCAGCCCGCAGCAGGTGGCCTTCGTCAACCAGATCAACGCGAAGACGGGCAAGGACTTCGACTACGAGTTCGCCAACATTCTTCGCCAGACGCACGGTTCGATCTTCAACACGATCGCGAAGGTGCGTTCCACCACCAAGAACACCCTCATCCGGGCCCTGGCCGACCAGGCCAACGACACCGTCCTGGACCACATCACGGTGATGGAGAAGACCGGCATGGTCGACTTCGACCAGACCCTCTTCCAGCAGACCACTCCGCCGAAGCTCCCCCAGTCGGACCTGACCCCGCCGGCCCCGCCCGCGGGGCAGCCACTCGTCGTCCTCACCCCGCCGCCCACCGCCACGTCCACACCTGTGGACATCGACGGCGCGGCAGCGGGCGGCGGACCGGCGGGCGGCGGGGCGAACCCGGCGCCCGCCCCCACGCCGACGCAGTAGGACACCTCGTATCCGGGCTACGCCAGCCACACCGTCGTGTCCGGGCCGATCCGGCCGTCGCCGTCCGGCGGGGCGCTGCTCAGCAGCACCTCGCCCGGCGGGCACGGCACCGGCACGTCCGACAGGTTGGCCACGCAGCGCCAGCCGTCCGTGCGGGCGAAGGCGAGCACGCCGGGTGGAGTGCCCTCCGCCCAGGTGAGGTCCTCGCCGTCGAGCAGCTTGCGGCGCAGGCGCAGGGCCGTGCGGTACAGCTCCAGGGTCGAGCCGTCGACGCCGTCCTGCGCCTGGACGGCGTACCGCGCGAAGGACTCCGGCTGCGGCAGCCAGGCGCCGCCCGCGCCGAAGCCGTACGACGGGCCGGTCGTCGTCCACGGCAGCGGCACCCGGCTGCCGTCGCGGCCCTTGCGGACCCGGCCGCTCTGCTCCCACAGCGGGTCCTGGAGGACCTCCACGGGCAGGTCGGCGACCTCGGGCAGGCCGAGTTCCTCGCCCTGGTAGACGTACGACGATCCGGGCAGCGCCAGCATCAGGAGGGTGGCGGCGCGCGCCCGGCGCAGGCCGGCCTCCTCGTCGACGCGGGGGGCGTGGCCGTCGGCCAGGAGCCAGGCGTTCTCGTCCGTACCCGGCGGGAGCATCAGGCGGGAGGCGTGGCGGACGACGTCGTGGTTGGAGAGCACCCAGGTCGCGGAGGCGCCGACGGCACGGGCCTCGGCGAGCGAGGACGTGATGACCTCGCGGATCGCCTCCGCGTCCCAGGCCGCTTGCAGATACTCGAAGTTGAAGGCCTGGTTCAGTTCGTCGGGGCGGGCGTACAGGGCGCGGCGGGCGCCCGGGACCCAGGCCTCGGCGACGGCCGTGCGGGGCGGGGAGTAGGCGTCCAGGACGCGGCGCCAGTCGCGGTAGATCTCGTGGACCTCGTCGCGGTCGTAGAAGGGGTGGGTGCCGGGCGGTACGGCGGTGAGGGCGTCCTCGCCGTCCAGGCCGAGGGCGCCGAGGTCGCGGAGCGGCTCCCTCAGGTCCTTGACCAGGGCGTGGGCCACGTCCACGCGGAAACCGTCCACGCCCCGCTCCGACCAGAAGCGCAGGGTGGTGCGGACGTCCTCGCGGACCTCGTCGTGGTCCCAGTTCAGGTCGGGCTGCTCGCGGGCGAAGAGGTGGAGGTACCACTGGCCGTCCGGGACGCGCTGCCAGGCGCTGCCGCCGAACACCGACTGCCAGTCGGTGGGCGGGAGTTCGCCGTGCGCGCCGCGTCCGTCGCGGAAGACGTACCGGTCGCGGGCCGGGGAGCCGGGGCCGGCCGCCAGCGCCTCCTGGAACCACACGTGCAGGTGCGAGGTGTGGTTCGGGACGATGTCGACGACGACCTTCAGGCCGAGCCGGTGCGCCTCGGCGGCCAGCGCGTCGAAGTCGTCCAGCGAGCCCAGGCGCGGGTCCACGTCTCGCGGGTCGATGACGTCGTAGCCGCCGTCGGCCAGCTCGGACGGGTAGAAGGGGCTGAGCCAGAGCGCGTCGACGCCGAGCGCGGCGAGGTGCGGGAGGCGTTCGGTGATCCCTCTCAGGTCACCGAGGCCGTCGCCGTCCGCGTCGGCGAAGCTGCGCGGGTAGACCTGGTAGACGACGGCCTGGCGCCACCAGTCGGGGTTGCGGGTGGAGAAGTCGGGAGCGACGGCGGGACGCTGGTCCCGCTCGGGTGCGAAGGGCTGGGCTGCCTCGGGTGCGGGCACGAAGTCGGTCACACGGACAAGCTTGTCCAGTTTGCCGGGAAGGAGAACGTCCGTACCGTGCGGAGGGGATCATTCCTCACGTGGGGGAGATGTGGCGGAATCTTGAACTCCCCTGGCATTGCCGCAGGTTGACAGGTATCCGCCCCGCCGACCACCATGAGCGCACGCCGTGGCACACGTGACCACTGAGCCCGGTGTTTCTTCTGAACCGCGCCATCACCCGGGCATCGCCATGCCGCGATGCCGCCGTGATGAGCACTCGCCAAGATGGGAATCGCATGTCCATAGCGAGACGTGTTTCCGTGCGCCGCCTGCTGGGGACGGGCGCCGCATCACTCGCCCTGTGCACCGCGTCCGTCGCCGCCGCCTCCGGGGCCTCGGCCTCCACCGGCACGCCCGGCGGCGACGGCTGGAAGTCCGGCGGCCAGTACCAGCCGGGGACCGGGGCGGGCACCGAGACGGAGACCGACGGCTGCCAGTTCTCGCTCGACGGCACGCACTTCTACGACTCCGTCAAGGTCGACGACCAGAACCTGAAGCCCACCGGCGACGGCAAGGTCCACCTCACCGTGCGGACCGCCGCCGGCGCCACCACCTGCACCGCCTCCCTCGCCTCCTACCTGGCCCACGGCCCCGACTTCCGGACCTCCGGCGAGCAGGTCTTCGTCGACTTCGACACCGTGACGGTCAGGGCCAGCGCCACCGACACCCTCGACATCGCCGTGCCCGACGCC
>NZ_MUBA01000492.1 GCF_002154575.1 Streptomyces bobili
CCGGCGAACCTCTCGACCCGCACCCCCTCACCGCTCTGGACCGGCGGGTCGAGAGGTTCGCCGGAGTCCATGGGTCCACGGTAGGACGGAGCATCGGAGCCAGGGGATCAGACGGTCACGGTGTCCGGCGCACCAGTCGGGCCAGGTCCTTCACGGAGTCGCGTCGGGCCCAGGCGATGAGGCCCAGCGGGACCAGCAGGATCAGCGGTGTCGCCGCGTTCTCCCCGTCGAAGGCGACGATCGTCACGATGAACGCCCCCACCATGAGCGCCCCCAGTGACACCGCGGCCACCGAGCGGAGCACCGGGACCAGCAGGGCGATCGCCCCCGCCAGTTCCAGGACACCGATGGCGTACATGCCGGTGTCGCCCCAGCCCAGCTTGTCGAAGCCCTCGGCCGCCGACGGGTGGGCGATCAGCTTCGGCAGGGCGCTCGCGATCCCGTAGAAGAGGGCGAGCAGCACCTCCAGCCCACGCAGTGCGATGCGGGCCCGCCTACGCCCGGCGGTCAGGGTCCGGGAACCGGCGGAGGTGGCGGAAACGGCGGACGGCAGGGGTGCCGTGGTCTCGGACATGGAGGTCTCCTGGGGGAAGCGGTCCGTTGTGCTGTCGGAGAGTCAGACCGCTCCCTCGCCGTGAACTCATCGCTCTTCGCCGCACCTCATCGCAGCACTTCATCGGCTCACTTCATCGCCTCACCGCCCGCACCCAGATCCCGTCCTCCGTCAGATACCGGTCCACCCTCAGCCCCGCCTCCGCCAACGCCTGCTCGAACTGTTCCTTGGTGAGCGGCCGGGAGCGGAAGGTCTGGGTCCATATCGCGTCCGGGAACACATACTCCGCGCGCACCGAGTCGACGCCGTCACCGACCGGTTCGGCCGACACGATCCGGGTGGTGAAGCCGCTGGGGTCGACCCGCTCGCGGGGCAGATCGGTGTGGTAGTCCTCGCCCTCCCGCTGGAACAGCACACAGCCGCCCTCCGCCACATGCCGGACGCAGGTGCGCAGCATGCCGCGCCAGACCTCCTCGTCCCCGGCATGGACGAGGAACGACGCGAGCATCACCACGTCGAAGGTCTCGTCCAGCTCCAGGTCCTCGATGGGGCCGCACACCGTACGCGCCCCTCGGACGCGGTCCAGCATCTCCGCGGACTCATCCACCGCGGTGACCGTGAATCCCCGCTCCAGGAGCGGATGGGTCATGCGGCCGACGCCGCAGCCCAGCTCCAGGATGTGCGCGCCCGCGGGCACGGCGGCGGTGATGATGTCGGGTTCGTCGCGCACCGGGAGGCGGCTGTACAGCTCGACCGCGCAGCCGTCCGGGGTGATGGCCCCGGGCCCCGTCCCCTCGTATCCCTCTCGCATTTCCATCCTCATACCCGCCCAACGGCCGGTGTCTGTACGGCCGTTCCCCCACCCCGCCGGTTCATTCGTTCGAGTGAAGACCCTCTTTTCGATGAACCGGCCCCGGCCTCTCGCCCTGGTCTCCACCCCCGGCCTCCACCCCGGTCTCCACCCTCTGGAGAACGTGCGCACCGAGGAGTACGTTTCAAGAAGGAGTGGTGATCCGATGCGTACGGGCAGTGAGCCGGTGACAGCGCGCAGTGCACTGAGGATGCGGCTGTGGCTGAGCGTGTGGGGGCTGCTCTGGGCGATCTTCGGGACGGTCGCGTTCACCCTCGTGGGGCGTCCGGGCTGGGCGATCGCCTGCGGGGCGCTGTGGCTGGTGATCACCGTCGACCTGTCGATGATCCTCAAGCATCTGCGCGAGGGCCCGCACTACCAGCCGGGCCCCGGCATCCCGCCGTACCGGCCGCCTGAGGAGCGACGCCCGTGAGCACGAGGGCATCAGGACTCCGGCAAGCTCAGGGCTCTCCGCGAGCGCGAGGGCATCAGGACTCGAAGCGGGCCGCCTTGAGGTACTGGGGGTTCGGGTCCAGCGCGGCGGCCAGCCGGAAGTGCCGCTTGGCCTGGTCGGCGCGGCCCTGCCGCTCGTAGGTGCGGGCGAGCGCGAAGTGAGCGAACGCGTTGTCCGGCTCGCGCTCCAGGACGATCGTGAACTCCAGCTCGGCGGGCCGTAGTTGCGCGGCGGCGAAGAAGGCACGCGCGCGCAGCAGCCGGGCGGCGGTGTTCTCGGGGTACGCGGCGATGACACCGTCGAGCAGTTTCACCGCGCCCCGCGGGTCCCGTGCGGCGAGCAGTTGCTCGGCGGCACGGAAGTCGATGACATGCGTCTCCGGACTGCGTCCGGTCGAACCGCTGGTATCGGGCACGGAAAATTCCTTCCCTTCCTCGCAGCGTTCAACGCGCGCCACGAGGGCCTCTATTCCTCGGACCCCTGTTCCTCGGACCGCCCGGCCGGCCCCTCGGACGTCCCCGCCCGGCGGACCAGTTCGGCCCACACGTCCTTCACGCGTCGCTCCAGGTCGGGCAGTGGCACGTCGTTGTCGACGACGATGTCGGCGATCCGCCGGCGCTGCTCACGGGTCGCCTGGGCGGCCATCCGCGCGCGGGCGTCGTCCTCCGTCATTCCACGGAGCCGGACGAGCCGGTCGAGCTGCGTCGCCGGGTCCGCGTCGACCACCACGACGACGTCGTACAGGGGGGCGAGCCGGTTCTCGGTGAGGAGGGGGACGTCGTGGACGACGACGGCGTCCTCGGGGGCCGCACTCTCCAGTTCGCGCGAGCGGGCGCCGACCAGGGGATGCACGATCGCGTTGAGCGCGGCGAGCCTGTCGGGGTCGGCGAAGACGATCGAGCCGAGTTTCGGGCGGTCGAGGCTGCCGTCCTCGGCGAGGACGCCCTCCCCGAACGTCTCGACGACCGCCGCGAGTCCGGGCGTGCCGGGTGCGACGACCTCGCGCGCGATGCGGTCCGCGTCGATCAGTACGGCGCCGCACGCGACGAACAGCCGGGACACCTCGCTCTTGCCGGCGCCGATCCCGCCGGTCAGGCCTACCTTCAGCATGACGGCAAGCCTAGACCGGCCGGCGATCGGAGAGCGGTCCAGGGTCTGCCACCGGCAGAGCCCGCGGCAGACCCCTGGCGGAGGCCGCTCAGCCCTCGCCTTCCCGCTCCGCCAGGAACTTCTCGAACTCTCGTCCGATCTCGTCGGCGGACGGGATGTCGACCGGCTCGGCGAGCATGTTGCCGCGGGTCTCGGCGCCGGCGGCGGCGTCGTACTGGTGCTCCAGGCCCTGGACGAGGGCGGTCAGTTCCTCGTCGCCCTCCTGGATCTGACGGTCGATCTCGGTCTGCGTGCGGTGCGCGTCCGTACGCAGGGCGTGCGCGATGCTCGGCAGGACGAGTCCGGTGGCGGCCGTGATGGCCTCCAGGACGGTCAGCGCGGCGTCCGGGTACGCGGAACGCGCGATGTAGTGCGGAACGTGCGCGGCGACGCCCAGGATGTCGTGGCCGGCCTCCATGAGGCGGTACTCGACGAGTGCCTCGGCGCTGCCGGGAACCTGCGCCTCCTCGAAGGGGCTGCGCTGGCCCGGGACGAGGTCGGTGCGGTTGCCGTGCGGGGTGAGGCCCACCGGCCGGGTGTGCGGGACGCCCATCGGGATGCCGTGGAAGTTCACCGACAGCCGTACGCCGAGGCGCTCCACGATCTGCTTCACCGCCACGGCGAAACGCTCCCACTCGACGTCCGGCTCGGGGCCGGACAGCAGCAGGAAGGGCGCTCCGGTGGCGTCCTGAACGAGCCTGACCTCGATGGCCGGCTCCTCGTACTCGCTCCACCGGTCGCGCTGGAAGGTCAGCAACGGGCGGCGGGCGCGGTAGTCCACCAGTCGGTCGTGGTCGAAGCGGGCGACGACCTGGTGGGGCAGCGAGTCGAGCAGCCGGTCGACGATCTGGTCGCCGGTCTCACCCGCGTCGATGTATCCGTCGAAGTGGTAGAGCATGACAAGTCCGGCCGACTCCTGGGCAAGCGCCATGTCGACGACAGCCAGCCCCTTCGGCTCCCATGCGTACAAACCCTGCGGATCAAGCACTTGGACCGCTCCTCCTCGTGTTCGTACTGCACAACGCCCCGCAGGGCGGGGGCATTCCCGGCCCACGCCCCTGATCAGGTGACTTCGTACGGCCCTGCGGTGACGGCCGGGTCAGCAACTCCCGCACGCGCGCGTGGCGGGCGGTCACGGCCCGGCGTACGGGGGTGAACGCGCGTGGCCGCCGGGCGCCTTGGCGTACGGCGTCCGGCACCCCTGGTGCGACCTGGGCGGCGGCCCGGCCGGTGGTGAGG
>NZ_MUBA01000493.1 GCF_002154575.1 Streptomyces bobili
CCCATCACCCCCGCCCCTCGATCGAGATGGAGGGCGGCACGACGTTCCACTTCCTCGACACCTCCCCCGCCGAGGCGCTCCGGACGGCCCGTGAGGCCGCGGGCGGCCAGGACGTACGTATCGGTGGCGGGCCCAGCACGATCCGCGACTTCCTCGCCGCCGGACTCATCGACCACCTGCACGTCGTGGTGGTCCCGCTCCTGCTCGGCCGGGGCGTACGCCTCTGGGACGGCCTGGAGAGCCTCGAGAGGGACTACGAGGTCGAGGCCGTCTCCTCGCCCAGCGGAGTCACGCATGTGACGTTCACCCGTGCGGGCCGCTGAGCCGCTGCCAGGTCAGCCCACGTCGGCGAGCAGCAGGTCGTGGTCCGAGTACGGGCTGTGCCGCACGCGGTGGTCGAGCCGGGCGACGTCGCGCAGGAAGACGTAGTCGAACTTGCTCTGCCAGTCGGTGGTCGTCTCGCAGCTTCCGGGCGCCGGATGACACTGGGGGTCCGCGTCCGCGGCCAGTTCCCACATCGGGGCGAGTTCGGGAGCGTCCGGCGTCGCGTTGAAATCGCCGATCACGATGGCGCGGTCGTGGCGGGCGACGGCGGCGGCGAGTACGGCGGTCTGCTTCGCCCGGACCGCTTCCTGACGTCGTTCGGCGAGGTGGGTGTTGAAGACCCGGACGGACCGGCCGCCCACCATGGTGGTGACTGCCATGTAGCCGCGGTCCTCGGATCCGCCGTCGGGGTATTCCACCTTGACGCGGTCGGTCATCGGTGCCGCCGAGAGCAGGGCCTGACCGTAGGCTCCCGGGCTCCACGGCGCACCCCCGCAGCGGCCCCAGTTCTGCAGAACACTCCCGTACTCGACGTGGTAGACCAGCCCGTGGAGGTTCTCCAGGTGATCCCGGATGCTCTCGACGTCGCGCACGCAGGCTTCCTGGAGGCCGATGACCTGGGGCGCGTACCTGGCGATCTCCGCCGCCCGGTCGACGTCGCTCGTCTCGCAGGGGTTGCACAGGTTCCACGTCATGACCCGGTTCGGTACGACGTCCTTGACGGCGTCGACGGGCTGTGACCTGCCGAAAAGGGCGTCTCCCGGTGCACTGGGGCCAAGGAGCACCACGCAGGCCGCGATCACGGCGCCCGCGAGCAACGGCGTGCCCTTTCCGAACACCATCGCCTCCTGAGGGTGAATGCGTACGACAACTGACGTCTGCATGCCCGAGGTTACGTGACTCAGCTGTGAGCGACACGCGCGCGTGCCCTTCACCAGGGCCTTTTGGGGGTGGAGGTGAGCCGGGCACGTCGGCCGGGGCGGGTCGCGCGGGCAGGTCCCTGGAAACGGCTCGGGCGGCGCTCGCGCAAGAAGCGCGGGCGCCGCCCGGAGCGACGTCGGTGGCGAGGAAAGCGAAGGAACTTGTTTCAGGAAAGGAAGGGAGAAGGAAGCCCCTTCATGGCCTCGCCGTGGGCAACGCTAGCACTCAGCCGGGGATCAGGTCGCGCAGATTTTCGAGGGTGATGACCCGGGAGTCCGGGTGGAGTCCCTCGGGGCGTTCGAGACCGATGTACAGCACGGGCTCGTCCGGGACCGGCCCGCCGTCCCACAGGTCCACAGCCGTCGTGCCGTCGGACATCAGGCCGATCAGGTATCGCACTGTCAGATGCTCGCGTTCCACGAGGGCGCGCACGACCTTGGACACCGACACCTGGTTCTCCTCGACCCGGTTGGCCGCCGAGATGCCCTTCAGGTACAGGTGCAGCCACTTCGCGCGCCACCGGCCGTCGTCCTCGCGCCGGAAGACCAGCGGCAGTGCCACCCGGCCCGCCCCGCGAAGCTCCGACTTCATCCGCACCGTGCGCGGCTCGAAGGGGCGGCCCTTCTGCTCGCCGTCGCGCAGCATGAAGCCGAAGAACGACTCCTCGACCTCCTCGAAGCTCTCGCCGGCGAAGATGTTGACCTGCGGAACGATGAAGGTGCCGCGTACGCGGTCCAGGGACAGGTCGATGAATTCCGAGGCTCCGTCGGGCGCTTCGGTGACATCGCCCGAGTGCACTCCCCCGACGGCTTGGAGGGAGGTGTAGGAGAGCCAGGAGTCGGTGCTGTAGTCGGAGTGCAGGAGCAGCGCCGAGAGGTCGTAGTCGGTCCGGTCCTCGGTCTCCTTCCAATACACGAAGAAGCGCAGCCGTTCGCCGTCGACGGCCGATACGGAACCCCGTGGCAGTACGCCGAGCCCGGCGGCGGTCGCCCTGCCGCTCAGCGGGAGCGCGACGTCGAGGACGTCGGGGCCGAGCAGCAGCCGGTCCGGGGCCGGGAGCCTGCGGCGCAGCTCGGTGTCGAGGGCGGCGATCAGGCGATCGCGGTCGGCGGCGGGGACGGGCCTCCGGGCGTCGGGGGTGACCCAGCCGCGGCCCCGGCGGTTGACGAAGATCCGGGGTTCGGCGGTCTCCCGCTCCCGGTTCTGGAAGTGCTCGCGGACCGACAGCACGACCCGGCCCGAGACCTCGGGCGCGACCCGTACCGCGGCGGCCAGCACCGCGTCCCGTACCTCCTGGTCGGCGGCGAGGCGCAGCAGGAGGTCGAGAGCACGGAACAGTTTGCCGGGGGCGGACGTCAGCAGCCGCACCGCGCCGAGGACGTCGTACTCGTCGAGCAGCTTCTCCACCCGGCTGTCGAAGGACCGGGCCTCCTTCTCGCCCCGTGCCACGGCGAACACGTCTGCGGCGTGCGGCCAGCGCGGGTACTCGTGCGGGTGGAGTCGCTCGCCGAGGCGCTTGAACGGCTCGCGGTGCGCGTGCACGTCGGCCAGCTTGGCGGGGTTCGCCGCGACCACGGCGTCGAGGCCCGCGAGGAGCGCGCGGCGGGCCGGCCGCGAGAGGGCGCGGAAGCGGGTCGACTCCTGCAGTGTCACGTCACCGCCCGACAGCGCGCAGGCCAGCCGCAGCACATCCGTGACGGTGTCCAGCAGGAGGTCGGCGCCGGCCGCGAGACGGGCCTCGTTGACGACGGCCCGGTTCTCCCGGACCGGGATCGACTCCGGCTGGGGGCCGGTCGCGCACCGCTCGGCGAGGGCCTTGAGGTCGCGCAGGTGGTCCTCGCCCAGGGGCGTCGTGCTGCCCGCCAAGGCCAGGTAGAGGTCGGTGAGTTCGTCGTCGAGGTCGCGTCCGAGGTGCAGGACGGTCACCCGGTCGCCCGCGGCGGCGATCAGCTCGTCCTGTGCCGCGAGCATCTCCTCGTAGGTGTGCTGGTAGCGGCCGTAGGCGGGCAGGCTGAGGAGGTCCAGCACGCCGTGTGCCAGTTGCGTCAGCACGTTCTGGCGCGATGCGTCGTCGGCGAGCGCCTCCGTCACACACCGCATCCAGAACTCTTCGGTGTCCGGCACGTTCGCCGGGAAGTCGATGAAATACGCGTTGTGCCGGACGTGGTCGCCCACCATTTCGCTCACGGTGCGCAGGGTCCGCCCGGCGGTGTGCACGACCGCGGCCTCGGACAGCCCCGACAGCCGCTGCAGCAGCTCCGCCGAGAGCTTGAAGCCCACGGAGGTCAGCACCGCGTCGAACTGCCGCGCGGCGGTGGCGCCGTCGCCGGCGGAGCCCTTGGGGGTGGGAAGGCGGTGGGTGTGCCGGATGACCAGCGATTCGAGACTGTGCGCCATTCGGGGATGATCGCAGAGGTGTGCGAACCGGCGCACAGGGATTTTCGCTGGCGTCCCCCTTCTCGAAGAGTCCGCCTAAGGCGAGTCGGCCGGCGGTGTGATGTGGCAGTATCCGCTGCCATGTCGCCGTTAGCCGTGTGGTCCGCGCCCCTGTCCGCTCGTCGTGGTTTCGTCGTGCTGCTCGTGCTGCTCATGGCGGTCGCCGCCCAGGTGAGTGATGCCGGTGCGGTGGCCGGGCCGCAGGAGACCGGGACCGCCGCCACGCCGGACCGCGCCCGCTACGACGTGGCGCTGCGTTCCGACGCGGACGGCAGCCACTGGAGCGGACGCCAGCGGGTCTCGTTCCGCAACGCCTCCGACCGGCCTCTGCGCGAGGTGTACCTGCGCCTGTGGGGCAACGGCACGGACGGGTGCGGCACGCCCGCCGCTGCCGCCGCTGTCAGGGTGTCGCACGTACGCGGTGGCGCACCGGAGCGTCCCTCCGTGAACTGCACCGCTCTGCGTATCGCCCTGCCGAGGCCCCTCGCGCGCGGCGCGCGGACCTCCCTCGCCTTCGACGTCTCCATCACGGTGCCCGACCGCAACGCCCGGTTCGGCCGCGAAGGCGCCTTCCGCTTCCTCGGCAACGCGCTGCCGGTGCTCGCCGTGCGGGACGCGAAGGGATGGCACCTCGATCCGTACGTGGCGCTCGGTGAGAGTTTCTACGCCCTGACGAGCGACTTCCGGGTCCGCCTCGACCACCCGTCGGCCCTGAAGGTGCCCGCCACCGGCCACACCCGGACCCTCCCCGGCGGCCCCGGCCGTTCGGTCACGCTCAGCGTCGCGGACCGGGTGCGGGACTTCGCCTGGGCCGCGGGTCCGTTCCGCACGGCGACGCAGACCACGCCAGGGGGCGTACGCGTGCGGTCGTACTGGGCGCCCGGAACCCCGGCCGAGGGCGTACGTCTCAACCGCACGGATGCCGTCGCCGCGATCGACCGGTTCGGCCGGGAGTTCGGCCGCTATCCGTACGGCGAGATCGATCTCGTGATGACCAGCGGGTTCGGCGGTGGCATGGAGTACCCCGGCCTCGTCCTCCTCGGCACCACCGAGGAGGGCAGCGCCGTCGTCCACGAGGTGGCACACCAGTGGTGGTACGGCATCGTCGGCAACGACGAGTACTCCTCACCGTGGCTGGACGAGAGCTTCGCCCAGTACGCCAACGCCCGCTTCCACGGCTGGGACACCCGCGACTGCTGGTCGGACGTCTACTGGCCGGACGACGCCAGCTCGCTGACCGGCTCGATGGCCTACTGGTCACGACACCCCGGCGAGTACCACCTCGTCTACACGGCCGGACCCTGCGCCCTGGCCGACCTGGAACGCGCTCTCGGTGCCGACACCATGGCCCGCCTCCTCAAGGGGTACGCCCGGGACCACTGGTACGGCGTCTCCGGTACCGCCGCCTTCAAGAAGGCCGCGCAGTCCGTGACGGACCAGGACCTCGGCCCCTTCTGGGAGACCCACCGCATCCGGTGACGCTCCCGTGCCCGGTCGCCGGGGGGACCGGTCGCCGGCCGGGCCGAACGGTTAGGGTCGTGACTGATCATCGTCAAACGGGGAGGGGTTCCGAGAATGAGCGGGACGGTCACGGCGGTCAGCAGCAACGGGGAGTACTCGTTCACCAAACCGAACCGGGACAGCATCACGCTGCTCGCCGGGCTCGGTGTGCAGGGTGACGTCCACGCCGGAGTGACCGTCAAGCACCGCTCACGGGTCGCTCAGGACCCCACGCAGCCGAACCTGCGCCAGGTGCACCTCGTCCAGGAGGAACTCTTCGACGAGGTCGGTGCGGCGGGGTTCGCGGTGGCGCCCGGTGACCTCGGCGAGAACATCACGACCCGCGGCATCGATCTCCTCGCTCTGCCGGCCGGCACGCTGCTGCGCATCGGCGCAGCGGTGCTGGAGGTGACCGGGCTGCGCAATCCCTGCCTGCAGATCGACAACTTCCGGCAAGGGCTGCTCAAGCAGGTGGTCGGCCGCGACGAGGCCGGGAACATCGTGCGCAAGGCCGGAGTCATGAGCATCGTGAAGGAGGGCGGCGTGGTGCGTCCGGGCGACGTGGTCGAGGCGGAGCTTCCCAGCGGGCCGCACCGGCCCCTGGAACGGGTCTGAGCGAGGCGGTCGACTCGCCGGGCGGGCCCGCCACCCACCGCCCGACGGCGCCCGTCCGCCGTCCTGGACTCCGCGGAGAGAAAAGTCATCACGTGAGCGACGAGAACGCACGCTGGGAGCGGCGGCTGCGCCGCTTCGGATACGGGGAGATCCCGCGTACGTCCATGCGGGACCGCCTGGTTCCGCCGTTCCCCGAACCCGGGACACGCCTGTGGTCCGTGCTCGGGCCGGCCCCGGCGACGGCGCACCGGCTCGCGCGCCGGTCGGCGTGGGGCGGGCCGCTGCTGGTGGCGCTCCTCGCCGGGGTGCTGCGCTTCTGGCGTCTGGGGAGCCCGCGGGCGGTCGTGTTCGACGAGACGTACTACGCCAAGGACGCCTGGTCCCTGCTGCGGTACGGATACGAGGGCACCTGGCCCGACCGCAAGATCGCCGACCCGCAGATCCTGGCCGATCCGCAGGTGATCCCGCTCTCCGACGCCGGGGTCTTCGTCGCTCACCCGCCGACGGGCAAGTGGGTGATCGGCCTCGGTGAGTGGATGTTCGGCCTCACACCGTTCGGCTGGCGCTTCATGACGGCGGCCCTCGGCACGCTGTCGGTGCTGATGCTGTGCCGCATAGGACGCCGCCTGTTCCGTTCGACGTTCCTGGGCTGCCTGGCCGGAGCGCTGATGGCCGTGGACGGCCTGCACCACGTGATGAGCCGGACCGCGCTGCTCGACCTCGTCGTCATGTTCTTCGTCCTGGCGGCGTTCGGCTGCCTGCTCATCGACCGGGACGGTGCGCGGGCCCGGCTCGCGGCAGCCCTGCCGGTCGACATCGACGGCCGGGTACGCCCGGACGGACCCACCGGTGACCGTGCCGGGACGGGCCTGCGTCCCTGGCGGCTCGCGGCGGGCCTGTGCCTGGGACTGGCGGCCTCGACCAAGTGGAACGGCCTGTACTTCCTCGCCTTCTTCGCGATCCTCACCCTGCTGTGGGACGTCGGCTCGCGCAGGGTGGCGGGGGCGTACCGCCCCTACCGTGCGGTGCTGCGCAAGGACCTCGGCTGGTCGGCGCTGTCCCTTCTGCCGGTCGCCACCGTGACCTATCTGGCGACCTGGAGCGGCTGGTTCCTGTCGGACAGCGGCTACGGACGCCACTGGGCAGACGGCCGCGGCGGCACCTGGTCGTGGATACCGGCCCCGCTCCGCAGCCTCTGGCACTACGAGCACGGGGTGTACGCGTTCAACGTGGGGCTGCACTCGCCGCACAAGTACGAGTCGAATCCGTGGAGTTGGCTGATACTCGGCCGCCCTGTGCTGTTCCACTACGAGTCGCCGAAACCCGGGAGGGACGGCTGCCAGGCGACCGCCGACTGCTCACAGGCCATCCTCGCCCTGGGCACACCCCTGCTGTGGTGGTCGGCGTGCTGCGCACTCGTGTACCTGCTCCACCGGTGGGCGCTGCGCCGCGACTGGCGCGCCGGCGCCATCCTCTGCGCGGTGGGGGCGGGTTATCTGCCCTGGTTCCTGTACCAGGACCGGACGGTCTTCTCCTTCTACGCCGTCGTCTTCGTGCCGTACCTGAGCCTGGCCGTGGCCATGACGCTGGGCGCGCTGGCGGGTCCGCCGGGGGCGACCGACAAGCGCCGCACACGAGGTGTGGTGGCAGCGGGCGTACTTGTCCTGCTCATCGCGTGGAACTTCATCTATTTCTTCCCGGTCTACTCGGGGCACACGATCCCGCAGGGTGACTGGCGCGCCAGGATGTGGCTCGACACCTGGATCTGAGACGGCCGCGGGGACGTGCGGGCCGAAGACCCGTCGCGGACCCGGCCGTCGTCGCTCCCCGCGGGTGCAGCCCGCTCCGGCCGGCGCCGTGCCGGTCAGTCAGTGCTCTGGGCCAGGTGCCGGTAGTCGCTGGGCGAGATTCCGTGGGCGCGGCGGAACGCCCTGCTGAAGTCGGCCGGGTGACGGTAGCCCCAGCGCGCGGCGGTCTCGGCGATCGTACGGTGCCTGAGCCGTGGATCGGCGAGGTCGGCCCGGCCTCGTTCCAGGCGGCGTCGGCGGATCGCGGCCGCGACCGTTTCCGGTTCCTGGCGGAACATCAGGTGCAGGAGGCGTACGGAGATGTGGTGGTGCGCGGCGACGGTGGCCGGGCTCAGGTCGGGGTCGGGCAGGTTCTGGTCGATGAAGGCGTTGATGCGGGCCAGCAGCACCGTGCGCCGGGTCTCGACCGGCAGAGCCGGGGAGGTGTCGAGGTGGGCGGCCAGGAGGGTGGCGGCCAGTTCGAGCCCGGTGGCACCGAGGCGCTGCAGTTCCGGCAGGTTCTCCTGCGTGGCGTTGGCGCGGAAGCCGGCCAGAAAGGAGGTGAGGAGCGCGCCCGAACCCGCCCGGACGGACAGGGGGGTGGCCACCAGCCGGTCCATCCCGTCACCGGGCAGTGGCAGCACGGACCGGGGCAGCCGCATCAGGGTCACTCGGGAGGCGCGCCCATGGTCCTGGAACTCGCATTCCAGTGGCTGCGAGGTGTCGAAGACGGCCATGTCCCCGGCCTTGAGCAGGGTGTTGTTGCGTCGTTGCTCCAGCCCGATCGGGCTGCCGTG
>NZ_MUBA01000494.1 GCF_002154575.1 Streptomyces bobili
CCGCCGTGGCCACGGCGGTGAGGGTTCTGCGCAGGGTCACTGTCCCGCCAATCCCGTGTGTGCGACACCCGCCACGATCTGGCGCTGGAAGAAGACGAAGACGATGATCAGCGGCAGGCCCGCCATGAGGCCGCCGGCCATGAGCTGGGCCCACTGGATGCCGTAGGAGTTCATGACGGTCGCGATGCCGTTCGGCATGGTCATCAGCTCGGGGTTGTTGGTCACCATGTACGGCCACAGGAAGTTGTTCCACGAGGCGATGAAGGTGAAGATGCCGACCGCCGCGAGGGACGGGCGGGAGAGCGGGACCACGATGGTGAAGAACACCCGCCAGCGGCCGGCGCCGTCGATGAAGGCGGCTTCCTCCAGTTCGCGCGGGATGCCCTGGAAGAACTTGTAGAGGATGTAGACCATCGCGGCGGGCGCGCACTGCGGCAGGATCATGCCCCAGTACGTGTCGACCATGCCCAGCTGCTGGACGGTGGTGAACAGGGGCACCCCGAGCACGGCCGGGGAGACCATCAGGCCCGCCATCACCACACCCATCAGGAAGCCCTTGCCGCGGAACTCCGTGCGGGCGAAGCCGTAGCCGGCGAGCGCGGCCACCAGGAGCACCACGGCCGTCACGCAGACGGAGACGACGAGGGAGTTCACGAACCAGTTGGTGATGTTGCCGGACTCGAACATGGCCGACCACGCCTGGCCGGTCCAGTCCTGCGGCAGCCAGTGCGGCGGCACCTCGACGGCCTCGGTCTCCGCCTTCAGGGAGGTGAACACCGCCCAGACCAGCGGCGAGAGAAACACCAGGGAAACGGTTGCGCCGAGCAGGGTGAGCACGATCTGGCTGGGCGTCCAGGGCCGCCTGCGGGGCTTGCCCGGTGCCGGTGCGGCGGACTGTGCGGCGGTGGTCATCGGCCGCCCTCCTCACGGTTGCGCAGCAGCCACATCCGCGCGAGGGCGACGGCCGCGATGAGCACGAAGAAGATGATCGAGATCGCGGAGGCGTAGCCCACGCGGTAGCTGGTGAAGCCCTCTTCGAGGGTGTACTGCACGAACGTGCGGGTCGAGTCCTCGGGCCCCGTGCCGAAGTCCATCATCACGACCGCCTGGTCGAAGACCTGGAGCGAGGCGAGGATCTGGAGGGCGATGACGAGCCCGGTGATGTTGCGCAGCATCGGCAGCGTGATGTGGACCATGCGGTGCCAGGCGTTCGCGCCGTCCAGCTTGGCGGCCTCGTAGAGGTGGGCGGGGATGCCCTGGAGCGCGGCGAGGTAGAGCAGGAAGCTGAAGCCGACCGTCCACCACAGGGTGCAGATGACGACGGCGAGCATGGCGTACGACTTGTCGGTCAGCCAGGGCGTCTCGATGCCGAAGACGTAGTTGATCATTCCGGTGCCGGGGTTGAACAGCCACTGCCAGAGATTGGCGGCGACCGTGGACGGCAGCAGGAACGGGGCGAAGAAGCACAGCCGCCACAGCCACTTGGCGCGCTCGATGTGGTGGGCGAGCATCGCGAGGAGGAAGGCGAGCACGGTGATGCACGGCACCACGAGCAGCGTGAAGTAGCCGCTGTGGCCGAGCGCGTCCCACATCAGGGGGTCCTGGAGGGCCTCGCGGTAGTTGTCGAGGCCGATGAAACTCGTGCTGTCGCCGGAGATGTTGGCGTCCGTGAAACTGAGGTACACGCCGCGCAGCAGCGGCCAGATCACGAAGAGCGCGAACAGCGCCAGGAACGGGGCGACGAACCATCCGCCGTGCTGGAAGCCCTGCTTGCGGCGGAGGGTGGCGCCGGCCGCGGCGGTCCTCGTGCGGGTCGGGGCGAGGACGGTCTGTGCGCTGGTCGTCATGCGAGCGCACCTCCCTGCGCGGCGGTCCTGCCGTCCATGGGGTTCTTCATGGCGAGCAGCTCGGTGAGGGTGCTCTTCATCCGGCGGGCTGTGGCCTCCGGCTTGGCGGAGCCCATCGTCGAGGAGACGACGATCGGGCCGACGCGCTGGGCGAGGATGCCGGTGGAGCCCGCGAACCACACCTTCGGCTCGGTGGCCTGGTGGTCCATCGCCGAGGCGTACTCGTTCTGTGGGCTCAGCTTCTTGTACGCGGCCGTGGACAACGTCGGCGTGTAGGCGGGGATGTGGCCGCCGGCCGCCCACTGCTGGGCGTGCTGGACGACGTAGGCGGCGAGTTGGTGGGCGGCCTCGTTCGTGGCGCCGCCGCGCTCGGACTGGTGCGGCAGGACGAAGGAGTGCGACTCGGCGTGGGTGGCCTGTTCGCCGAAGACGGGCGGCAGCGGGGTGGCGCCGTAGTCGAGTTCGGCGCCGGAGAAGACGGGCACCGACCAGTTGCCCTCCCAGGTGAAGGGGGCGCCGTTGATGAACTGCTCGCCGTCGGCGGCACCCGCGGTGGAGTAGCCGTCGGTGACGTGCCGGCGCAGGAACTCCAGGACCTCGGTGGCCTTGTCGGTGTCGAAGGTGACCTCGGTGGCGGCGTCGTTGAAGTAGGTGCCGCCGAGCTGGGTGTAGAACGCGACGAAGAACCACCACATGAAATTCTGGTCGTTGGCGTGCAGTCCCAGGGTCTGCAGCCCCTTCTTCGTGGCCTTCTTGGCCTCCTTCAGCACGTCGAACCACTCGTCGGTCGAGGTGACCGGGACCATCCGGCCGTCGGCGCCGAGCAGGCCCGCCTTCTTCAGCACGTCCTTGCGGTAGAAGCAGAGCTGGACGTGGATGTCGAGCGGGAGGGCGTAGAGCTTGCCGTCGATGACGCCGCGCTTCCACAGCGCGGGGGTGAAGTCGGCTTCCCGCACTCCGTACTTGGCGAGCAGCCGCACGTCCCAGGGGTCCAGGAGGCGGCCGGGTGAGAAGCCGGTGACGCGGCCCATGTGCATGACGCCGAGGTCCGGTGCGCGGTTGCCCGCGGCGGCCATGGCGAGCTTGGTGTAGAAGGGGCTGCCCCACTGGAGGGTGGAGTCCTTGACGTCGATGCCGGGGTTGTCCGCACGGAAGGCGTCCAGCATCGCGATCATGTTGTATCCGTCGCCGCCGCTGAAGAGGTTCCAGTAGCGCACGCGGGTGTCCGCTCCGGAGGCGAGCGCGTCGGCTCCGGTTCCGAGTGCCGCGAAGCCGAAGCTTCCCGCGACGGTCAGGCCGCCGGCGGCGGCCAGAAGTCGCCTGCGACTCAGGTCAGGTCGTCCCATGCCCTGCCCTTACTGTTCGATATCTCGAATCGTGCCCGTAACTTCGAACGGGACCGTAAATTCGATGGGCCCTCACGTCAATGGTTCTGACACGACTTCCGGCAATCTTCGACAGTGAGTCTGATAGCGCTTTCTGTGAAGGCATCGCCGGATTCTGTGAAGGCGCAGCCTCCGTTTCCGAAGCGGTGCGGCTCCCGTTTCGAAAACGGTGCAGCTCCGGTTTCCGTGGAGGCCCCGCTCCCGATTCTGTGAAGGCGCCGCTCCGGGCCGGCATCACGTGACGGGGACACGTCCGGCCGCGTAGCCTCGGAACCCGGCTTGCCACGCGGCGGCGGGAAAGGGGACCGGATGGACGACGCGGGCGTGCGCGGAACGGCTGCCCGGATCGCCTCGGCGCTGCGGCGCGCGAGGACCGGACCCGCCATGCGCCACCTCGCCGGCGAACTGACCGCCGCACTGCGGGCCCGGCCCCGGACCCCGGCCGGACTGCGGGAGGTGTCCCAGGCACTGTGCGAGGAGCTGGCCGCACTGCGCGGCGGGCGCCCCGTCGAGCTGCGCTTCGAGCGATTCCCCGACGAGATCGAAGTGACCGGGCTGTGCGTGGAGTTCGAGCACTTCGACCTGGTCATCGTCGAGGAACGGGCCGAGGAGGTCCAGCAACTCGTCATCCTCGGCCATGAGTTGTGGCACCTGCACGCCGGGCACGACCACCGCGGCACCACCGGTACGGCAGCCGCCCGCGCGCTCGCCGTACGGCCCGCCTGGCGCGACCTCGCCCTCGCGGTCGCCGCCCGCAACGGCTCCCGCGCACAGGACGAGGGCCAGGCCGAGGACTTCGGCCACCGGCTCGCCGCCACGCTACGGCCCCTGCTGTACGGCGGCGACGACACGGCCGCCACTCCCCTCGAACCCGTCCAGCGGTCCCTCGGCTACCGGGGGCGGCGTGGAGATACGGACCGGCGATGAACGACCTGGCCCTCGTCGCGGCACGGCTCACCGAACCGCAGGCCCTCACACCGGCCGGCTTCGTCAACGACTTCTACCCGTCCTTCTGGTGGATCCCGGCCGGCATCCTGGCGGCTGCCCTGGCCATCAAGCTGCCCAGCATCATCCGGCTCTGGACCGACCCGCTGCTGCGCGCGGTCGGCGGCCTGCTGGTGCTCGCCCTGTCGGTGTTCGTGTTCGTCGCGCCGTCGACGATTCGCTGGGTCAACCAGATCACCGGCGTGCCCAACATCTCCGGGCCCTGGGTGTACTCCCTGCTCACCGCGTTCTGCGGCTCGTGTCTGCTGCTGATCATCACCTGGCGCGACGGCCTGTCCGACCGCTCGCCCCGCACCCGCGCCGCCATGCGCTGGGTCCTGGGCACCTACGCCGCCGTCATCGCCGCCCTGTGGATCATGTTCGCCCTCGCCGAGATGCCCGAGGAACGGCTGCGGGACCTCGACACCCACTACGCGAACACGCCGTACGCCCGCGAGATGATCGTGCTCTACCTGCTCGCGCACACCGTGGCCACGCTCATCACCACCGCGCTGATCTGGAACTGGGTGCGCACCGACGGACTCGACTCCCTGCTCCGCTGGGGGCTGAAGTTCCTCGGCGTGGGCTACGCCCTGCAGTTGGCCTTCGACGCGGCCAAGCTGAGTGCCGTGGGCGGCCGTTGGGCGGGACGGGACCTGGACTGGCTGAGCACGACCGTGGCGCCGCCGCTGGCCTGCCTGTCCGCCATCCTGATCGCCGTCGGGTTCATCCTTCCGCACACCGGCCAGTACCTGCACGACCGTCGGCAGGTCCGCGACGCCGTACGCGAACTCCGGCCGCTGTACCGGCTGATGAAGGCGGGCGGCGGCGGAGTCCCCCGCGTCCTGCGCACCCCGCCCGAGCTGCGCCTGATCCGCCGGGAGACGTTCATCCGCGACGGGCTGCTCGCCCTGTCCCGGTTCGTCGACGCGGACCTGCGCGCACGCTCGTACGAGGCCGCCCTCGCCCTCGGCCATCCGCCGGACCGGGCGAAGGCGCTGGCCGCCGCGGTGACCGTGCTGGACGCGGCCGACGCGAGGAGCCAGGGGCGGGAACGCGACGGCGCCGACTCCGACTCCGGCTCCGGCTCCGGCTCCGGCTCCGGTGAGGCCGACACGAGCGATCTGCTGCGGGACATCGGGGCGGTGTCGCGCGCGCTGAGGTGCCCGGACGAGGTGCGGGCGGTGCGGGAGCGGGCCGCGGCTACGGCTGCTGCGGTTGCCACGGCTGCTGCTGCGGCTTCCGCGGCTTCTTCGGCTTCTTCGGATGGAGAGTGGGCCGGGGACCCGGTGGGGCACGCAGGTACCGAGCGCTAGCGGGGGCGGGGCCTCGGACACGCCCGGCAGGTGTGCGCGCCTCCTCCACCTGGTGTTCACCGGCCCCGCACACCCGCCGACAAAGGCCGGAACTCGTGGGCGGGACCCGGGTCGTTCCGGGCGCGAGGAAGGGTTCGGGCTCCTGGCAGCGGGAGTTTTCGGCCACGGGCGTCACAGCGCCGTATCCCGTTCACCCGTTACAGCCGGTTCCTCCCCGCCTAGTTCGCGCCGAATTCTCCCCTCCGTGGGGGCCGAGGTAGCTGAACCGGCACAGGTCTTGGCATATTGCACGGCACAGGTCCTGGCATATCGCACGGACCGGAAGACCCGCGCAGCCACGGGGAGAACCGTGCGTACGAACAGGGAGATGCGTCGCCTCGCCGACACGCTCATCACTCCCATCCGGGTGCCGGTCCCGGCCGAGCCCGAGGTCCTGTTCGACGCGGTCGTCGAGGCGGCCGCGCGCTGGCGGGGCCGCGAGATCGTCGTGCACCGGGCGGTGTTCCCGCCGCACACCGCCAGCGGCCTCTGGCTGGAGGGCGAGGACCACGACGACGTCGTCATCGACGAACGGGCCGCCGTCTGGCACCAGATCGTGATCTTCTGCCACGAGGTGTGGCACATGCACCGCCGCCGGACCGACGCCGTCCCCGGCGCGGCCCCGGCCGCCGCCGCCCGCACCGACTTCACCCTCTCCGACGAGCAGGAGGCGGACCGCTTCGGCATGCTGATGGGCCGCCGGCTCCGCACCTGGCTGGAGGCCTCCGCCGACTCCGTGTACGCCGACCGCGGCGACGACACCCAGGACATCGCCGGACGCATCGGCGCGGCCCTCAACTACCGAGGGACCCGAAGATGAACGGCCTGCCCCACTACCTCAGCGCCGCCGCCCTCTGGCTCGGCCTGCTGGCGCGCGCCCCCGACCTGCTGCGCCACCGGCACGACCCCTACCTGCGGTCCATCTGCGCGGTGCTGGGCCTGGCCGGGCTCTGCTTCTTTCTCGGGGCCCCGCCCACCGTCGGCACCGTCAACCGGCTCAGCGGGGTGCCCAACCTGGCCGCGCCGCTGACGTACGCCGCGATCACCGGATACAGCGCCGCCTCCCAGGTGCTGATCGTGCACTGGCGGGGCGGCCCGCGGGTGCGCCGGACCGCCCGGCGCTGGATCCTGGCGTACACGCTGCTCGTCCTCGGCATCGCCACGATGTTCGTGCTCGGCGACGCGCCCCTGGAGCGGCGCACCGACCTCGACACCTACTACGCCAACACCCCGTACCTGCGCGAGATGATCCTGCTCTACCTGCTCGGGCATCTCGCCGCCGCGGGCGTCACCGCCGTCTCCGCCCTGCGCTGGGCGCGCGAGGTGCGCGGCCGGCTGCGGACGGCCCTCGTCACGCTCGGCCTCGGCGCGCTCTGCGGGACCGTGTACAGCCTGGCCAGGCTCGCCGCCGTGGCCGCCCGCTGGACCGGCCACGACTGGTCCGCCCTGGTCACCAGGACCTCACCGGCGGCGGCCGGACTCGGCGCGCTCCTGACGGTCGTCGGCGTCCTCGTCCCGCTGGCCGGCCCCCGGCTCACCGAATGGCGGCGGACCCGGCGCACCTACGCCCGCCTCGGACCCCTGGAACGCGAACTGGACGGCGTCCTCACCCGCCACGCCCTGCGGCTGCCCCCGCCCCGCTGGGCCCGGCCCGCCACCCGGCTCGTGTGGCGCCGGACCAGCATCCACAACGCGCTGACCTACCTGGACGCCTATGCCGACCGCGAGCTGTACGACATGACGCTGCGGGCCGCCCTGCACCGCACCGGTGACGCGGAGCGGGCCGCCGCGACGGCCTGGGCGACCGTCATCGCGGCGGCCGTACGACGGGAGGCCCAGGCGGGGCGGGCCGCGCCCACCGGTGGCGGTACCGGCAACGGTGGGCGCGGGGAGTCCGACTGGTTCCTGGAGCGGGCCACGGACCCGGCCGCGCTGGTGCGCATCGCCGACGCGCTGGCCGGCGAACCGCTCGTCCGTGCCGCCGCGGCGCGAGTCCCGGCGGAAGCGCCGGCGCAAGCAGCCGTGCAAGCCGAAGCAGCGGTCGTGCCCGAGGGGCGGTCGACCTCGTGAGCCTCGTCGTCTACCTCGCCGGCGCCGTCCTCCTGCTCTCCGCCGCCGTGCTGTTCCACCGGCCCCAGTCGGCCACGCCCAACCCCCTCACCGCCTCCACCTGCGTCACCATCACCCTCGGCGCGACCGTCTTCGTCTGCTCGGCGCCGGTCACCCTTGCCGCCGTCAACGACCTCACCGGCATCCCCAACTTCGGCGCCCCGCTGACGTACGGCATGCTCTCCGCGTACAGCTGCTCGGTGCTGATCCTGCTCGCCTACTGGCGCGGCGGGCCACCCGAGCGGGTACGGCGGCAGGTACTGCGCAGCATCGCCGTGTACGCGCCGCTGATCGTGACGCTGATCGTGCTGTTCACGCTCGCCGACGCGCCCACCGAACGGCTCACCGACCTCGACACCTACTACGCGAACACGCCGTACATGCGCGAGATGATCGTGCTCTACCTGCTCGGGCACACCGCCGCCATCGTCGCGATGGCCGTGGTCTGCCTGAAGTGGGCGCGCGAGGTCACCGGGCTGCTGCGAACCGGGCTGCTGCTGATGATCGTCGGCGCGCTGCTGGACCTGCTCGGCTTCCAGCTGACCAAGTACACGGCCGTCGTGGCCCGTTGGACCGGACACGACCTCGACTTCCTCTCCACGAACGTCGCCCCGCCGATGGCCGCCCTCGCCGCGCTCCTCTTCTCCGTCGGCTACGTGCTGCCCCGGCTGCTGCCCGCCGCCGTCGCGCACGGGCGCGGACTGCGCGACCACCGGCGGCTGCGCCCCCTGTGGACCCGCGTGGGCTTCGTGTCGGTGGCGCCCAAGCCGCCCGTGTCCTGGTGGCGGCTGCCCGAGGAGCGGCTGCACTGGCGGGAGGTCGCCATCCACGACGCGCTGCTCGCCCTCGCCCCCTACTTCGACGACCGGGTACGGTCGCGGGTGCTCGCCGCCGCTCTCGGCGAGGGCCGTACCGCGCACGAGGCGCGGGTCGCCGCGGAGGCCGCCATGCTCGCCGAGGCCGCCCGGCGGGCCGCCGCGCTCGAGGAGCCGTGCGCGACGCCGAGCACCCACCGGCTGCACGCCACGGAGGTGTCCGGCACCGCCGGGCTGGTCGAGCTGGCCCAGGCGCTGGCCCGAACTCCGGTCCCGAGCCCGGTCGGTGAAGGTACGGTGAAGCCATCCATGGCGGCTGAAAGTCCGCCTTCGTGATGCCTGCCTGACTGCGTAATTGCCGTTTCTGCCTGCCTGCCTGTCTGTCTGCCTGTCTGTCTGCCTTCGTGGCCGAGTACGAGGAGCCCCATGTCCCGTAGAGCTGTCGTCATCGGTGCCGGCCTGGCGGGCATGCTGGCCGCGGCGGCCCTGTCCAGCGTCGTGGACGAGGTGACCGTGCTGGAACGGGACGACCTCCCCGACGGGCCCGAACACCGCAAGGGCCTGCCGCAGGGCCGGCACGCCCATCTCCTCATGGCGGGCGGGCTCGCCGCCATGGAGGACCTCGTGCCGGGCGTCGGCATGCGCAAGCATCTGCTCGCCGCCGGGGCCCGCGAGATATCGCTCAGCTCCGGCATGATCGCCCTCACACCCGAGGGCTGGATGCGGCGCTGGCGGCACGAAGGCCCACGGATGATGACCTGCAGCCGGGCGCTGCTCGACTGGGCGGTCCGCGGCGCCGTACTGGCCAACACCGGGGCCCAGGTCCGCAAGGGGCAGGCGCTGGCCCTCACCGGCGACGCGGAGCGCCCNNCGGACGTGGGTCGCGGGTCGTCAACTGGCTGTCCGGACTGGGCATTTCCGGTGTCCGGGAGAAGACGGTCGACGCGGGCCTCGTCAACGCCACCCGGATCTACCGCACCCCCGAAGGGGCCGGGCGCTTCCCGCTCACCATCATCCAGGCCGACCCCTATCAGGGACTGCCCGGACGCAGCGGCATGGTGCTGCCCATCGAGGGCGACCGGTGGATGGTCAGCCTCGCCGGGACGCGCGGCGGGGGCGAACCGCCGTCCGACCCGGACGGATTCCTCCGGTACACCCTCGATCTGCCGCACCCCCTCGTCGGGCAGCTGATCTCCGGCGCCGAGCCGCTCACCGACAT
>NZ_MUBA01000495.1 GCF_002154575.1 Streptomyces bobili
GCACACGCTCCGCGCGAACGTGGACTACGGCTTCTTCGAGGCCAAGACGACCTTCGGCCGCATCGGCGTGAAGGTCTGGATCTACAAGGGCGACGTCAAGAACATCGCCGAGGTCCGTGCCGAGAACGCCGCTGCCCGTGCCGNNTGGCGGCGGCGGTGGCGAGCGACGCGGTCGCAAGCCGCAGCAGGCTGCCGGTGCCGAGGCCCCCAAGGCCGAGGCTCCCGCCGCTGCTCCGGTCGAGGCACCGTCCTCTTCTACCGGTGGAACGGAGGCCTGACCGAAATGCTGATCCCCCGTAGGGTCAAGCACCGCAAGCAGCACCACCCCAAGCGCCGCGGTCAGGCCAAGGGTGGTACGACGGTCGCGTTCGGCGAGTACGGCATTCAGGCCCTCACGCCGGCGTACGTGACCAACCGCCAGATCGAGGCGGCTCGTATCGCGATGACCCGCCACATCAAGCGTGGCGGCAAGGTCTGGATCAACATCTACCCGGACCGCCCGCTCACCAAGAAGCCGGCCGAGACCCGCATGGGTTCCGGTAAGGGTTCGCCCGAGTGGTGGATCGCGAACGTGCACCCGGGTCGGGTCATGTTCGAGCTGTCCTACCCCAACGAAAAGATCGCCCGTGAGGCCCTCACTCGCGCAGCCCACAAGCTGCCGATGAAGTGCCGGATCGTCAAGCGCGAGGCAGGTGAAGCGTGATGTCGGCCGGTACCAAGGCGTCCGAGCTGCGCGAACTGGGTGACGAGGAGCTTCTCGCGAAGCTCCGCGAAGCCAAGGAAGAGCTGTTCAACCTCCGCTTCCAGGCGGCGACGGGTCAGCTCGAGAACCACGGTCGGCTCAAGGCCGTCCGCAAGGACATCGCGCGGATCTACACCCTGATGCGTGAGCGCGAGCTGGGCATCGAGACGGTGGAGAGCGCCTGATGAGTGAGAACAACGTGACTGAGCAGACTGCAGAGGCCCGCGGCTTCCGCAAGACCCGTGAGGGTCTCGTCGTCAGCGACAAGATGGACAAGACCGTCGTCGTCGCCGTCGAGGACCGCGTCAAGCACGCGCTGTACGGCAAGGTCATCCGCCGTACGAACAAGCTCAAGGCTCACGACGAGCAGAACGCTGCCGGCGTCGGCGACCGTGTCCTCCTCATGGAGACGCGTCCGCTGTCCGCCACGAAGCGCTGGCGCGTCGTCGAGATCCTCGAGAAGGCCAAGTAGGCGGTTCCCGCAAGGGACCTCCACCAGTACGCCTGCGGG
>NZ_MUBA01000496.1 GCF_002154575.1 Streptomyces bobili
ACCTCATCCTCGGCTATCACTGCCGGGGACGGGGTATCAACATATCTGGCGTTGATTTTTGGCACGCTGTTGAGTTCTCAAGGAACGGACGCTTCCTTTGTACTCACCCGAGAGACTCTCTCAGGCTTTCCTCCGGGCGCTTCCCTTCGGTCTTGCGTTTCCGACTCTATCAGACCGTTTCCAGTTCCGATTCCCTGTCGGCGGGATTTATCTTGGGCTTTTGGCTTTCGCCTGTCGGCCTTTCGACATTCACTACGTTAGCCGATTCTCTCGCCAGCTCATAATCGAGCTTCGTCGAGTTCGAATTCAGACATGCGGACACGTCGAATTCGACCCCCGCTGAGGGGCGATCTAGGTAGTGGGTTGGCCGCTTCCGGCTGCAGGCGAATGCCGTACCCGGGTCAAGCGGCTCGGGCTACGTTACGCCGCTGCCCAAGGGGAGTCAACTTCGCCGGCGCCGGGGCACATGGGCCCGGTAGGGGCTCACTGTCGGGTCGTCAGCGACCCAGTAGCGCCAGGGGTGGACGCCTCCGTCACCGGAGACTCCGGTGCGCGGACCGTTGCGCACCTGGTCGGCGGGGACCGGGGTGCCCGTGAGGATGCGGATCGGGGTGTCGCCGGAGGCGCAGGCATCCGTCCCGTCGAGGGCCCGGTCGACGTCCAGGGCCGTGGCCAGGCGGGCGGGGCCTTTGGCCAGTTCCTTGTCGTTACGGGCCGAGAGTCGACGTTTGCGAGCCTGGTCGGCGCCTTCGATCACCTCGCCGGCGCGGAGGAGGACACCGCTCGCCTCGCCCTCCGGACCGCAGACGAGGTTCATGCAGTGCCACATGCCGTAGGTGAAGTAGACGTACACATGTCCGGCCGGACCGAACATCACGCTGTTGCGGGCCGTACGGCCGCGGAAGGCGTGGGAGCCGGGGTCGTTCGGGCCGTCGTAGGCCTCGACCTCGGTGAGGCGCAGGGTGATCGGACCGTCCGGGGTGGTGCGCACGACGAGGCGGCCGAGAAGTTCGGGGGCGACGTCCAGTACGGGGCGCTCGAAGAAGGTCCTGGGCAGAGGCGTACGGTCGGGGGTCGCGATCATGCCCTCCGAGCGTAGTGGAGACGGTCGGTGCGCCGGGGTGGCCGTCCCGGACTCGACTTGTCAGGGTGGAGCGCGGAACCGGCCCCGGCCGGATTGCGTTGGTAGGGATCAAGGATCCCGTCGTAGAGGTCGTAGAGGGAGAGTCATGGCGTTCAAGAAGCTGCTCGCGAGTCTCGGGGCCGGTGGGGCCTCGGTCGAGACGGTGCTGACCGAGGTCAACGTCGTCCCGGGTGGCGTGGTGCAGGGTGAGGTGCGGATCCAGGGCGGGTCCGTCAACCAGCAGATCGAGGGGCTGTCGGTCGGGCTCCAGGCCAAGGTCGAGGTCGAGAACGGGGACCAGGAGTACAAGCAGGACATCGAGTTCACCAAGCAGCGGCTGGGCGGGGCCTTCGAGCTCCAGGCGAACGCGGTGCACGCCGTGCCGTTCGGGCTGGAGATCCCGTGGGAGACGCCGGTCACGATGATCGACGGACAGGCCCTGCGTGGGATGAACATCGGGGTGACCACCGAGCTGGAGATCGCCCGTGCCGTGGACTCCGGTGACCTGGACCCGGTGAACGTGCACCCGCTGCCCGCGCAGAAGGCGATCCTGGACGCCTTCCTCCAGCTCGGCTTCCGTTTCAAGAACGCGGACCTCGAGCGCGGTCACATCCGGGGTACGCGGCAGAAGCTGCCCTTCTACCAGGAGATCGAGTTCTTCCCCCCGGCGCAGTACCGCGGCCTCAACCAGGTCGAGCTGAGCTTCGTGGCCGACGAGCAGGCGATGGACGTCGTCCTGGAGATGGACAAGAAGCCGGGCCTGTTCAGCGAGAGCAGTGACACCTTCCGCTCGTTCAAGGTGGGGCTGAACGACTTCCAGGGGACCGACTGGGCGGCGTACCTCAACCAGTGGCTGTCCGAGGTCGGCAGCAAGCGCAACTGGTTCTAGGCTCGGAGCCGCTGATTCCAGAACCGATTCGGGAGGTACCGAGGTGACCGAGCTCAAGCGCCGGCCGCTCCCCCACGACTTCCATCCGCCCGTGCCGTCGTTCACGGTGACGAGCGAGGACATCGAGGAGGGCGGGACACTCAAGGGCGATCAGGTCCAGGCGGACGGGAACACCTCGCCGCAGTTGCGGTGGGCGGGTTTCCCGCCGGAGACCAAGAGTTTCGCGGTGACCTGTTACGACCCGGACGCCCCCACGGGCAGCGGGTTCTGGCACTGGGTGCTCTTCGACATCCCCGCCTCGGTGACCGAGCTTCCGGCGGGTGCCGGCGGCGGCAGGTTCGCGGGCCTGCCCGAAGGTGCCGTACACGCGCGCAACGACTACGGGACGAAGGACTTCGGCGGAGCCGCTCCGCCCCCCGGGGACGGGGCGCACCGCTACGTCTTCACGGTGTACGCGGTGGACCAGGAGAAACTCGGTCCGGATGCCGATGCCTCGCCGGCCGTCGTCGGGTTCAATCTGCGGTTCCACACGATCGCGCGGGCCCAGCTGGTCGGTGAGTACGAGAACCCCGCGAGCTGAGCCGGCCCTCGGCTGAGTCAGCTCATCGTTCATTCAACGTTTGCCCGTCCCTGGTCTTGGAAGTGATCAGGGGCGGGCATTTTGTTGCCGGGGGCGCGGGGGGCATCCCCCGTGGGAGCAGCAGATATTGCGTTGTCCATCTCGGCGTGCCCGGCCAGAGTTGACTCCAGCCCGCCAGGGGGTGGGCCGGTGCACACAGGAGGTGGGCTGGTATGCGGGACACGCTGGTACTGAACGCGAGCTTCGAGCCGCTGTCGACGGTGACGTTGAACCGTGCCGTCGTTCTGGTGCTTCAGGACAAGGCCGTCGTCGAGCAGGCCCACCCCGAACTGCGGATGCGGGGAGCCGAGGTGGACATACCGGCGCCCCGGGTCATCAGGCTGTGCAGGTACGTACGGGTGCCGTTCCGAAGACAAGCTCCGTGGTCGAGGCGGGGTGTGCTGGTCAGGGACCGGCACCGGTGCGCGTACTGCGGCCACCGGGCGACCACGGTGGACCACGTGGTGCCGCGGGCTCAGGGTGGTCAGGACTCCTGGCTCAACACGGTCGCCTCCTGCGCGGAGGACAATCACCGTAAGGCGGACCGGACTCCGGACCAGGCGGGGATGCCGTTGCTGCGGCTGCCGTTCGAGCCGACGCCGCAGGACGCGATGCTTCTCGCCCTGGGGCAGGACGACTTGGCGGCGCTGCCGGAGTGGCTGACCATGGACGCCGCTTAGCGGAGTCGTCGTACGTGGCCGCACGCGCGGTTCCCCGCGTCCCCTGACGGGGGGCGCGGGGAACTGTGCGTGCGCGGGGTCCTGCGGGTCAGTCGATCGAGGGCTTCTCGCGGCGTTCCTTCGGGCTGTCCGAGCCGCCGCCGTTGGAGCCCGAACCGCCGCCCATGCCGCCGAAGTTGCCCATGGCACCGGACAGGCCCTTGAGGGCGTCGCCGATTTCGCTGGGGACGATCCAGAGCTTGTTGGCGTCGCCCTCGGCGATCTTCGGGAGCATCTGGAGGTACTGGTAGGACAGGAGCTTCTGGTCCGCGTCGCCGGCGTGGATCGCCTCGAAGACCGTACGGACCGCCTGGGCTTCGCCCTCGGCGCGCAGGGCGGCGGCCTTGGCCTCGCCCTCGGCCCTGAGGATCGCGGACTGCTTCTCGCCCTCGGCCGTGAGGATCGCGGCCTGGCGCGTGCCTTCGGCGGTGAGGATCGCGGCGCGCTTGTCACGGTCGGCGCGCATCTGCTTCTCCATCGAGTCCTGGATGGAGGTCGGGGGCTCGATCGCCTTCAGTTCCACGCGGTTGACGCGGATGCCCCACTTGCCGGTGGCCTCGTCGAGGACGCCGCGCAGGGCCGCGTTGATCTCCTCGCGGGAGGTCAGCGTCCGTTCGAGGTCCATGCCACCGATGATGTTGCGCAGGGTGGTGACGGTGAGCTGCTCGATCGCCTGGATGTAGCTGGCGACTTCGTAGGTCGCGGCGCGGGCGTCGGTCACCTGGTAGTAGATGACGGTGTCGATGTTGACGACCAGGTTGTCCTGGGTGATCACCGGCTGCGGGGGGAACGGCACGACCTGTTCACGCAGGTCGATGCGGTTGCGGATGGTGTCGATGAACGGAACGACGATGTTGAGGCCCGCGTTGAGCGTCCGCGTGTAGCGGCCGAACCGCTCCACGATCGCGGCGCTCGCCTGTGGGATGACCTGGATCGTCTTGATCAGGGCGATGAAGACCAACACCACCAGGATGATCAAGACGATGATGACCGGTTCCATCGTGCTCCCCGTACCCTTCTCCGCCTCGGCGCTTTCGGAAGATCTTAGGCTTGTTGAAGATCTTGCTGGTCGAGTGTGACAGACCGTCGTCCGGCTCGTGGGCTGTTCTGTTCACTTACGCGGTGCGGGAGTTGGCAGGGTCAGATGACGATCGCCGTGGCCCCCTCGATGTCCACGACGTCGACTTCCTGTCCCACGTCGTAGACCCGGTCGGTGTCGAGAGCGCGCGCCGACCAGACTTCGCCGGCCAGCTTGATGCGTCCGCCGGAGCCGTCGACCCGTTCCAGGACGACGGCCTGCTTGCCCTTCAACGCGTCCACTCCGCTGGCGAATTGGGGCCGCTGGGCGCTGTGCCGGGCCGCGATGGGCCGTACGACGGCGATGAGGGCGACGGAGACGGCCACGAAGACGAGTACCTGGGCGACCACGTCGAAGCCGAGTCCCGCCGTGACGGCCGCGGCCACCGCGCCGACCGCGAACATTCCGAACTCCGGCATGGCGGTGACCACCAGCGGGATTCCGAGCGCTGCCGCGCCTACGAGCCACCACACCCACGCGTCGATGTCGTTCACACGTTCATGGTAGGTCCGGCAGGTGCGCTGCCGACAGGGCGCGAACAGGGGCGGTCAGGCGAGCGGCAGTCCCTGGGCCGTCCAGCGGTCGCCGACCTGTTCCACGACGAGGGGGAGGCCGAAGCAGAGGGAGAGGTTGCGGGAGGTCAGTTCGAGTTCGACCGGTCCGGCGGCGAGGACCTTGCCCTGACGGATCATCAGGACGTGGGTGAAGCCGGGGGCGATCTCCTCGACATGGTGCGTGACCATGATCATCGAGGGGGCGATCGGGTCGCGGGCGAGGCGGCCGAGGCGGCGTACGAGGTCCTCGCGGCCACCGAGGTCGAGACCGGCGGCCGGCTCGTCCAGCAGCAGCAGCTCGGGGTCGGTCATCAGGGCGCGGGCGATGAGCGTGCGCTTGCGCTCTCCCTCGGAGAGGGTGCCGAACTTGCGGTCCAGGTAGTCGGTCATGCCGAGGCGGTCGAGGAAGGCGCGGGCGCGCTGCTCGTCGATCTCCTCGTAGTCCTCCTGCCAACCGGCCGTCATGCCGTACGCGGCGGTCAGCACGGTCTGCAGGACGGTCTGGCGCTTGGGGAGCTTGTCGGCCATCGCGATGCCGGCGATGCCGATGCGGGGGCGCAGCTCGAAGACGTCGGTGCCGGGGGTGCCGAGGGTCTCGCCGAGGATGGTGGCGGTGCCGCTGCTGGGGTAGAGGTAGCTGGACGCGATGTTCAGCAGGGTCGTCTTGCCGGCTCCGTTGGGGCCGAGGATGACCCAGCGCTCGCCTTCCTTGACCGACCAGGAGACCTGGTCCACCAGAGCCCGGCCCTCGCGGACCACGGATACGTCCTGAAGCTCCAGAACATCGCTCATGAGCGCGTTGTCTCCCCTTGCAGTGTGGCCGGTCTCGGTTGTCGCGTACGCCAGTGGCTCGGACCGCCGCGCGCGGGTGGGCGCGGCCCTCCGGGAAAATCTACGCCACCGGCCGGGGGGACCGTTCCATCGGTCCGGTCCTTAGGCTGGGGGCATGCTTTCGGAACCGCGCTCTGGTCGCCTTGCCGCTTGGGGAAATGCCCTTTTGGCCGGACTTGTCTCTCCGGACGACGCTGCACTCGCCATCGTCGGCTCGGATGCCGTGCACCGGGTGGAGGGACTGCCCGGCGAGTCCGCGCCCGTCGGTCTCACGCTCGCCCTGGGGAGGCTGCGGGCACTCGGGGTGAGCGGGCTACGGGTGGCGCTGCCGGCGCCGGGGCATCCGCTGGGGCTGAGCGGACCGCCGGAGTTCAACGCGCGGGCGCTGGAGGCCGAGGAGGCGGTGGTCTGTCACGGGGCCGCGCTCGGGCTGGTGCCGGAGGTGTACGAGGCCGGGCCCGCGGGTGACGTGCATGTGGAGGTGGTGTGGCACTGCCTCCCCGTGCGGGAGGCTCCGCCCGCTGACGTGCCGTCGCTAGGTGAGGCCGAGCGGGAGCTGGCGGAGGCCCTGCGCGACGCCACGACCGTGCTGTCACGGTTGGACGTGGCCGGGTCGGGGCCGGTGGCGGAGGCGGCGGTCGAGGCGTACCGGGCTCGGGCGGAAGCGGGACGGGAGATGCTGGCGCCGGGGTATCCGCCGCGGGCGGTGCGGGTGCTGGAGCTCGCGCAGCGGGTGGGGCTGCTGGTGTCGCTGGCGTACGAGAACGGGCACGGGGGTGCGGTGAGCGCGTCCGAGATGGGGGCTCGGGTCGCCGCGTTGCGGCCGGTGGAGCGGACGGGGCGGCGGGCGCAGGTGGCCGCGTACAACGCGTATGTGGAGGAGCGGGAGCGGTGAGGTCTGTCGAGGGGTGAGGGGAGCGTGGCTCGGGGGATCCCAGGTGCCGCCGGCCGGCATGACGAAGGGCCCCGCACCGTGTCGGTGTGGGGCCCTTGCCTTGGTGGTGGTGTCAGTCGTTGACGCCCGTGTTGCCGAAGGCCGGGTTCAGGAGGCCGATGACGTTCACGCTGTTGCCGACGGCGTTGACCGGGATGTGCACCGGGACCTGGACGACGTTGCCCGAGCCGACGCCCGGCGACTTCACGGCCGCGCCCTCGGCGCCCGCGTCGGCGACAGCGGCACCGGCGGAGGCGCCGGCCGCGACACCGGCGACGGTGAGGGCCAGAGCGGCCTTCTTGGCGATGTTCATGAGAAGGGTTCCTCCTGCTGTTGCGTGGGCGACCCGGCCGCGGGTCGTGAGCTGATCAACGCGGGAGGGACACCGGTGGTACGGGGCTCGGCCCGGAACGGCCCGTTCGGGCGATTCGGGCGACAAGCAGACCGGCCTCCCCCGGAGTGGGGCCGGGGGAGGCCGAAGGGCTGGGGACTCAGTGGTTGAGGCCCAGGTTGCCGAAGGCCGGGTTGAGCACGCCGATGACGTTGACGCTGTTGCCGACGGCGTTGACCGGGATGTGCACCGGGGCCTGGATGACGTTGCCCGAGACGACACCAGGCGAGCGCTCGGCCACACCGTCGGCCGACGCACCGCTGGTGGCGGAGGCCATCCCGGCGCCCGCGGCCACCAGCCCGCCGGCCACCATCGTCACGGCCGCTGCCTTCTTCAGGTTCTTCACTTCTGACCCCTCCTGGCGATTGCCGCGGCGATCACCGCGGCACGCACTGGAGAACGCCGGCGACCGCCGAAGGATGCGCCATCCGGGGGACATTCCCACGACGGTATGAATCTCAGACCGGAGGAGACGCGTCCGGATGGGCGGGGTTCAGCCTGCGGCACCGTGGCGTACGGCCCACAGGGCGGCCTGGGTGCGGTCGGCGAGGTCGAGCTTCATCAGGATGTTGGAGACGTGGGTCTTGACGGTCTTCTCGGACAGCACGAGGGCTCGGGCGATCTCCCGGTTGGAGCGGCCGTCCGCTATCAGGGCGAGGACCTCGCGCTCCCGCTCGGTGAGCGAGCCGCCCCTGCCCTGGCCGGAGTTGGCCTCCTCCTGGGAGAGGAGGGCGCCGGCGACCTCCGGCTGGAGCAGGATGTGCCCGGCGTGGACCGAGCGGATGGCGCCGGCCAGCGCGTCGGGGTCCACGTCCTTGTAGACGTACCCGGCGGCGCCCGCGCGCAGGGCGGGGACCACCGTGCGCTGCTCGGTGAAGCTGGTGACGATCAGCACGCGCGCGGGGTTGGCCAGTTCCCGGAGTTTGCGGAGGGCCTCCACGCCGTCCATGCCCGGCATCTTGACGTCCATTAGGACGACGTCGGGCTTCAGTTCCTCGGCGCGGGCCACTCCCTCGGCGCCGTCGGCCGCCTCGCCGACGACCTCGATGTCGTCCTGCACCTCCAGGAAGGTGCGCAGGCCCCGGCGGACGACCTGGTGGTCGTCGACGAGCAGCACCTTGATCGCGTCAGCCACCGGGAGCCTCCAGTTCGATCGTGGTGCCCTTGCCGGGCACCGATTCCACGGTCAGGCTGCCGCCGATCCCGCCGGCCCGGTCGCGCATCGACACCAGCCCGAGGTGACGGCCGGCTCTGCGGACCGTCGTGGGGTCGAATCCGCAGCCGTCGTCCGTGACGCGCAGGACGGTGTCGGGGCCGCGCTTGTGGAGGTTCACGTCGACATGCTCCGCGCCGGAATGGCGCAGCGCGTTGTGCAGTGCCTCCTGGGCGACGCGCAGGAAGGCCTCCTCCTGGGCGGCCGGCAGGGCGCGGACGCCCTGGCCGGTGAAGGTCACGCGCGCGGAGTGGGCGCGGTCCAGGACCTGGATCTGGGTGCGGAGGGTGGCCACGAGACCGTCCTCGTCGAGGGCGGCGGGGCGCAGCTCGACCACGGCGGCGCGCAGTTCGTCGGCGGCCTCGGCGGCGAGGGCGGCCACCTGCTGGAGTTCGCCCTTGGCGCGGGAGGGGTCGCGGTCGACGAGGGTGGCGGCGGCCTGGGCGGTCAGGCGCAGGGAGAACAGTTTCTGGCTGACCGCGTCGTGCAGTTCGTGGGCGAGCCGGGAGCGCTCCTCGGCGATGGTGAGTTCGCGGCTGCGTTCGTACAGGCGGGCGTTGGTGAGGGCGATCGCGGCGTGCTGGGCGAGGATCGAGAGCAGTTCCTCGTCGTCCTCGGTGAAGCCGCAGCGGCCCTCGGACTGCGGTCGCGGGGGGTTTCCCTCCGCGGGGCAGAGCTTGTTGGCGAGGAAGAGGGCGCCGATGACCTCGTCGCCGTCCCGGATGGGCAGGCCGAGGAAGTCGGACATCTCGGGGTGGGCGGACGGCCAGCCCTCGAAGCGGGGGTCCTTGCGCACGTCGGCGAGGCGCTCGGGCTTGGCCTCGTGCAGCATCGCGGCCAGGATGCCGTGCTGGCGGGGCAGCGGGCCGATGGCCTTCCACTGTTCCTCGCCGATGCCGTCGACGACGAACTGGGCGAAGCCTCCGTGATCGTCCGGGACGCCGAGCGCGGCGTACTGCGCGTCGAGCAGCTCGCGGGCCGAGGCGACGATCGTCTTCAGGACGTCACGCACCTCGAGGTGTCTGCTCATGGCCAGCAGCGCGGAACTGACCGCGGCGAGGCCGGACCGGGGGCCTTGACTCATGCTCCTCACGGTACCGGCGGGGTGTGACAGCGGGCATCGGACCTGTGACGCACCGGGGTAGGCCGCAGGGCCTAGGGCTGAGGTCCCCGGTGCCGTGGGCGTACGCCGAAGGGCCCCGGCGGGCCCCGTCCCGCGTCCGAGGCGGCCGGGGCGGTGGCGTTCCTACGGTGAGGGCACCGCCGAGCGGCGGGTCGACGAGGGGACGGTTGTCATGCCGGTTGCGATCATCACGGGGGCTTCGAAGGGGCTGGGGCGGGCGCTCGCCGAGGCCCTGGCCGCGCGGGGCTGGGATCTGGTGCTGGACGCCAGGACGGCGCAGGTGCTGAAGGAGACGGCTGCGGCGGTCGCGGAGCACGGGACGAGGGTGGAGGCGCTCGCCGGGGACGTGACCGATGCCGCGCACCGCGGCGCGCTGGTGGCGGCCGCCCGGCGGCTCGG
>NZ_MUBA01000497.1 GCF_002154575.1 Streptomyces bobili
CGGACGGCCCAGGGACGGCCCGGCGGCCGCTCACCACCGGCAGTGCGAGGGGCCTGCCAGACATCCATGGCGGGCGGATGAGCACCGCTTTAAGGAGTTCGGTCACTCAGCCGTGCGGTCCGCTCCCTTTCGTGCTGGCCAAGTGGTCCGCATCCCAGCCCGAGTCGCTGGCGTCCGTGCCCGTCTGGCGACGTTGATGTCAGCGTAACCAGCGGTTGCCTCATTTTGCGAAGCATCCGCAGAGCCGAGCGAAGGCCCTTACAGTGTGATGCATGACACACGAAGATGAGCAAGAGTTGGACCCGAAGGAACAGTTCCTCTTCACTGTCGCATATCTTGGGGACGAATTCTGGCGGAAAATGGATGCCCTTTTGGAAGTGGCGGGCGTCGCGTCGCCTCAAATTAAGAAGTTGGACACTGATTTTATTCCTTCGATGATGGATCCTGTTTTTGAGCGCCTAAGCCAGGAGGAGTTTAAGAAGATTAGCGACGCCTTTGATAGGTACGAAATGGAAGTCAAGGAAGGTCGGCATCCGTCAATTATGAGTATCATGTGGGAGGCGGTTAAAGATGATGCTTGGGGTCCTGGGTGGATGCATCATTTTCAGGAGGCGCTGAGACGCTCGCCGCGTCTGCCCATGTTCTTCCAATCGACTGTTGTTTCGGCGGTGAGTAATTTCGAGGTGCTACTCGCAGGCTTGGTGTCTAACTTTTATGAGATCGCGCCTCAGGCGCTAGAGGCATCCTCCAGAGATAAGGGCAAGGAGTTCTCCCTACGTGAACTTAAGGAAATGAAGGATCTGGAAGATGCAATCAAAATTGCAATTGATCGCCGCGTCGACGAATTCATGTTTGGTAGTTTCAATGACTGGCGCAAATTCTTCGCCGACAAAATGAAGCTTGATTTTGAGGACTATGCGATTGATTGGGACTTCCTGCAAGAGGTCTTCCAGCGTCGTCATGTCATAGTTCACAATGGTGGGCACGCAAGTCGGCGCTACATCCAGAGTGTCGGTGCCGGACTCAGGAAGGGAGTGAAGGAAGGGGACTATTTGCAAGTCGATGAGAATTATCTGAACAAAGCTACCTATGAGCTTCTCTGCTTTGGGTACCTTCTCATGGGTGCCGTGGCGCTGAAATTCGCGACGGGTCACAGCTCGGAAGCGCTCGCCCGTGTGCACGACTTCACATATCAAAACCTTGTGAAGGGTCGATATGAGCTGGTCAAAAAGTGCGCTTCGTATGGTGTCGAAGTGTCTTCGAGCATGGCTGATGAGCTACTCTTCCGGATTAACTCATGGATTTCTAGGCAACGAATGGGCGATGGGTCTGTCCTGCAGGAGGTGGAGGATTGGGACGTGGATGCCTTGAGCCCCAGATTCGTACTGGCCAAGTATTGCCTTCTCAGTGAGAATGCTGAGGCTATGCAGGTGTTGAGAGGTTTGTACGAATCGGGTGATGTCGATTTTGAGAACCTAATCGAGTGGCCGCTCCTAGAGCCTCTTCGCGGCACTGACGACTACCAAGAGTTGGTTCGAAATGCGGAAGTGCCAGAAGACTGGCGATTCGCCGAGCAAGTTCTCTTTGAAAATCCAAAAACAGCTATGCTGCACACAAGGCGCTGCGTCTTGGTTCGAGCCGACTTCAAGCGTCGTTCCATGGGCCAGATTGACCTGACCTCTGCACTGCTCTGTAAGCGGTGCAAGCCGTCAACCGCCTTGGGTGACGTCAAATGACCCCAGACGTCCTTTAGTCGTGCTTCCGGTCATGCTTCTCTTGGAGGGGCGCTCAGGTCGTTGAGCGGCTTTGGGGCGAGTGATCATGGCCCCGTAAGCTGATGGCGAGTCGGGCAGTCTGTGGACCTGCCCGTTAAAGCGCGACGTTGCGGCCATGATCTCAGAGGCTTTCGCCCCACAGTGGCTGCCTAAAGCCGTGGAGCCGACCGTCCCAGCCACAGAGGGTGTTTCCCACTTCCTGCCGGCGGCCGCCAAGCGCGCCGCCGGGCGGGGCCGCCGCTGGCGAAGACAGGGCGGCGGCCCCGCCGACAAGGCGGCGCGCGTGCCCGCGCCTCGCGCAGGCCTTGATGAGGTAGGGAAACCTATAACCGGCGCCCGACTGCGCAGGGTTCCGGCTACTGACGCTCGTGCTGAGACTGCAGAGCCTCCGGTACGGACTCGGGGTCGTTTGTCCCCCGGGGACCCAGAGACGGCCCGCGGTCGGTCATCGGCCCGTCACCACTGGCAGAACGCCACCGTGGCGTCGTCGCCGGATTTGTAGCGCGGCCAGCGGCGGCCGGTCGGGTCCGTCGCCTCAACCTTGCGGACCGTATCGATCAGCTCGCGTGGTCCGCCCGTCCTGAGCGTGTTGAAAACGGCGGACCACGTTGCCATCCCGTACTCGGTCACGAGTCGCGATACGCCGTCGGACATCACGGCCGCGGCGCGCACGTTGACGCCAGGCACCGTGCCGCTCAGGGCGTGCTCTGCCGCTTCGGGAGCAGCCGCCGCCACCCAGTACCCCTCAGGTGTGTTGCGCACCTGTCGCTGTGCGGATACGAGCTTCTGGAGAGCTTTTCTGTGCTCGCCGGTATGGGTCTCGTACTGCTCGACTTCGGCCTTCAAGTCGGGCAGTACCTCGTCTACACGAAGATCCGTGATCACCGAGATACCGTCGGGGCCGTCGAACACGACCGGCGAGTCCGCGAGGACCAGATGGTCAAAGGAACCGGAGTTCTCTCGCAGAATTGCGACTGTGGCTGAAGGCGTCCCTGGGTTGGCCAGGTCGCACCCAGGGTGCAACTCCGCGACACGTGCGATGGCGTCGGCCAACCCGTCTGCGAGTGGCCGGTCCGGGGCCGAGAGAGCAGAGACGATCTGACTACCGAGGTGGGCGACGTACCACGGGACGCCGTGACGGCAGCCCGTGTTCAGGCCGGCGGTACTCAGACCGTCCAGGACGACGGCGAGCATCGGCGTGCCGGCCACCCAATCTTCGTTCGGATTGGCTCCCCCCGAACGTGTGTCAAAAGAGACGCGCATGATCAGCCTTCATGTCGGTAGAGCGGAGTGACGCGGCGACTCTCCAGCACATCGAGGGTCTTGGGGTCGTAACGACACGAGATGAGCGTGGAGAACCGACGCGTACGAACCTCCCTGTACAGCTCTGCAAGATTGTTTTCGAGATAGTGGACGACTCCGTTTGCGCCGATGGAGTGGATTCCGGCGATGTACAGGAACGTCCCCCGTCCGTCCAGGCGGGGGAGCCGTCCCAGATAACCAACGTCCCCCGCTGAGCCGTCCTCATCCATCGGGGAGCGGTATGTGGTCCCTGCTGTTTGGTCCACCAGGTGCCAAGCCTCGTCCTTGGCGAACCGTAGGTTGTCATCCCCTTCAAGTACCTGCGCGATGATCGGGGAAAGCCGCGGTCCGCAGACAACCACGTGGTTGTCGCGGTTCAGGTTGACGATTCCGGTCGGGGGGATCACCTCGTACTCGGCATCGAGCTTCATCCCGCCCAGCAACTTGCGCAGGTGCTCGAAGTTGTCGAGGTCTTCCCTCGTTACGACCGCGCTCGGGTTCTGGTCCGGGCCCTTGCCGGCTTCGACCTTGCCACCGAGCGAGACGGTCACCGAGTCCGTACCGAAGAACGCTCGCTCCGGGGGCGGGCCGGCGGACGCGAGTTGCCCGACACGTCCACGGCTCACACCGAGACTCTTGGCAATCTCGGCCTGAGTCATGCCGGATGCCTGCGCCTCCTCGATGGCCTCTCGACGGATGCGGGACAGCTCCAGCACCCATCCCTGATACGTCGCCATCAGGTCAATCGCAGCTTTGGCGCGGTCAACCGGGGCCGAGATCTCAGAGACCCGCTTCATGTCGTCGTGCACTGTTCTCCCATCGTCGCCTAGGGGGGCTAACGAACTCTATCGCGAGAGGGGGTTGCGCGCACGGACAGGTTTGCCTACGGTACCTATCAAGAGAGGCGGCAACCCCCCCTAAGCAAAACGCGGGAAGCGCATCTCGCCTGCCTGACCTGCAAGAACGTGTGAATGGCCCCGTCGGACCCGCTTACATGCGGTCCGAGCGGCAGGGGAGACGTAAAAGCCCGTCGTCTTCACGGATTGATCGGTGTCATCGGCTAAGCCGCTGGTCTGACCCTCGGGCGTGGACCCAGGGACCGGATCACGGGGACCCCGGTGATTGGGCTGCACCCGGTCCATGACACCCAGGGAGACCGCTCAGCGAGTGACGACTGAGTGGCGCGGTGACCGCGCGCTGTCCAAAGGAGGCGGAGCAAGGCGCGCACAGAGCCGCGATACGACATAGCCCCGATGGTCGAAGGCCAGGTTCGACTCCTGGCCGGGGCGCTTCGCCCCGCCGTGGTTTGAGGCAGAGGGCCCCACCCAATCGGCAAGCACCCCCGGAGCGCCTACTCCGGGGGTGCGGTTCAGGCCGTTCACCCCTGTGAGAGGAACACGACCCAATGGATCACATCGTTACTGTTCAGGACGCTGTTACCGCGTTCGCCGACTTCATGGAGCCGACGGCTGCTGAGCTGGACGCGGTGGAGCAGGAACTCCCGCTGATCCTGGCGGAGGTCGACCTGTTGAACGCGCAGATCGTCACGCTGGACCGCGTCCCGAACGAGCTGGACAAGCGGCGCATCCGCCGGGCCCACAACCGGGTGCTGGCTGCGCGGCGGGACCTGGCCAACCGCCCCGCCGGTGTGAGCCTGCCGGGCGGTGCGGCATGAACCTGCGCCGCAGGGGACGCGCCGCGTTGGTGCTGGCGCTGGTCGCAGTGGTCGGCATGGCGTTCCGCGTCTCGTGGAACGCACTGCGCGACATCGCCGGCGCGGTCGGTGCCGACGCCACCGCCGCGACCCTCTACCCGTTCGTGGTCGACGGTCTGATGGCGCTGGCACTGGTCGCCACGCTGGTTCTGGCCGACGACGACCGCAAGTTCGCGTTGCGGGTGCTGGGCACCTACACCGTCGCCTCGCTGGTGCTGAACTACGTGCACGGGCTGGTCCCGGAGCTGCACGGCCGTGAGGTCGACTGGGGCCGGTTGGCGCAGTGGGATCCGGCGAACTGGGCGCTCGTACTGCTCGCGACATCCCTGCCGGTCGGCTCGATCTACTTCGGCTCCGATCTGGTCGCCAAGGTGCTGCACCACCGCCCCACCCCGATTCCCATCGCAGACACGAATGCGGAGGAATCTACCGAGATTGAGAGGAAACGGTCTACGGCTGACCTGCCGGTATCGACCCCCGCCCCGGTCACCCTGGCGCGGGTCGTGATGCCCGATCCGGTCGCGGTCGACGCCGGAAAATCGGCCCTGGTCCTCAAGCCGGTCAGGGTGCTGCCCGCGTCGATCGAGCCTGCCGCACGGCGGGCCGTGGCGGTCGACTCCTCCCGCCCCCGCCGGGCGACCGGCCGCATTCCCGAGGTCGCTCGATCGAGTCGGCCCAAGCGCAGCCCCGAGCAGTTGCTGACCGAGGCACGCACAGTCACCGCCGGCTGGCCGACCTCGCAGATCACCGGCGAGGGCATCCGGCGCGCGCTCCGCACCTCGCCCACCAACGCCCGGATGCTGCGGGACGCCCTGCTCGCTGAGCGGTCCTCCGCTCCGACCGTCTGATGGCCACGCTGCCGGTCTACCGGTGGCGACTGGCCCCGGACGGCTACGCCACCCGCCGACAGCTGAGGGCGCACAACCTGCGGCCCGGCGGGCAGGACGTGGCCGCGCAGCTCGAACGGCCGCGCCGTCGCCGTGGGCCGCTGGTCGCCTACCTGTACCGGGTCGACCTGGCCAAGCCGGTCCGGCCCATGACGCCCGGCCGGTGGGCGGCCCTGGCCAGGGCCAACGCCGCCCGCCGCATCTGCCCGACGTGCGGGCGCGATGCCGGCTACGTCATTCCCACTTCGCTCGGCATGTGC
>NZ_MUBA01000498.1 GCF_002154575.1 Streptomyces bobili
GGTCACCGCGCCCGTACCCCGCCGCCGAGACGCGTGTTCCGGTCGGTCATGTCCATTTCTTCCGCCCCCTCGCCTACCCGCTCGATGTTCCTTACTCTGGAGTCAGGTTACCGCCGGTAAGGCGACTGGCAAGCCCGCCCGGCGGCACCCGCGAAACACCCCGCCACCAGCGAACCTGAGGGTCACTCAGGTACCCCTGGAGGTTGCACAGCCCTGGCCCATGAACACCCCCGAACCCGCACAAGCCCCACACGTCCGCCCCGTACGATCCCCTAGCTAACCGGGGGTAACCCCTTTCTACGGTTCCGTCCCGGTTGAACGCCTCGACGCGCGAGGCACGTACTTCATGCAGCAAGCAGTTCGATCGCTGCACGCCCAGGGAGCTGCCCGTGTCCACCCCGTATTCATCCTCCACACCGGCCTTCGCCGGTTACGACGCTCCCCCCGCCCTCGTGGAACCCGAGACCCGCAGGCTGGACGGCGCCGTGCGGGAGGCGTCGATGCCGGTGTTCGCGCGCCCGATGACGTACGGCTCGCTCGCGGAGCTGCCGTTCGACAACGCGGGAGCGGCCCCCGACGCCGTGGTCCTCAGCCGCAGGGACGCGGAGGGCCGGTGGGCGGACGTGACGGCACAGCAGTTCGCCGCCGAAGTCCTCGCGGTGGCCAAGGGGTTGATCGGGGAGGGACTGGCGCCCGGCGACCGGATCGCCATCATGGCCCGTACGACCTACGAGTGGACGCTGCTCGA
>NZ_MUBA01000499.1 GCF_002154575.1 Streptomyces bobili
GCCCATGCCCTGGAGATCACCGCCCGGGTCATCACCTGTGCCGCCCTGATCATGGTGAGCGTCTTCGCCGCGTTCATCGTCAGCGACAACATCGTCGTCAAGATGCTCGGGCTGGGCCTTGCCGTCAGCGTGCTCATCGACGCCACCGTCGTGCGGCTGCTCATGGTCCCGGCAGTGATGACCCTGCTGGGCCCGCACGCCTGGTGGACCCCGCGCCGGCTGGACCGGATCCTGCCGCACATCGACGCGGAGGGGGACGGGGAGGTGGGGAGGCGGCCCGCGAAGGCCGCCGGGGAAAGCCATGGACCGTCCGGCGGGGGAGCCCCAAAGGTGTGACCGCCCGCCCGGTGACCACGGACGCGCAGCGCAGCATCCGCTCCGCCACCCTCGACGCGCACGCCCGCAAGGCCGTCGCCGCGGGCGGCCTCGACCTGGCCGCCCAGGAGAAACCGGACTTCTTCCGCTGGTGCCCGTCCCCACGCGAGTGGTGGCGGATCGCCCGCGCCCCGGACGGCGACCTTGCAGGCCGCCACCTCCCGGCCCACAACGCCTCCGGAACTTCGCGCCCGGGTGACAAGCTGTCCCGCGGTGTCAACGGCCGCGGATGACGGAGGCGTGATGGGGTTCGACGGCGAGATCTGGTACGTGCGGCACGGGGAGGAACAGGTGGGTGAGATCGTCATCGACGACGCCGACTTCCCGTGGCTGTCGGGCCGTTTCAGTCCCGGCCCGGCGTACGACGCCGTCGAGCACCTCTTCACCCGTGAACTCGCCCTCGTGGAGGGCGACCTGGACCGGAACATCGAGGAGTGGGAGGCCGTCTACGCCGAGATCGGCAGGCGTGTCGCGCTGCACTCGCCCGAGGGTCCGGTGGCCGAGTTCCTGCTGCACATCCGGGGCGACCGGGCCTGGTTCCGGTGGAGTGACGAACCGTTCGAAGAAGGCTGACGAGCCCTTGACAGGTTTGCGTCCCCACTCTCCGTGCATTCGGAAGACGTACACGCTTTCCGACGGAGATGGGAGGAACCGTGGGCATCATTGCCTGGATTCTGATAGGCCTGCTCGCTGGGGCCGTTGCCAAGATGCTGCTGCCGGGGAAGGACCCGGGCGGCATCATCATCACCATGCTGATCGGCGTCGCGGGCGGTCTGCTCGGCGGCTGGCTCGGCAAGGTGATCTTCGGGGTGGACTCGATCGACGGCTTCTTCGACCTGTCCACCTGGATCGCCGCGATCGTCGGCTCGCTGATCCTGCTGCTCCTCTACCGGGCCTTCACCGGCAACAAGCGCACCCACCGGCACGCCTGACCGGCACGCCCGACGGCCAGGGCCTGACCGGCACGCCCGACCGGCCACGGTCGGCGTGATCTCAGCCGGCGTCGGAGGCCAGCAGGCCCCCGGCCTCGGCGAGGATCTCGGTGACCCGCAGGCCGAACGCGGCGTCGCAAGGGTGCGGTCGCCCGTCACGGGCCGCGGCGCACAACGCGTCCGCGGCCCGGCCGAGCGCGCTCGCGGCGTCCGCGGAACTCTCCGGGAGCCGCGTGACCCCGGCCTCGCCCCGGATCTCCACGCCCGCCCCGGACGCGGCCGACGGGGCCGTCAGGCTGAGCGTCAGCGTGCTGGAGGCGCCGCCGGCATGGTCCAGGACCAGGTGAACGGTGTCGCCGGGCCCCGCCGCCGCGGCGGCCACCCTGCGGACGTCGCCGAGGACCGGCAGCAGCACGGACAGGGCGTGCGGGCCGACGTCCCACAGGGCGCCCTTCTCCCGCCGCCACGGCGTGGCGAAGGGATGGTCCTCGCCGGTGAACACCGACCCCAGCCACTGCGCGTGACCCGTGAACCAGCCACCGGCCTCCGCCTGTTCGGCGATCCACGCCTCGGGCTCGGGGAGGAAGCGGGTGGTGAAGAAGACCACCGACGCGACCCGCGCCCGCGTCACCGCGCGCACGACGTCGCGCGCCCCCGCCACCGTCGCGGCGAGGGGCTTGTCCAGCAGCAGATGACGACCGGCCCCGGCGGCCCGGACCGCGAGGTCCGCCTGCACGTCCGGCGGTACCGCCACCGCCACCGCGTCCACCTCCGCGAGCAGTTCGTCCACGCCGTCGAAGGCCCGCGTGCCGTGACGGTCCGCCAGTTCCTTCGCGGCGGCGGGGCGCCTGCCCCACACCCCGACGAAGTCGAGACCCTCGTGTGCGGCCAGAACGGGCGCGTGGACCATCTGCGCCCAGGGGCCGGTGCCGAACAGACCGATGCGCATGCCGCTGACTCTCCCTGCTGCCGGTCGGGGTGACGTCGGGGGCGCCGAGGCGCCGTCCTCGGCGAGCCTCGCACACGTACGGCGCGGAAGTGCACCCCCCGACACTCGTCCCGGCGGGCGGGCGGCCGGAGAGAGGCAGGTCAGGCGGCCCGGGGGCCCGCGCCGGACTCGTCCGCGCCCGGCTCCGGGCGCCCGGACGTCCCCCGGACCAGCCGCAGCTGCCTCCTGCGCCCGGCATGCCTCCGCCTGGCCCGCTCGGGGGCGGCGGGGGCGAGCAGACGGTCCTCCACACGGTCCATGACCATCAGCAGGACGGACAGCACCGGCAGCAGCAGTACGGCGACCCACAGCACGGCGGTCCTCCTCGTCCGGCGACCCGGTCCGAGTGCACCGATGCGCGCCGTTGATGCCGGAAACGCCGGAGAAACGCAGGGAGAATAGCGGGTGAGCGGCTTCGCCAGGAGCGCCCCGCACGAGACCGGTGACATTGCCGGTCCCCGGGCGGTGGCCGCGCCCCGACAGTGGCACGACCAGCCCCTCCACGGACCCGCCCGGCCGGGCGGGCCGCCACGACAGAGAGGACGACTCGTCGTGCAGCAGCAAGCGCGTACCGGTGCCGCCCACCGCGTGCCCACCGGTTCCCCCCACCGCAGATCCGCCCGGTTCGCCGGCCTGGCGACGGCGATCGCCGCGGTCGTCGGCCTCACCACCCTCAACGGGGCCGGGGCCCAGGCCGCGGACAACCCCTACGAGCGCGGACCGGCGCCGACCACCTCCAGCATCGAGGCCGCCAGGGGCTCGTACTCCGTCTCGCAGACCTCCGTCTCCTCCCTCGCCGTCACCGGCTTCGGCGGGGGTACGATCTACTACCCGACCAGCACCGCCGACGGCACCTTCGGAGCGGTCGCCATCTCGCCCGGCTACACGGGCACCCAGTCCACGATGGCCTGGCTGGGTCCGCGGCTGGCCTCACAGGGCTTCGTCGTCTTCACCATCGACACGAACACCACCCTCGACCAGCCCGACTCGCGCGGACGGCAGTTGCTCGCCGCCCTGGACTACCTCACCCAGCGCAGCTCGGTCCGGGGCCGGGTCGACAGCACCCGGCTCGGCGTGATGGGGCACTCGATGGGCGGCGGTGGCAGCCTCGAGGCCGCCAAGACCCGGCCCTCCCTCCACGCGGCGATCCCGCTGACGCCGTGGAACACCGACAAGAGCTGGCCGGAGATCAGCACACCCACCCTGATCTTCGGTGCCGACGGCGACACCATCGCCCCCGTGGCCAGTCACGCCGAGCCCTTCTACTCCTCCCTGCCGTCCTCCCTGGACCGCGCCTACCTGGAGCTGAACGGCACCTCGCACCTGACCCCGATCTCCTCGAACACGACGATCGCGAAGTACAGCATTTCCTGGTTGAAGCGGTTCATCGACAACGACACCCGCTACGAGCAGTTCCTGTGCCCGCTGCCCCGCCCGAGCCTGACCATCGAGGAGTACCGGGGCAACTGCCCGCACACCTCCTGACGCCCCGCACGGCATCCGCCGTGTCCCACGCCCCACGACACCGGCGGCGGTCGCGCATCTCGCGCGACCGCCGCCGCCGTTGTGCCCGGTCACGGCGCGGGCGCGGGGGAGTTGGGCACCGGCACAAGCCCGCACACCGCACTGCACCCCCGAACTCCCAGGTCACCGGGGGGAATCGGGACTTCGCGCGGGTGGACGCGTGACTTCCGCCTCACGTTACGCGTGCGTAACGTCACGTGAATGACCGGACAGACGCCCGCGATCCCCGGCCCGGCGCCGCACCGGGCGACCGCCACGGCGGACCGGCTCGACGCCGCCGTAGGCGTCGTCACCGGCGAACCCGGCTGCGGCCGCACCTGGTTCCTCGAACGCGCCGCCCGCGCCTTCGCCGCGGGGCCCGTGGTGGGCGTACGGGCCGACCCCGCGGGCCCGGCCGTCCCCGGCGGCGGCCTGCGCACGCTGCTGCGCGCCCTCGGCGAGGCCACCGGCCGCGCACCGGCGGGCGGATCCGGGCACGCCCTGCTCGACGCGCTCCGCGCCGGCTCCCGCCCGCTGCTCGTCTGCGTCGACGACGCCCACCTGTGGGACCCGCTCTCCCGTGCGGCCCTGGGCGACGCCGCCCGGCACCTGTGCCGTACGACGACGGCGGCGCGCCTGCTCCTCACGGTCCCCGGACACCGCCCACCCGCCCCGGAGTTCGGCGGGCTGCCGGTGGTCAGGGTCGACCCGCTCACCCCGCCCGAGGCGTCCGCGCTCCTCGACGAGGTGACCGGCGGGGCTCTCGACGGGGGAGTGCGGGACGAGATCGTGGACGCGGCCGAGGGTGTTCCGGCCCTCCTGCTGGCCCTCGTACGGCGGCTCTCGCCCGCCCAGGTGCGCGGGGACCGTCCGCCGCCCCGCCCGCTGCCCGGCGCCGAGGTGCTGACGGACGTGGCCGGCGGCTGCCTGGACGGCCTCACGCCCGGCCGGCTCGACCTGCTGCTGACCGTGGCCGCCGCCGCACGGGACGACGAGGACACCGCCGTGGACCGGGGACTCGTCCTGCGGGCGGCCGGGCAGCTCGGGCAGGACGGCGCCGTACCGCTGCCCGATCTGCTCGCGGAGGCCGACGACGAGGTCCGTTTCCACAGCGAGCTGCTGCGCAGGACGGTGTACGCGGGGGCGCCGGAGGAGCGGCGGCGGGCCGTGCACCTCGCCCTGGCCGGGGAGCTGGCGCCAGGGGATCCGCGGGCCCTGCTGCACCGGGCCTGGGCGGGAGCCGCACGGGGGCGCGAACTGGAGGCGGTCGCCGGGGACCTGCCGTCGCGCCGGCTGCGCTGCGCCGCGTACGCCCGCGCCGCCGAACTGTCCGAGGACGGTCCCCGGCGCGCCGAGCGGTACACGGCCGCCGCCGGGCAGGCCCTGCTCGGCGGACGTACCCACCAGGCCATGCGGCTCCTGGACGCGGCCCGGACCGGCACCGCCCGCGCCGTCGTACGGGGCCGTGCCGCCCTGCTGCGCGGCACGACGGTGCTGCACGACGGGCCCGTCGACGAGGCCCAGGCCTGCCTCCTGCACGCCGCCACCCTGCTGGCCGACCACTCCCCGGCCGACGCCGGGTCCGCCGCGCTGGCCGCCTGCGACGCGGCATGGGCGGCGGGCGACCCGGCGGGATGCCTCACCGCACTCGAACGCTGCGGGGAGACCGAGGGCCACGACGCACAGGGCGGCGGACCACGCGCCGACTACCGGCTCGGGCTGCGGGCCCTGCTGGAGGCGCGGTTCGAGGAGGCGGCGGTCCGGCTGCGCCGGGTGACGCGGGACCCCGACGGCCGCGAGCCCTCCGGCGATCCGGAGGACATCCTGCGGGCCGCCGCCGCGGCGCTGATGCTCGGCGACCTCGCCGGCGCCCGCCGGGCGGGTGCGCGGGCCCTGGCCGCCGCCCGCACCCTGGACACCGTCGCGGCGGTCCCGCGGGCGCGGGAGTACCTCGCCTACGCCGAACTGCGCGCCGGACGGCACGCGCTCGCCCGTACCCACGCCGAGGAGGGACTGCGTGCCGCCCACCGGGCCGGGCAGCGCAACACGGCCGCCCACCAGCACGCCGTACTGGCGCTGGCCGCGTCGATCGAGGGGGAGACCGAGCTGGTCGCCGGGCATGTGGCCGCCGCGCTCGGCACCGCCCGCCGGCACGGTCTCGCGCAGGCGGCGACGCTGGCGGAGTGGGCGGCGGCCCGCGCCGACCTCGGGCGCGGCCGGCCCCAGGAGGCCGCCGACCGGCTCGGACCCCTCGTACGGCCGGGCGCGCGGCGCGGGCACTTCGCGCTGTGGATGCTCGCCGTCCCCTGCTACGTCGAGGCCGCCGTGTCCGCCGGGCAGAGCGAGGGCGCCCGGAGCGTCGTCGAGGAGTTCGCCCTGTGGGCCGGGTTCGGCGCCGACCCCCAGGCGCCCGCCCAGCTGCTGCGCTGCCGTGCCCTGCTCGCCCCGGCGGACCGGGCCGACGCCCTCTACCGGCAGGCACTCGACCTGCACGACACGGCCGGCGGCGACTTCGAGCGGGCCCGCACCGAACTCCTGCACGGCAAGTGGCTGCGCCGCCGGCGCCGCCTGCGCGAGGCCCGCGACCGGCTGGGCGCCGCCCTGGTCGGCTTCGAACGCTGCGGGGCCCGCGCCTGGGCCGAACAGACCCGCGGCGAGCTGCGCGCCCTCGGCGCCGAGGCGAGCGGACCCCGGCCGGCGGGGGCCGCGGACCTGGCCGGACTGACCCCGCAGCAACTGCGTATCGCGCGTCGCGTCGCCGAGGGCGCGACCAACCGGGAGGTGGCCCTGACCCTGTCCGTGAGCACCCGTACCGTCGACTACCACCTGCGGAAGGTCTTCGCCACCCTCGGTGTGCGGTCCCGCCTGGAACTGGCCCGGCTGGTCGAGCGAGCGGAAAAGACCGGTGCACACCCCTAGGGACCGACCGGACGGTATGTCATCCTTCGGGGCAGGACCCGCCAGCCGGCGGGATCCGCGCGGACCCCTCGGCCGGCCAGGAGCCGGCCGGAGCACCGCCGCGCGGGAGCCGCCGGGTCACCGACCCCTGGGGGAGGACCGCATGCAGCACGCCCTTCGGCCACGGATTGCGCTGCGCCCCGCACCGGCCGGACCCACCGGACCCGGCCCGAGGCCGCGCCCACGTGTCCGGTCGCTCATCGACGCCGACGCCCTGCGCGTGCTGCACCGCGCCGCGCGGGTGCTGCTCGGCGACCTGCCCGACCTCACCGACCGGCTGGTCGCCGCCCTCCAGGAACTGGAACCCGCCTACCGCGTCGCCGTGGAGAGCGACCCAGCCGCCACCTGGCAGGAGGTGCACCGCTCGCTGCGGCACAGCGTGAACTCGCTCCTCGACCCGCGCGGCAACCGGGACGCGGCCCGCCGCTGCTCCTGGAAGATCGGCGCGACCCGGGCCGAGCAGGGACTGCCGCTCGACGCCCTGCTGCACGCCTTCCGGCTCGGCGGGTCCCTGGTCTGGCAGGGCCTGGTCGAGGAGACCTCCCGCTCCGCCCCCGAGGACGTACGCCTCCTCGTGCACGTGGCCGCCGACGTGTGGAACTTCGTCGACGAGCACTGCACACTCGTCGCCGACGCCTACCGCCAGGTCGAACGCCAGCTCGCCTGGCGGCGCGAGAACCGGCTGCGGCTGCTCGCCGCCGCCCTCCTGGAGGGCACCAGCCGCATCGCCGACCTGCCCGAGGCCGCGGAGGCCCTGGACCTGCCCGAGCAGGGCCGCTACCTCGTCGTCGCGGTGTCCGGCGGCTCCCCTGCGGAGGCGGCCGGTGCACGTGCCTCGGTGGGACGCGGCGTGCGTGTGCACTGGCACACCGGGGTCGAGGTGGACTACGGCATCGTCCTGCTCGGCGACGGCCAGGACGAGACGGCGATCGACGGCGGCCCGCCCACGGGCGCCCGCGTCGGCGTCGGCACGGCCGTGCCCGGCCTGGCCGCCGTCGGCGACGCCCGCCGGCTCGCGGACACCGCGCTGCGGATGTGCCCCGGCACCGGCGGCACGATCCGCCTGACCGAGCACCTCCCCACGGCCCTGGTGATCTCCGCCCCCGACCTCGCCACGGCCCTCGCCGACCGGGTCTTCGGCCCCCTGAGAACCCTGGAACCCGCCGACGCGGCCGTCCTCCTGGACACCCTCGCCACCTGGCTGGCCTGCGACGGCTCCGCCCAGCGGGCGGGCGAACGCCTCTACTGCCACCGCAACACCGTCCTCAACCGCCTCCGCCGCTACGAACAGCTCACGGGCCGCTGCCTCTCCCGCCCGACGGACGTCGTCGAGATCACCCTGGCCCTGGCGGCCCGGCCCACCCTCTGACGACCACGCTCCCGGCGGTACGGCGAGACGGCCGCACCGCCGCTCACGCATGCCCGCGCACCTCCGCCTGCGCAGCGGCACGTGACCCTCCCGCCCTGGTGGCGCGGCCCGATCTCCGGTGCACCGCGCCCGGCGAGACGGCCGCACCGCCGCTCACGCATGCCCGC
>NZ_MUBA01000005.1 GCF_002154575.1 Streptomyces bobili
TGTGCACCGGACGGCCGGCGGTGCCGGAGCCGCCGGCCGCGGGCGTCAGCCCGTCCGGCACGACCGTCGCGCCGCCGGGGGTGTCGTAGGTGTAGAAGCCGCGGCCCGACTTGCGGCCGGTCAGGCCCGCCTCGCCGAGCTGCTTGAGGATCGGCGCCGGGGCGTGCAACCGGTCGTGGGACTCGGCGTACATGGCCTCCAGGACCGTGCGGGCGGTGTCGACGCCGATCAGGTCGAGCAGCGCGAGCGGGCCCATCGGCAGGCCGCAGCCCAGCCGCATCGCGGCGTCGATGTCCTCGCGGGAGGCGTACTTCGCCTCGTACATCGCGGCGGCCTGGTTGAGGTAGCCGAACAGCAGCCCGTCCGCGACGAAACCGGGGCGGTCGCCCACCGCGACCGGCTCCTTGCCCAGTTCGAGGGCAAGGTCGGTGACCGCCGCGACGGCGGCCGGGGCGGTCAGCACCGAGGAGACGACCTCGACCAGCTTCATCGCCGGCGCCGGGTTGAAGAAGTGCAGGCCCAGCACGCGCTCGGGGCGCGCCGAGTCGGCGGCGAGCCGGGTCACGGACAGGGCGTTGGTGCCGGTCGCCAGGATCGCCTCGGGCCGCACGATCCCGTCCAGCTCCCGGAAGATCTGCTGCTTGATCTCGTACGACTCCGGCGCCACCTCGATGACCAGGTCGGCGTCGGCCGCCGCCGCGAGGCCGGTGGAGGTGCGGACCCGGGCGAGGGCGGCGGCGCGCTCCTGCTCGGTGAGCCGGCCGCGCTCCACGGCGCGGGCGGTGGAGGCCTCCAGGGCGGCGAGCGAGCGCGCGGCCTGGGCCTCGCTGATGTCGATGCCGATCACCTCGTGGCCGGCCGTGGCCAGGACCTCGGTGATGCCGGTGCCCATGGTGCCGAGACCGACCACGGCGATCGTCCGCAGGGCTGAGGAAGGGGCGGGGGACAGGGGAGCGGCCATCGCGGGACTCCAGGAATGAGGGTGACGACTGGAAGCGGCCCCGGGTGCGCCCGGCGGCCCCGAAGGGCGGCCGGACACACCGGGGGTGCGTGAAGAGGAGTGCTCGGTGCGGGTGTTGCCGGGCTGCGAGCGCACACGCCCAGGGCCGTCGCAGCGGACGTGCACACGTCCGGGGAACGGTGGAGAACCGACCGGCCCTGTCCCGTGGCCGGGTCGTACAAGCGGTACCTGAGGTACCGAACCGACTCCGTCGCGGCGGCTGCGTCACCAGGCCGTCACGAACGGGGGTGCGAGTGGGTAACCCGCTCGTATGAGCTTAACCGGTGGGTAACGAGCGCGCCAGCCCCCGCGTTTGTGATGTAGCTCCCGACGCCGTCCCCACCCCTCTAGGCTCCCCTTCATGGACGACGAGTTGCGAACGCTCACGGAGCGCTTACGGCAGGAGTCGGGAGGAATCGCCGTCTTCGAGGAACTGGCGGCCACCGGGGACCGGGACGCGCTCGCCGAGGTGCTCACCGCCGCCGGGCAGCCCCTGTGGGCCAGGGAACTGGCCGCGTTCCGCCTCGGTCTTGCGGGGGACCGGCGCGCCTTCGAGGCGCTCGTCCTGTTCCTCAACCACCGCGACCCGGCCCGCTGCGCCGGTGCCGCCCACGCCCTGGCCCGCCTCGGCGACCCGCGGACCGCGCGGGCGGCGGCCACCCTGGCCACCAACGAACTGCGCGTCGCCTACGCCCTGCACCCCGTGCGCCTCCTGGTGGAAATGCGCGCGCCCGAGGCCGTACCCGCGCTGATCACGACCCTGCGGCGGCGGCTGCGCCCGCACGACCCCTACCGGCGGGTCGCCCTCGCCTGCGTGGACGGCCTCGGCAGCCTCGGCGACGGCCGTGCCCGGCCCGTGCTGACCGACGCCCTCGCCCACCCGGTCCTCGCGGAGGCGGCGGTGCGGGCACTGGCGCGCATTCCCCGTCAGCGGTGAGCCGCCGGGCCGGCCGCGGTGGGGTCGTGGTGGGGTCAGGGGGTGAGACGGCGGGTGTAGCGCACCTCGGGCACCTTCACCCCGTCCACCTCGAAGGGCTCCTGCGCGCCGTCCGCGTGGAAGCCCGCGCGCTCGTAGAAACGACGGGCCGCCGTGTTGCCCTCGACCACCCACAGGTGCATGCGAGGGCGGCCGGCGGCCGTGCTCTGCCGGACCGACTCGGCGAGAAGGGCCTGGCCGATGCCGGCGCCGAGACGGGCCGGGTCGACGTAGATGGCGTACAACTCGGCGTCGGCGGTGCGCACTTCGCCGTCGCGGTAGGCGCCGTGGGCGGCCCAGCCCACCACTTCGCCACCGCTGTCCGCGACCAGGTTCACCACGCTGCCGTCGCCGCGCGCGAACCATGCGCGGCGCCGCCCGGCGTCCTCGGACACGCTGAGCGCGTCGAGGTACGACTGCGGCATCAGACCCCGGTAGGCGCTCTGCCAGCCCCGGATGCGGATCTCCGACACCCGGTCGCAGTCGGCGAGGGTCATCTCGCGGATGCCGGGCGCCGTCATGCGCCGATCACCGCGAACGCCTCGATCTCCATCAGGAACTCCGGCCGGACCAGCGCGGCGACCTGCACGGCCGAGGCGGCCGGCAGCCGGTCGTCGGGTATGTGCGCGGCGCGGGCCACGCGGATCGCCGGCATGTGCGCCATGTCCGTGACGAAATAGGTGAGTTTGACGACGTCGTCGAAGGTCGCCCCGGCGGCGGCCAGGCAGCGCCGCAGATTCTCGAAGACCTGACGGGCCTGGGCCCCCGGATCGCCCTCGCCGACCGGAGCGCCGTCCTCGTCCAGGGGGAGCTGACCGGATACGGCCACGAAACGGCCCGTGCCCAGCACGACATGCGTGTACTGAGCGGCGGCGGCGACGCCGTCGGGGGCGGAAATCCTGGTCAGTTCGCTCATGGGTCCATGGTGGACCATGGGTCTGACAGCGCCCCCGACGGGTCGCGGCGGTGCTCAGCGGGCCCTGGTGCGTCAGCCGCGGAAGCCGAGCAGCCCGTGCAGCGTCGAACCGTGCGCCGTGCCCGTGCCGACCTTCGCGCTCAGCGGCTTCGGGTCGGGCAGCGCCTCGCACACCGCGTCGACCGCACCGGTCCCGCGCGGCACCGTCCCGTCGGCCAGGTAGGCCGCCAGATGCCTGTCCAGGCAGGCGTTTCCGCTCAGCGTGATGCCGTGGTTGCCGCCGCCCTCCTCTACGACGAGACGGGACCCGCCGAGCAGGGCGTGCATCATCGCGCCGCCCTGGTACGGGGTGGCCGCGTCGTCCGTCGCCTGGAACAGCAGGACCGGCGGCAACTGCCCGTTGGCGACGTTGACCGGACCACGCGAGCGGGTCGGCCAGAACGCGCACGGCGCGTTGTACCAGGCGTTGTTCCAGGTCATGAACGGCGCCTTCCGGTACGCCGACCAGTTGTCGGAGCGCCACTCGTGCCAGTCGCGCGGCCAGTACGCGTCACGGCACTGCACCGCCGTGTAGACGCTGTAGCCGTTGCCCCCGGCGGCGTCGACCGCGCCGAAGTTCTCGTACGTCTCGACCAGGGGCTCGGCGTCGTGGTCCTTGACGTACGCGGCGAACGCCTTCGCCAGATACGGCCAGTAACCGTTGTAGTAACCGCCCGGCATGAAGGTGTCCTCCAACTCGGAGGGGCCCACCTTGCCGCCCGCCGGCTTCTTCGCCAGCGCGGCCCGCATCGCGTACCAGCGCGCCTCGACACGGGCGGGGTCAGTGCCCAGCCGGTAGGTGGCGTCATGCTTGGCGATCCAGGCCATCAGGGCGCGGTGGCGGTCGTTGAAGGCCTGGTCCTGCGTGAGGTTGTTGTCGTACCAGACGCCGGTGGGGTCGACGACCGAGTCGAGGACCAGGCGCCGCACCCGCTCCGGGTACAGCTTGGCGTAGACCGCGCCGAGATAGGTGCCGTAGGAGTAGCCGAAGTAGTTCAGTTTCGGCGCGCCGACGGCCCGGCGGATCAGGTCCAGGTCCCGGACGGCGCTGAGGGTGTCGATGTACGGCAGCACGCTCGCGTACTTCTTGCCGCAGTTCTCGGCGAAGGATCTGACCCGGTCGAGGTTGGCGCGCTCGGTCTCGCCGGTGGAGGGGACGGAGTCCGGGCGCACCGCGGCGAAGTGGTCCGGCCGGCAGTTCAGGGCCGGCGTGCTGCGGCCCACCCCGCGCGGGTCGAAGCCGATGACGTCGTACTGCGCGGCGACCTTCTTCGGCAGCGACGACGCGACGAAGGGGGCCAGGGTCAGTCCGCTGCCGCCGGGGCCGCCCGGGTTGACGAGCAGCGGCCCCTGGTAGGCCTTCGCGGTGTGCGGGACGCGGGACAGCGCGAGCGTGATCTGCCTCCCGCCCGGGTTCGCATGGTCGAGCGGCACCTTCAGGGACGCGCACTGCAGGGTCGGGTGGTCGGTGGTGGCGCACTTCTTCCAGGCGGGCTTCGCGGCCGGTACGGCCTCGGAGGCGGGCGACGGGCTCGCGCCGGCGGGCACGGCGGTCAGCGCCCCGGCCACGACGACGGCGGCACCGCACAGCACGGCTGCGCGTTTCCTCATGGGGTCCTCCCAGGACGGAGGTCGACGGACCGCGTCGATCACGGTCCTCGGCGCATCGTCCCGGAATCGGGGCCCGGAAGAACCTGTTCTGGTGATACTTGACCCGATTGGGCCGCCGGTTGCCCTCGGACGCGCTCAGAGCAGCGTGAGTTGGGTCGGTCCGGCCTCGGCGGGCTCCGTCGTCGTCTCGGGCCGCCGGATCCGGCGGGGCATCTCCGCGCGCGTGGGGCCGATGCCGTACTCCTCGGCGAGGTCGTGGACCTGACGGGTGATCCGGCGCTGGTACCACTTGGGCGCGTAGGCGCCGTCCGCGTACAGCCGCTCGTAGCGGCGCACCAGATGCGGGTGGTGCGCTCCCAGCCAGGCCATGAACCACTCGCGGGCGCCCGGCCGCAGATGCAGCACCAGCGGGGTGACGGAGGTGGCGCCGGACGCGGCGATCGCCCGCACGGTGGCCCGCAGTTGGGCCGGCTGGTCACCGAGGAAGGGGATCACCGGCGCCATCAGCACACCGCAGCCGATGCCGTGCTCGGTGAGGGTCCGTACGACGTCCAGGCGCCGCTGCGGGGCCGGGGTGCCCGGCTCGACGGTGCGCCACAGCTCGGTGTCGGTGAAGCCGACCGACACCGAGACGCCGACGTCGGTCACCTCGGCGGACTGCTTCAGCAGGTCGAGGTCGCGCAGGATCAGGGTGCCCTTGGTCAGGATCGAGAAGGGGTTCGCCCGGTCGCGCAGGGCGGTCAGGATGCCCGGCATCAGCCGGTAGCGGCCCTCCGCGCGCTGGTAGCAGTCGACATTGGTGCCCATCGCGACGTGCTCGCCCTGCCAGCGGGGCGAGGCGAGCTGGCGGCGCAGCAGCTCGGGGGCGTTCACCTTCACGACGATCTGGGTGTCGAAGCCGATGCCGGTGTCGAGGTCGAGATAGCCGTGCGTCTTGCGGGCGAAGCAGTACACGCACGCGTGCGTGCAGCCCCGGTAGGGGTTCACCGTCCACTCGAACGGCATCCGGGAGGCGCCCGGCACCCGGTTGAGGATCGTGCGGGCGCGGATCTCGTGGAAGGTGATGCCGGCGAATTCAGGGGTGTCGACGGTTCGGATCGTGACCGCGTCCGCGCCGAACAGCGCGGGGTCGGCCGGCCGGTCGTGACGGGGTTCCGCGGTGAGGTTCTCCCAGCGCATGGCGTCTCCTCGGTAGCACTGGACCCACAATAGAACACTTGTTCCCATGATCGTGCGAGGACCCTTTCCGACCGGCCCGCGACCGCTTCGGCAACCCCGATTTGGGCGGCCGGGGACCGGGGTGGTTGGCTTGCCCCGATCCGAGGAACCACCGAGCAACAAGGACCTGGAGGAACCCCATGGCGCAGGTCGAGGCCACCACCGAGCGGGTCGTCGCGGCGGCCCCGGACACGGTGTTCGACGCGATCGCCGACTACAGCGGCACGCGCGCGAAGCTGCTGCCGGAGCAGTTCAGCGAGTACGAGGTGCGCGAGGGCGGCGACGGCGAGGGCACCCTCGTCCACTGGAAGCTCCAGGCCACCAGCAAGCGCGTCCGTGACTGCCTCCTGGAGGTCACCGAGCCCACCGACGGCGAGCTGGTCGAGAAGGACCGCAACTCCTCGATGGTCACCGTCTGGCGGGTCACCCCGGCCGGGGAGGGGAAGTCGCGCGTCGTCGTGACCACGACCTGGACCGGCGCGGGCGGCATCGGCGGATTCTTCGAGAGGACCTTCGCCCCCAAGGGCCTCGGCCGGATCTACGACGCGATCCTCGCCAACCTCGCCACCGAGGTCGAGAAGTAGCCCAGGCCGGCAAGCAGCCCAGGTCGGCCAGTAGCCAAGCCGGGAAACGGACCAGCCGGGAAACGGCTCACGAACGGTCAAGAGCCCGACGGCTCCTGACCGTTGCTCCACCTCACCGGTTCGAGTGGTTCTCCCTTCGGACCGGGTTGGCGCCGTAACTCGTCGCGCTTGCTCGGAGTTGTCGCTTTACGCGGGACTTGTGCGGCAGGTGCGACGAGGGGAGCGGTAGGTGGGCGGCAGCACTCTGGTGCGGGAGGACCTGCACGACGGATCGCGGAGCGCGCCGGCGGCACCTGTAGCGCCTCCCGCCCACAAGGCGGCGCCGAGCGCCGAACTCGGCCCGCGTCAGGTGCAGCTGGTCTTCTTCGGCCTCATGCTCGCGCTGCTCCTCGCGGCGCTGGAGCAGATGATCGTCGCCACCGCGCTGCCGAAGATCGTCGGTGAACTGCACGGCCTGGACAAGATGTCCTGGACGATCACCGCCTACCTCCTCACCGCCACCATCGGCCTGCCCGTCTACGGCAAACTCGGCGACCTCCTCGGCCGCAAGGGCGTCTTCCAGTTCGCGATCGTCGTCTTCATCATCGGCTCCGCGCTCGCCGGACGGGCGCGGACCATGGACCAGCTGATCGCGTTCCGCGCGGTGCAGGGCGTCGGTGCGGGCGGGCTCATGATCGGCGTCCAGGCGATCATCGCGGACATCGTGCCGCCCCGGCAGCGGGCCCGCTTCATGGGCCTCATCGGCGCCGCCTTCGGTCTCGCCTCCGTCGCGGGACCGCTGCTCGGCGGCTACTTCACCGACCACCTGTCCTGGCGCTGGTGCTTCTACATCAACGTCCCCTTCGGCCTGCTCACCCTCGCCGTCGTCGCCGTCGTCCTCGAACTGCCCAAGCCGAGCACCAGGCCCCGCTTCGACGTGCTCGGCACCCTGCTGCTCGCCGCCGCCTCCACCTGCCTGGTCCTGCTGACCAGTTGGGGCGGCACCGAGCACGCCTGGGGCTCGCGCGTCATCCTCACCCTCGCCGCGGGCGCCGCCCTGTCCACGGTCCTCTTCCTGGTCGCCGAGCGCTTCGCCGCCGAACCCCTCATCCCGCTGCGGCTGTTCCGCGACTCGGTCTTCACCCTCACCAGCCTCGTCGGACTGGTGATCGGCGTCGCCCTGTTCGGTGCCGCCAGCTATCTGCCGACGTTCCTGCAGATGGTCGACGGCGCCTCCGCGACCGAGTCCGGGCTGCTCATGCTGCCCATGATGGGCGGCATCGTCGTCACCTCCGTCGTCTCCGGACAGCTCATCACGTACACCGGCCGCTACCGGATCTACCCCGTCCTGGGCGGCGCCCTCGCCGTGCTCGGCATGTGGCTGCTGTCCCGGCTGGAGGCGGACACGCCCCGGCCGCACTACAGCCTCTGGATGGCGGTCCTCGGCGCCGGCATCGGCCTGGTGATGCCCGTCCTCGTCCTCGCCGTGCAGAACTCCGTGCGCCCCGCGGACCTCGGCACCGCCACCAGCGCCCACAACTACTTCCGCCAGATCGGCGGCAGCGTCGGCGCCGCGATCTTCGGCACCCTCTTCGCGAACCGGCTCACCGACTCCCTGCGCGAACGCCTCCCCGAAGACACGGGCGCCGCACTCCCCGACCCCGAGTCGATCACTCCGCAGCTCGTCCACACCCTGCCCCCGGCCCTGCGCGACGCCTACATCGGCGCGTACGCCGACGCCATGCCGAGGATCTTCCTGTACCTGGTACCGGTGCTCGTCCTCGGCCTGGTCCTCGCCTTCTTCCTCAAGGAGAAACCGCTGGTGTCCCACCACGCCACCGAAACGGAGCCCGCGCCCGTGACCACCCCCATCCCGCAGGCCCGTACCGCGTACACCGCCGGCATCCCCGTCTGCGGCACGGTGCGGCACGCCGACGGGAGCGTCGTGCCCCGCGCCGCGCTCACCCTCATCGACGTCGCCGGACAGCAGATCGGGCGCGGCGCCAGCGGCGAGGACGGGCGGTACGCGCTGGCCACGCCCGGCTCCGGCTCGTACGTCCTGATCGCCGCCGCCGGCGGGCACCAGCCGCAGGCCGTCTCCGTGACCGTCGGTGAGCGCCCCGTCGAGCTGGACGTCGTCCTCGGCGGCGCCGGACGCCTCGCCGGGGCCGTCCGCACCGCCGACGGCACACCCGTGCGGGACGCGGCCGTCACCCTCACCAACGTCCACGGCGAGGTCGTCGCCGGCGCCCGCAGCGGACGCGAGGGCGGGTACGTCATCAGCGAGCTGGTGGCCGGCGAGTACACCCTCGCCGCCAGCGCCCCCGCCTTCCGCCCGGCCGCCCTGCCGGTCTCCGTGCAGGCCTCGCGGGAGACCCGGCAGGACGTCGAACTCGCCGGCGGCGCCGTCCTGCGCGGCACGGTCCGGGCCACCGGCGGGAGGCCCGTCGAGGACGCGCGCGTGACGCTCCTGGACGCCGCGGGCAATGTGGTCGACACCCTCACCACGGGCCCGGACGGCACCTTCCGCTTCATCGACCTCGCCTCCGGCGAGTACACCGTCATCGCCGCCGGTTACCCGCCGGTCGCCACCGTGCTGCAGATGGCCGGCGGCGGGCGCACGGAACGCGATCTGCAACTGGGCCACGAGGACTGAGGAAACACCGGGGAGGGGCATTACCCAGCACTTCCCCGGTGAAACCAATTCCAGAATTGCCGCACATCCGAAGCGGCGGGCGCCGTACGGTGGTGGCTGCGGGGCAGATCTTGTGCAGCTCTGGGGAGAGAGGGTCTGGGCCATGGACCGTGGCACCGAGAGGGACACGCCTCCCAGCCGCGGAGCCGGGAGCGGTGCCGCGCCCGAGGCCGCGGACGCCGGACGCATCCCCCTCGCGGTGGTCGTCGTCGACCGGGCCGGCCTCGTCTCCCACTGGAGCAGCGGCGCCCGCCGGCTGTTCGGCGTCGGCAAGGACGAGGCGATCGGCCGACACGCCATCGACCTGCTCCCCGTCTCCGGCGCCCTCCCCGACATCGACGACGGCCCGCCGCACGAGGAGTACGCGCCCTACGACGGCCTCGGCCCCGGACTCGGGACCTCCCTCGACGGCGGCCTGGGCTACCCGTCGGCCGGGCGGGCCCGGCTGACCGTGCCCGAGCCCAGCGGGACCCGGGTCCCCCCGGCCGACGCGTGCGGGAGGAACCGCGTCGACGTGCTGTGGTGGGCGTACCCCCTCGTGGGACCCGGCAGCGAGCAGCTGCTCGTGCTGGCCGCCGACGCGGAGGCCCTGCACCGGCCCGACACCGGGGACGGGACGCTCGTCGAGCGCATCGCTCCCGGCTTCGCCCTGCACACCGACTTCCCCGGCGCCGAGGACCTGGCCCGCCGGCTCCCCGAGATCCTGCCCAGCATGAGCGTCGGCGACAGCGCCCGCATCGTCTCGCAGGTTCTCGAACTCGGCTATCCGGTCCTGGAGTTCAGCCAGAACGACCGGGTGCCCGTCACCCCCGACTGGGGTGTCGCCCGGCGCGTCGAGCGCAGAGTCCGCCGCGAGCGGGCGGCCCGCGCCGCCGCCTCCGGCCGACCCCTGCCCAAGGAGGGCGACGACGAGGGCGAGGACCTCGAGTACGCCGCCGTCCGCGAGCGCCTGGAGTTCCTCAACGAGGTCAGCGGGAAGATCGGCACCTCCCTCGACCTGGCCCGCACCATCGGCGAGGTCAGCAGGGCCGTCGTGCCGCGCTTCACCGACGTCGCCGGCACCTACCTGCGTGAACAGGTCGTCGCCGGCGAGGGGTTCCCCGACGGCGTGCCGGACACCAGGACCATGTGGCACCGGGTCGCCCTGGAGCACACCGACGAACCCGGCCGCTGGGACGACGTGGTGCCCGTCGGCGAGGCCATGCCCTTTCCGGCGCACACCCCCTTCTTCCAGTGCATGACCAGCGGGGAACCCGTCCTCGTGCCGCGCATCAGCGAGCAGTTGGGGCACGCCATCGCCTCACAGTTCGACAAGCGCGACATCCGGCCCCTGATCACCGGCCGTTCGATGCTCGTCGTGCCGTTGAAGGCACGCCATGTCGTCCTCGGCTTCATGATCCTGCTGCGCCACCCCGAGCGCGCCGAGTTCAACGACATGGACCGGGTCACCGGCGCCGAACTCGCCGCCCGCGCGGGCCTGGTCCTCGACAACGCGCGCATGTACACCCACCAGGAGAACGTCGCCGAGACCCTCCAGGACAGCATGCTGCCGCACATACCGCCGCGTATGGCGGGCTGCGACATCGCCACCCGCTATCTGCCCGGCACCCTGCTGGGGCGCGTCGGCGGCGACTGGTTCGACTCCGTGAAACTGCCCGGCGCCCGTACCGCGCTCGTCGTCGGTGACGTCATGGGGCACGGCCTCAACTCGGCTGCCATGATGGGCCAGTTGCGCACCGCCGTGCAGACCATGGCCGCCCTCGACCTGCCGCCCGCGCAACTCCTGCGCAACCTCGACGACCTGGCCCAGCGCCTCGGCGAGACCTACCTAGCCACCTGCCTGTACGCCGTCTACGACCCGATCGCGGGCGAGCTGCACCTAGCCAACGCGGGCCACATCCCGCCCGTGCTGGTGCGCGCCGTCGACGGGCGCAGCGAACTCCTCGACCTGCCCACCGGCGCGCCCATCGGCGTCGGCGGAGTGCCCTTCGAGGCGGTACGCGTGCGCGTGGCGCCCGGCGACCGGCTCGTGATGTGCACCGACGGACTCGTCGAGATGCGCGGTGAGGACATCGGCGTGGGCCTCGCGACGCTGTGCGAGTCGGCCGCCCACCCGGCCGCTTCCATGGACGACGCCTGCGACACCATCATCCGCGCCCTCAACACGCGCGGCGGCCGCAAGGACGACGTGGCCCTGCTGCTGACCCGCCTCAACGGCATCGAACCCGACGACGTCGCCGAGTGGACCTTCCCCCTCGACCCCGCCCAGGTCGGCCGGGCCCGCGCCGTGGTCCGCGAACAGCTCCACGACTGGGGGCTCGCCCTCTTGTCCGGCCCGGCCGAGCTGATGGTCAGCGAGGTGGTCACCAACGCCGTACGGCACTCGCACGGCCGGCCGGTGACGATGCGGCTGGTGCGCGGGGACACGCTGCTGTGCGAGGTGGACGACGACGACCACGGGCTGCCGACCCTGCTGAGCGCCGGACCCGACGACGAGGCCGGGCGCGGACTGCGCGTGGTGAGCACACTGGCGCGGGAGTGGGGCACCAGCCGCACCGCCGCCGGCAAGTCCGTCTGGTTCGAACTGACTCTCCCCAGACGCTGACCGGCGCTTTTCGCGGTCGTAGGGGGCGCACAACGGCGTACGCCCGTCGAACGAGGCGTGAAGGAATGCGTACGGCGCTTGTCCGCGCCACCGGGGAGCGATACACCGTACTGGCCCGTCACTTACGGCGGATCGGCGCCACACCTGGGGAGTTGGGCATGAGCGTGACGAGTCGGTACCGGGCGGCCTGGGAGGGTTTCTGGCGTGAGGCCCCCGGGGAGACGGGGGCGGTGTTCTGGGACGCGGACCCGGCGGTGACCGCCGCCCGCCACCTCGCCTTCTTCGAGCCGCGGCTGCTCGACCCCGGGCTGCCACTGGTGGACCTCGGCTGCGGAAACGGCACGCAGACCCGTTTCCTCGCCGACCGCTTCCCGCACGTCATCGGTGCCGACCTGGCCGTCGCGGCGCTCGACCACGCCCGCCGCGCCGACCCCGCGGGACAGGCGGCGTACCGGCTGCTGGACGCGGCCGAGCGGGATGAGGCGGAGCTGCTGCACGCCGAACTCGGCGACGCCAACGTCTACATGCGGGGCGTCCTGCACAGCTGTGAGCCCGGCGACCGGCAGGCGCTGGCCGACGGGATCGCCGCGCTGCTGGGGGAGCGCGGCCGGGCCTTCCTCGTCGAGCTGTCGGAGGCGGCCCGGCCGGTCCTGGGCGGTCTGGCGCAGGGTCCCGACGGCCCGCCGCCGAAGCTCGCGCCGGTCTTCCGGCACGGCATCGCACCCGGCGAGGTCGCCGACGCGGCGGTGCCGGTGTATCTGGCGGCGGCCGGGCTCAGCGTCCTCGCCTCCGGTGAACTCCCGCTGACCACCACGGAGTTCGCGTCCGACGGCACCCGGATCGAGCTGCCGTCGAAGTGGGTCCTGGCGGGCCGGGAGGTATGACCACACTCATGCGACAGCGGCTCTGTCGGTCGGACCGAGTGCCGGGTGGGCCTGTTTCCGTACCCGGGGGCGCGGCGGAGGCCCCTGATGCGAGGATGAGAGGCCATGACAGCAGGGCGGTGTTCTCGCACGGTACGGGCCGCGGTGTTCGCCGCCGTCTGCGTGCTGCTCGCCGCCCTCGGCCATGTCCTGATGTCCGGCGACCCGGTGCCCTGGTGGGCGCTGGGCGCGGGCGCGGCGGCGACGGGCGCCGCGGGATGGGGTCTGGCCGGCCGTGAGCGCGGGCTGCCGCTGATCGTGACCGTCGTCGTCGCGGCACAGACGGCTCTGCACACGGCGTTCTCCCTCGCCCACCCGGCGGCCGGGGCCGAGGGCACGGCCACCCTGGACGCCCACGCCGGCATGGGCATGAATATGGGCACGGGCATGGGCGGCGCGGCCCACGGGCACGCCCCGCACGCCCCGCATGCCATGGACCTCATGGGCCAGACCGGTGCCGTCGCGGCCGGGGGCGGGCCGTCGTCGTACGGCATGCTCGCCGCGCATCTGCTGGCGGCGCTGCTGTGCGGGCTGTGGCTGGCCCACGGGGAGCGGGCCGCCTTCCGCGTCCTGCGGGCCTTCGCCGGACGGCTGGCGGCCCCGCTGCGGATGCTGTTCGCCGCCGTCCCGGCCGCCCCGGAGCGGCCACGCGTACGGGTGCGGCGCCGCGGCACGGACCGGGCGCCCCGGCTGCTGCTCCTCGTCCACGCGATCACCTCCCGGGGTCCGCCCGCGGGGACCGCTGTCGCCTGACGACAGCCGGTGCCCCGAGGCAGCCCCCGCGCGCGCCTCGGGCCACGGCCGTACGCCGGCGCGGACGTCCCCGGGACGCCCGCCACCGCTGTGCGGCCGTCTCCCCGTTCACCGGGCCGGCCGCGCCCTCGC
>NZ_MUBA01000050.1 GCF_002154575.1 Streptomyces bobili
CTGCTCTACACCGACGGCGTCACCGAAGCGCGCGCACCCAACGGCGATCTCTTCGGTGAAGAGCGTCTCGCCGACACCGTCATCCGTTCGATGGCAGCAGGCCACAACGCCGCAGAAGCCCTGCGCAGCCTCGTCGACCACCTCATGCACTACCAACAGGGGCAGCGCCGCGACGACGCCACCGTCATGCTGATCGAATGGCACCCGTGACTTCCTCCCCCGCGTGAACGTGGAGGTGCCCTACGGCTCGCGCCCCCAAGGCGTTTCCCGCTGCGTCGCCGACTGCCCGTACAGAGTGCTCCGTCGAGGTCCCACTCCGGCTGTGCCGGACGGCGCCGTGGCAGGAGTTGCCTGTCCCCGGCCGTGTGGTGCCGGCGCGTGGTCACACCTCAGAAGCGGTGGTGGCCTTGGATTTGACGGCCGGCGCGGATCCGGTGTCCAGGAATTCACGGAGCGCGAAGCCCACCAGCACGATGACCGTGGTCCACACCACAACCATCGTGGTCGGGTAGTTCCACGTGAACAGGACGATCGCGGCGACCACCAGGATCGCGGCCCCGATCCAGCGCTTGAAGCGGTGTACGAACCGCCCGACCGCCCCCAGTCGAAGCCCTTCCGAGACCGCCATGTCGCGCAGTGCGCCGATGCTCCTGCGGCAGCCGTTGCGGACGAGGACGGCGATCCTTGACGGACCGCTGAGGAAAGCGCCGACGGCGGTGAGGAGGGCGACGGCACCGAGCGCCCGTACACCGGCGCGCAGGAACTTGATCAGCGCGTCGTACACCGCTCCGGCGGCGGCCGGGGACGCGCCGGAAGGCAGATGGTCGAGGTAGACGTCACGGAAGACGGTGAGTGTGATCCCGAGGACCAGCATGGCCGCGAACACCGCCAACCCGGCCCCGATGAGCGCGTGCCGACGGTTGAACGCGGTGTATACGCCCGCCGCGGCCACCAGCAGAGCGATGACAGGCAGCCAACTGCCCATGATCTCCAGGACCCGCATATAGGTCTTGATCTTGCCGATGTCCTTCGACTGGACCACCACGAAGCTCGTATGGACATCCGGAATCCTCGCGGCCACTCCCAGGCCGGCGTTGACCAACCGCTCCTTCACCTGTGCCACGATCGGTGCCACGTCGATGGCCACCTCGTCGTTCTTCAGCGAGACCGGCCCGTCGGCTTCGCCCGTCAGCGCCTTGTCGACGGCCGAGTGCACCTTGCGGTTGCTCTCCACCCAGACCGTCTCGAAGGCACTGCTGCTGACCACCCGCTCCACGGTGCCGGCAACCAGTTGCTCCAGGCCACTGGTGATCGGTGCGTCCAGGTTGCCGACCAGCTGGGCCGCCTTCGGCGGCACGCCCTTCTCCGACACGGCGTCCTGCAGCTGTTCGACCAACGCGTCCACGTCGATCTGCCCGAGCACCACGTTGGTGACCCTGTCGGTGACCGCCTTGCGTACATCAGGATCCGACGCCAGCGGCCCCACCGTGGCGACGTAGCGGTCGGTGTCCCGCACGATGCTGTTCGCCCAGACCGCGATGACGGAGAGCACCGACAGCAGGGCCGCGAGGAGGATCAGCAGTACGGAGCCCGCTGAGCGGAAGGGGTGATGCCGTGCGGCCCGCGGGCGCGCGCCACCTTCCAGAGCACCCACCCGGTGCCGCAGGTCATCCAGTTCGCTGCGCTCCCTGTTCGAGAGCGGCTCGTCACCTGTGTGGGCCATGCACACCAGAAGATGCCCGTGATGCCGAACGCGCGACCGGTGCGCACCCAACGAGTGAACAGCCTGGACCCGACCGCGCACGGAGGGGCCGTCGGCCGCGCGGACCTCGCCGTCTCAGCGACGGGCGTCAGCCCCGCCCGTACTCTCGTCGAGCACGGTGAGACCGTGGGTCGCCGGATGCCCGTGGTCGCGGTGGCGCGGGCCGGTCTCCGCCTTCTCCAGCTCCTCGTCGAGTGCCATCGCCGCGGTGACCAGGGCGAGATGGGTGAACGCCTGGGGGAAGTTACCGAGTTGCTCGCCCGAGGGGCCGATCTCCTCGGCGAAGAGGCCGACGTGGTTGGCGTAGGTGAGCATCTTGTCGAAGGCGTGGTGGGCCTGGTTGAGCCTGCCGCTGCGGGCGAGCGCCTCGACGTAGAAGAAGCTGCACAGATTGAAGGTGCCTTCGGAGCCGCGGAGGCCGTCGGGGGACGCTTTCGGGTCGTAGCGGTAGACGAGGCTGTCGCTGACCAGCTCCTCGTCCATGGCGTCCAGGGTGCTGAGCCAGTCCGGATCGTGCGGTGAGAGGAAACCGACCCTGGGCATGAGCAGCAGCGAGGCGTCCAGGACGTCGGTGTCGAAGTGCTGCACGAATGCCTGCCGCTTGTCATGCCAGCCGCGTTCGACGATCTGGCGGAAGACAGCGTCCCGTGCCTCGGTCCAGCGAGCCACGTCGGCGGGACGGGAGAAATCGGTGGCCGCGCGGACTCCCCGGTCGAACGCCACCCAGGTCATCAGGCGGCTGTAGGTGAAGTTCTGACGACCGCCCCGCGTCTCCCAGATCCCTTCGTCGGGCTGATCCCAGTGGTCGGCGAGCCAGTCCAGGACGCCACTCAGCGCCTTCCACCCACGGATCGCGCCGATGTCACCGCCGACGATCAGGGCGTCCGATGCCTCGCCGTAGATGTCGAGTTGGAGTTGGTCCGCCGCCGCGTTGCCCGCCCGCACGGGACGGGACCCCAAGTAGCCCTCCAGGTGGTCGAGGCTCTCTTCGGTCAGGTGGGGGTCGCCGTCGATGCGGTACATGATCTGAAGCGGGTCCGCCGAGACGGAGCCGCCGATCTCGATGCGATCGCGCAGCCAGTGGCGGAAGGCGTGCGCCTCCTCCTGGAAGCCCAGGTCGATCAGGGCTCTGACGGACAGCGAGGCGTCACGAACCCATGTGTAGCGGTAGTCCCAGTTACGCTCGCCTCCGATCTGCTCGGGCAGCCCCATGGTGGCCGCCGCGACAGGCGCGCCGGTGGGAGCGTAGGTGAGCAGCTTGAGCGTGATCGCCGAGCGATTGACGATGTCCTGCCAGCGACCGCGGTAGGTGCACGAACGCAGCCACGACAGCCAGAACGTCCGGCACGTCTCGAGTGCCTCGGCGACCCCGTCCAGGGAGGGGTGAGGCGGGAGCGGATCGCCGCTCGCCGCACTGGTCAGCACTACGGCGGCTGCCTGACCCGCGGACAGGGTGAAGCGGGCGGTGATGTCATTGCCGTCGGAGAGGAGCGCGACACCTGCGGTGGACTGCAGATGCAGGTCCGTCCCCGGGCCACGGAAGAGCACGGAGTGTTCGTCGGTCCGCGAGAGCGTGTGCGAGGCACGGCCGTAGTCGAAGCGCGGCCGGCAGGTGAGGGCGAAGGTCAGACTGCCGCGGACGACCCGCGCCACTCTCACCAGACGGTGTGTGTCCGTCGGGGCCGGGGAGTCGATGGGCACCATGAAGTCGGCAACCTCGCCGACTCCGCCGGGCGCCATGAAGCGGGTGACCAGGACGGCCGTGTCGGACAGGTACAGCTGCCGCACGGTCATGCCTTCGCCGTCCGGGGACTCCGCAGCGAGACGACAGTGCCCTCCGCGTTCGCTGTCCAGGAGCGCGGCGAAGATGCTGGGCGAGTCGAAACGGGGCGTGCACCACCAGTCGACCGTTCCGGCGGACGACACCAGAGCGGCGGTCTGGAGATCGCCGACCATGCCGTGTTCCGCGATCGGCGGATACCGGTTCATGAGATCTCCCTGCCCGGTGGTCCGACGCTTCGGCAGTTGGGCAGACACACGACGACCACCTGTCCACGCCAAGCGTTCACCCGCACCCACGCCCGCGGCCTCACCCACCACGGGTGAAACCGTCCGACGTAGCCGCGCCGAGGCGACGGGGCTCATCCACCTGCCTTCTAGGCTGACGCCATGGACAACTGGCTCACTCACGAGGGAAGCGTTTTCATCAACTTTCGGCACCACATCCCGGATCCGAAGGAGCACGGGTTTCGGTGGGTCGACATCAAGCAGCTCCGCTTCTCGGCGGAGGCCGTGGATGAGGAAAGGCTGCTTGCGGCGCTGACTGGGCATGAGCAGTTCCGGGACGACTACGCAGGTGGTGGAGTGCTGCCGGAGGGCCCCCGGCACGGACCGTATTGGCTGCGGCTGATCACTCCCGACCTCTACGAGCCCCTCAGCCATGAGAAGGCAGCGCGGATCCTGCGGGAGTGGGCAGGTCCGCTCCGTGACCTGCCCACCGAGCTGGAGGCAGCTCTGCTGCGGGAGGTGTTCGGCCGTCTGGCTTCAGCGGACAGCATCCACCACCTCGGCGAACTCGGTGAGGAAGCGGTGCACGACTGGGGACGCGTGCACGACTGCTTCCACGAGTTCGTGCTCGTCGACCGCTCGTCCGGGCGGCTCAGCCTCGTCGTCGCGGCCGACGACTGAGCAGTCACCGCGCCGTCCGGCGCCGCTCCTCAGTACTCGACGCAAGTACGGCACGGGAGAGACGCAGGACCTTGACGAAGGCCGTACGTCTCAGGGTCGTACCTCGGCATCAGGGGTGCGCGCGGGCAGGGCGGAGCGGGCGCCGACGGCAGGGGCCAGGGCAATGGCCACGGCGGTGAAGGCGAGGACGACGATCATGGCGTAGCGCAGGCCGAAGTGGTCGCCGAGGAAGCCGAGGCCGGGAGGTCCGACGAGGAAGGCGACGTAGCCGATCATGGCGACGAGGCTGACGCGGGCCGCCGCGTCGGGGCCGGAGTCACCGGCCGCCGAGAGAGCCAGGGGGAAACCGAGCGAGGCCCCCACGCCCCAGAACAGCACCGCGACGCCCGCCAGGACGGCCGAGTCGGCGAAGACGACCACCGCGATGCCGAGCGTCGCGGAGATGGCGCTGGCCCGGACCACGGGCGTGCGGCCGAGGCGGTCGATGAGGAACCCGCCGCCGAAGCGGCCGATGGTCATGGCGGCGGCGAAACCCGTGTAGACGGCGGATCCCAGGGCGGGGTCCACGTCGTGCCCGTCGACCATGAGCAGGGGCAGCCAGTCGTTCGCGGCCCCCTCGGCCAGGGCCATGGCCAGGATGACACCGCCGATCAGCAGCAGCCGTCGGTCCTTCCACACCCTCCCCCGGGCCGGGGCGGTACCGACCTCGGGCTGCCGGTCCTCGCCCCGCGGCTTTCCCACCGGGCGCGGGACGGCGCGGAAGGCGTGGGCGAACATGCCGGCCGTGACGGCGACGACGGCGGCCAGATGCCAATGCACCGGGACGGCGACCGCCGTGCACAGGATGCCGAACGCGGCTCCCACGACGGTACCCAGGCTGAAGAAGCCGTGGAGCGTGGGCAGGACCGTTCGCCCCGTGATCTGTTCGACCTCGGCCCCGTCGATGTTGATCGCGACCTCTCCCCCGCCCATGCCGGCACCGAAGAGGAACAGTCCGGCCGTCACGACGGGGGCGGAGGCGAGCATCGACCCGCCGCCGACGACCGCCATGCTGAGGATGATCAGCAGGGTCCCCGCTCCCATCACGGGCCGGTTGCCGAACCTGGCCACCAGCGCCCCGGAACTGAGAATGCCGATCATGGAGCCCACGGACAGCCCGAACAGGATGATCCCCATCTGCGCGGTGGACGCCCCGAGTTGGTCTCTGATGTCGGGCGTCCGCGTCACCCAGGAGGAGATCGACAGACCGGGTATGAGAAAGAGGAGGAACAGCGCCGCTCGACGGCGACGGGTGGCCAGGTCCATTGATGAGACGTTCTTTTCCCGCGAACGCGGCGGGGCGATCTTGCCCGCCGCTGAGTACGTACGAACGTACACGCTGGTGATGAGCCGGGAAAGAAGATCACTGAGCGGAGGCTTCTGAGCCGAGTGAGCGGCGTCGGACGGGCTCGCCGTGCGGTTGTGGGTACCCGATGTCGGTGATGTCCTTGGCGAGGTCCGCCAGGGTGACGTCCGCGTTCAGGGACGAAACGAGTTCCTGGCGCAGCGGTCGCAGGGCATACACGTCGCTCACCGCCGCCAGGTCCACGGGGACCTCGTAGTAGTCCTCGGCGAAGCGCTGGAACGCTCGGGGGGAGGGGTCGGCCAGCAGCTCGAACAGGCTCGTCGAGCCGTCGGGGTCGGCGCTGTCCGTGGGGAAGTCGATCGTGCCGTGGTGCCACCGGTCGTCCGTCGTCTCCCGCCACAGGCAGGCCGTCACGACGGGCACGCCGTCCTGGTCGGTGAACGCCGGCTCCTCGACGAAGGGCTTGAAGAGCTCGGGAACCTCGTCGAGCACCCCCGGCCAGGGCTCGCCGTCGTTGCCGTACGGGTTCATCGGCGTTTCGTGGCCGAAGCCGCGGACGTAGGCCCCGGCCGCGCAGAAGACGATGGTGTACTCGTCCCCCGACCCGTTGCGCATCGAGGCCGCCTCCTGACCTTCGGCCCAAGCGGTGCTGAAGGAGTGGTACCGGAATTCCCACTCCGGGCTCAGGATCGCGTCGAGCATCGCGAGCGAACGGCACCGGTCCCGCAGGTCGGCGATGCCGGGAAGCCGGCGAGCCACGTCATAGACAGTCACAGGGCCCATCCAACAGCACGGCTCACGGCCACAGGCTCCGGCTCGGGCACCCGCTCCGCGCCTGCCGGTGCCATCAGAGCCCGGGAGGCAGCACGCAGAACTCGTGGCCGTCGGGGTCGGCCATCACCACCCAGCCGACCTCGCCCTGGCCGATGTCGATCCGTTTCGCCCCGAGGGAGACGAGACGGTCGACCTCCGCCTGCTGGTCGCCGTCGGCAGGCGGGGCGATGTCGAAGTGCAGCCGGTTCTTGCCGGTCTTCGTCATGAGCGGCGGACCGCCCCACGTGACCTTGGGACCACCGTGCGGCGAACGGATGGCGGTCTCCTGGTCCTGGTCCCAGACCAGCGGCCAGCCCAGGGCCCGGCTCCAGAAGTAGCCTTCCTCCTGCGATCCGTCGCAGGCCAGCGCGCCGATGAATCCGCAGTCCGCGAGGAAGTTGTTGCCCGGCGCGACGACGCAGAACTCGTTGCCTTCCGGATCGGCGAGCACCACGTGCCCCTCCTCCGGGAGTTGACCGATGTCGATGTGCCGGGCGCCGAGTTCCAGCGCCTTGGCCACGGTCTGCCGCTGGTCCTCGAGGGACTGGCTCGTCAGGTCGAAGTGCGCCTGGTTCGGGCCCGTCTTCTGCTCCCGCGTCGGGAGAAACCGCAGCCGGAAACCGGTGTCGTCGTTCGGCAGGAGCGCGATGCCGCCGTGAGGGTCGTGGGTCGTCTCCCAGTCGAGGAAGCCGGCCCAGAAACGCGCAAGGCGGGATGGGTCGTTCGCGTCGAAGGTGAGCGCGTGGAGGTGAGAGGTCATGTTCGGGCGTCTCCGATCCGCCGGCTCCCGTCGTCTCACCGCCCGGTCACAAGGACTGGGCAGGACAAGGCAGTTCACCAGCGAGAGGGTTTGTTCGTGTTCAGGTGGTGGGAGGACGCTGCCGACCCTGCCGAGGAGGCGGCGACGGGTCAACTCATTAACGGCGCGCCGGGTCAGAGGCTGGTGAGGAGGTCGTCCAGCGGGGCCGGCACCTGCTCGGGGGCGAGGGCTTCGACCAGAAGGTGGCCGTAGCGGATCTTGCGGCCCTTCTTCGTGCCGAGGAAGCGACGCAACTGCTGCTGCCGGGGCCGACCGTGCTGTGCGGGCTGGTGCAGGAAGGTCTGCCAGGCGCGGATGTCGCCCTCGTCCCTGATCACTTCCTCGACCTTGGCCGGGCCCAGCGCGCGGATGAGTTCCTCCTCCAGGTCGCTGACGCACACGAAGAAGTCCCGGCGCGGCGCCCCTGCCCGCTCCAGGCCGCGGTCGTAGAAGGGCTGCTCGCGCTCGTCGCAGAGTCCGGCCAGGCGCAGGGCGAGTCCGGGCGGGCCCAGGAGGCCCGCATAGCGGCCGACGCTCATCGCCCCGCCCATCGGCACGACGCACACTCCCTCGGCGGCCAGGTCCCGGCCACGCCGTGCGGCCAGCGTCTCGACGGCGGCGAGGTCGCTCGGCCCTTCCAGCAGCACCGCGGTACGCACCCCGAGTCGCGCGGCCAGCTCACGCGCCGCCTCACCGGGACCGCCGGCCGCCCAGTCGGTCACCTCGTCCCGGAACGCCCGCATGTCCGCCATGGTGCGAGTCTGCACCAAGGCAGTTGTGCGGGCACGGCATTTGTCGACGCCCCCGTCGGCGCCCTCCCTCGACGGCTCCGCTCCGGCTCCTGCCTCACCCGCGACGTGAGCCGCAGCGCGGACACCGTTCAGGGAGCGGGCAACGGCGCGCGGCCACGAACCGGGCCACCGATCCCGGCGGCCACGCGGGGACGTCAGAAAATGACCACGCGGGGACGTCAGAAAAGAACTTTCCGGGGTGATGTCGAGATCCCGTGGCCGGCTCCGTCCTCGTAGTGAAAGCGACCACAATGGGTCGCACGAACATCGAGGAGAATCACGATGGCCAAGTACCTGCTGCTCAAGCACTACCGCGGCGCCCCGGCCGCGGTGAACGACGTCCCCATGGAGCAGTGGACGCCGGAGGAGATCACGGCCCACGTGCAGTACATGCACGACTTCGCGGCACGGCTGGAGGGGACCGGCGAGTTCGTCGACGGTCAGGCGCTCGCCCCCGAGGGGACGTTCGTCCGGTACGACGGTGAGGGCCGCCCTCCGGTCACCGACGGTCCGTTCGCCGAGACCAAGGACCTCATCGCCGGCTGGATGGTCATCGACGTCGACAGCTACGAGCGCGCCGTCGAGCTGGCCGGGGAACTGTCTGCCGCCCCCGGCGCCGGCGGGAAGCCGATCCACGAATGGCTGGAGCTGCGCCCGTTCCTGGCCGCGCCGCCCACCGTGACGGAGTGACCCCGAGGTGAACGACGTCCTCCTGCGGAGCCTCACCCCGAGCGTGCTCGGGATCCTCGTCCGCCGCGGAGCCGACTTCGCGGCGGCCGAGGACGCCGTGCAGGACGCGCTGGTCGAGGCGGTCCGGGCCTGGCCGGCCGCCCCGCCCCGGGATCCGAAGGGCTGGCTGGTCACCGTCGCCTGGCGCCGGTTCCTCGACGCGACCCGAGCGGACGCCGCCCGGCGCCGGCGGGAGGACCGCGTCGAGGAGGAGCCGGCCCCCGGGCCGGCTCCCGCGGCGGACGACACGCTCCAGCTCTACTTCCTGTGCGCCCACCCCTCTCTGACCCCGTCGTCCGCGGTCGCGCTCACGCTGCGCGCCGTGGGCGGTCTCACCACCCGCCAGATCGCCCAGGCCTACCTGGTGCCGGAGGCGACGATGGCGCAGCGGATCAGCCGGGCCAAGCGCACCGTCTCCGGTGTGCGGTTCGACCAGCCGGGAGATGTCGCCACCGTGCTGCGCGTCCTCTACCTGGTCTTCAACGAGGGCTACTCCGGCGACGTCGACCTCGCCGCCGAGGCCATCCGGCTCACCCGGCAGCTCGCGGCCTCGATCGACCACCCCGAGGTGGCGGGCCTGCTCGCCCTCATGCTGCTCCACCAGGCCCGGCGCACCGCCAGGACCGCGCCCGACGGCAGCCTCGTGCCGCTCGCCGAGCAGGACCGCGGCCGGTGGGACACCCGGGCGATCACCGAGGGCGTGGAGATCCTCCAGGCGGCCCTGGCCCGCGACCGGCTGGGCGAGTTCCAGGCCCAGGCCGCCATCGCGGCACTGCACGCCGACGCACCCACCGCCGAGGAGACCGACTGGGTGCAGATCGTCGAGTGGTACGACGAGCTGGCGCGCCTGACCGACAGCCCGGTCGTCCGCCTCAACCGTGCGGTGGCCGTCGGCGAGGCCGACGGACCGCGCGCCGGCCTCGCGGCGCTCGCGGCGCTGGACGCCTCGCTGCCCCGCTACACCGCGGTGGCGGCGTACCTGCACGAGTGCGACGGCGACCTGGCGACCGCCGCACGGCTGTACGCGGAGGCTGCCCGAAAGGCCCCCAACCTCGCCGAACGCGACCACCTGACACGCCGGGCCGCCCGGCTCAACGCCCGCGGATCGCGCTGACGAGGTCCGCGGACGCGGTGACACCCGCGGCCCGTAGGTGGCCTGGCCACGGGCGAGTGGCGGCGTCGGCGTCGTCCCCCGGCCAGGCCACCTACGGGCCGCGG
>NZ_MUBA01000500.1 GCF_002154575.1 Streptomyces bobili
TCTCGTCGCCGTCGACGGCGATCACCTTGGGCGCGGGCCGCAGCACGGACCGGACGGTCTCGGCGAGGCACAGCGCGACCGCCGCCTGGAAGGGCGGGGTGAAGGGCAGGTGGGCGAGGCGTTCGGTGCGCTCGTCGAAGGGTTCCGCGACGGCGTGCCGGCGGGTCCAGTCGTCGGGGCGGAGCACCGCGACGCCGGGCAGCGCGGCGAGTTCGCCGGCGATCTCGTCCTCCCAGCGGGTGAGGCGGTCGTCGGTGCGCACGGCCGGCAGGAATCCGACGATCAGCGGCTTGCGGGTCCGTTCGGCGACGGCCCGCAGCGCGGCCGGGTACTCGGTGCGCAGTTCGGCGAGGAGGGTGTCGTCGACCGGCCCGAACCGTTCCAAGTCGGGCGCCCGCAGCAGGACGACGCCGACGGCCGTGGCGGGGTCCGCGAAGACGCCGGAGGGGTCGCGCAGCGCGGCGAGCACCTGGTGGTAGGGGGCTTCGGCGACCGTCGGCCCGCCGTGCGGCGCCCCGTCCTTGAGGGCGGTGGCACACATCAGCGGGAGGTTGCCGAGGGCGAAGGTGGCGGCGAGGGCGAGGGACCGGGCGGGCGCGGCCTCCTGGCGGGCGACCGGCGTCGACGCGTCCCGAGCCACCTCCGCCAGCAGCTCCACGAACTCCTCGCCGAGCCCCGCCGTGGCCGCCGAGTCGAGGATGTCGAGGTTGTGGTCGAGGCGGATACGGCCCGCGTCGGGGGTCATGGTGATCATCAGGTCCAGGTCGGAGTAGCCGGTGCCGGCGGGCAGGACGTCGAGGTGGTCGAGGCGGCCGCCGTAGCGGACGTAGTTGAAGTAGACCTCGACGAGCGGGGCCTCGGCGCGGTGCAGGCCCTGGCGGGCGAGGGTCGCCAGTACGTCGGAGAACATGGCGCCCCTGGCCAGGAGCCGTTCCATACGGCCGTCGGTGCGCCGCAGCACGTCGGCGACGGGTTCGGCGGCCCGTGCCTCGGCGGGGAAGGGCACGGGGACGCCGTAGAAGCCCACCGCGTCGAAGGCGTCGGCGTGGATGCGGGTGTCGACGGGGACGGCGAGCACGAAGCGTTCGCGCCGGCGCTTGCGGGCCAGAAGCACGGTCAGGGTGCCGAGGCAGAAGGCGGCGGGGGTGACGGCGAGGCCGCTCGCGGCGGCCGTCACCCGGTCCATGAGCCCGTCGGGCAGGGTCACGGTGACGCTGCCCGCGCGGTACGTCCGCCGCTCGGGGCGTGGGTGCGACAGGGTCAGGTCGAGCCGCTCGCTGCCGTCGAAGACCTCGCGCCAGTCGTCCGTCGCGGTGCCCTCGCCCGTCTGCTGGGCCTCGATGAGGAGGTGGACGTCCCGGTTGGTGGGGTCCGCGCCGAGCGGGGTGCCGGAGAGTTCGGCGTCGATCTCGCCCGCCACGAGGAGCAGGGACTGGAGGTCGCTGACGGCGTGGTGGGCGCCGAAGACCAGGATCTGGCCCCGCTCTCCGCCGTCCAGCAGCTCGAAGCGCCACAGGGGTGCGCTCGCGAGGTCGAACTCCGGTTCCAGCAGGGCCCGCAGGCGTTCGGCGGCGTCCGGGTCGTCGGTGACGGGCGTCCACCGCAGCAGCGGCGGCACCTCACGGACGACGTGCAGCAGACGCCCGTCCGCGCCGGTCCGGACGGCCGTACGCAGGGCGGCGTGCCGGGCGGTGAGACGGTCCACGACGGCCGTGAGCGTGTCGCGGCCGGTGGGTGTGGTGAGGCGTACGGCGAGGCCGACGGCGTGGGCGGCCTGCGGCATGTCGGGGCGGGCGCTGCGCAGGAGGCGTACGACGTCACGGGTCGCCGGGTGCGTCTCGGTCTCGGGGACTTCGGCCACGGGATCGGCGGTGCGCTGTTCGGCCGCCCGTTCGGGCAGGGCGGCGGCAAGGGTCCTGGCCAGGCTCCTGATGTCGGCGGCGGCGAACATCTCGGCGGTGGGCAGTTCGACGCCCAGTTCGCGGGCGAAGGAGTTGCGCAGCCGCACCAGCATCAGGGAGTCCAGGCCGAGTTCCTTGAGCGCGCTGCTCGCGGAGGTGTCGACGACGCCGCCGGAGACCTCGCCGACGCGGGCGCGGACGTAGGCCTCCAGCCAGCTGACGCGGTCCTGGTCGGTGGTGGCGGCGAACACCTTGCGTACGAGCCCGTCGGCGTCGCCGGTGCCGGTGGGGGTGGTGACGAGGTCGGCGAGGATCGGGCGGGCGCGCACCGCGTCCGGGGAGAGGGCGAGGAGTTCCCAGTCGAGGGCGAGGGGGGCGAGCTGGCGGCGGCCGGTGTCCAGGACGCGGTCGAAGAGTTCGCCGCCCTCCTGCGGAGAGAAGGCGAGAAGTCCCGAGCGGCCGGTCTCGGCGGCGCGGGTGCCGGACTCGGCGACCATGCCGACGCCGGACCAGGCGCCCCAGTCGAGGCTGAGCGCGCGTCGTCCGGTGCGGGAGAGGTGGTGGGCCCAGGCGTCGAGGAAGGCGTTGGCCGCCGAGTAGGGGCTCTGTCCGGGTGAGCCGAGGAGACCGGCCGCCGATGCGAACAGGACCAGGCTGCCCGCCTCGGGGGCGAGTTCGGTGAGCAGCGCGGTGCCGAGCACCTTGGGGGCGAGGACGCGCAGGACGCGTTCGTCGGTCAGGTTGGCGACGGTGGCGTCGTCGAGGACGCCTGCCGCGTGCACGATCGCCGCGACGGGGCCGGCTTCGTGGCGTACGGCGTCCAGGGCGGCCGTCAGGCTGTCGCGGTCGGCGACGTCGGCGCGGGCGAGGTGGACGGTGATCCCGCGTTCCTCCAGGCCGCGGATCCAGTGCTGGGCGTCCGGGGCGGGGGTGCCGCGGCTTATGAGGGCGAGGTGGCGGGCGCCGCGCCGGACGAGCCGTTCGGCGACGACGCGGCCGAGACCGCCGAGACCGCCGGTGATCAGGTGGACGCCGTCGGGGGTGACGACGGGTGTGCCGTCGGTGTCGGGGCGGGTGCGGGTCAGGCGGGGTACGAGGCGGCCCGGCTCGCGCAGGGCGACGAGGCGTTCGTCGTCGGCGTGGCGCAGCTGGGTCCACAGGGCGTCGGTGCCGCCGGTGGGCGGCAGGTCGACGAGGGTGACCGTCAGTTCGGGGTACTCCTGGGCGACGGCGAGGCCGAAGCCCCAGGCGAGCGCCTGCTGCGGGTGGGCGACCTGGCCGCTGTCCCCGGCGGCCGGGCTGCTGCCCCCGGCGGCCTGACCGTCGCCCCCGGCTCCCCGGCCGTGGTGCCCGGCCGCCCGACCGTCGCCCCCTGCCGCCTGGCTGCCGCGGGCGATGACGAAGAGGCGCGGGGATCGGCCGCGGGGGCGGTCGGCGAGGGCGCGGACGAGGTGGAGGGTGCTGAGGCAGCACAGCCGGGCAGCTTCCTCGGCGGTCGCTCCGTCGGTGACGGCCGGGGCGTCGAGCGCGCTGAGCTGTACGACGCGGGCGGGAAGGGTGTCGGGGTAGGCCTCGTCGAGGAGGCGGGCCAGGTGGCTCGGGTCGGCGAGGTCGAGGACGTACCGGCCGGGGCCCTCCGCGGTGAATGCGGTTCCGCCGCGGGCGACGACGTGCGGGACCTCGGTGCCGAGGCGGGCGAGGAGGTCGTCGGCGGTGCCGGTGGCGTCGGCGAGGATGAGCCAGCCGCCCTCGGCGGGGCGTTCCTGCGCGGCGGGGCGGGGCTGCCAGCGCGTCTCGAAGAGGGCGCCGTCCAGCGGGGAGAGCGCGGCGAGTGCGAACTCCTGGGCTTCGAGGACGAGCTGTCCGTCGTCGTCCCACAGGCGCAGGTCGAGGGAGGCGGTGTCGCCTTCCACCGCGCGCAGTTCACAGCTCACCCACACGGGTGCGGTGCGCCGGCCGGTGTGGCGGACACGGCCGAACCCGGCGGGCACGAACGCCCGTCCCTCGGGCGCGTCTCCTGGCAGGGCGGCGGCGTGCAGGGCCGAGTCGAGGACGGCCGGGTGGAACAGGTGCCCGGCGGCAGGCCGTTCGGCGAGTCGTGCGAGCGCGGCGGTATCGCTGCGGCGGCCGGACTCCAGGTTTCGGAAGGCGGGCCCGTAGTCGATGCCGAGGGCACCCAACTGGGCGTACACGGGAGCTAGTTCGACCACCTCTGTGCAGCTCGCGCGCAGCTCGTCCAGCCGTGGCTCGGGGACGGGTGGCGTGTCGACCAGCATCCGGCCGGTGACATGGCGTTCCCAGCGGCGCTGTCCGTCGGCGGCCGAGGCGACGGTGAACTCGCGGACGCCGTCCTCGGCGGGGCGCAGGACGAGCTGGATCCGTACCGGCCGGGCCTCGTCGAGGCGCAGCGGCTGGACGAACCGCACGTCCTCCAGGCGCACTTCGGTGGTGTCCGTCACGGCGTGGGCGGCTTCCAGCGCCATGTCGAGGAAGGCGGCGCCGGGCAGCCAGACCTCGCCGGTGACGCGGTGGTCGGTGAGGTAGGAGAAGCGGCTGTCCCGTAGGTCGACCTGGCTCTGGAAGAGGTGCCGGTCGGGTTCGTCGCTGGCCTCGACGTGCGTGCCGAGCAGCGGGGAGGCGCCGGCCGCGGTGGCCGGGGCGGGGGCGAGCCAGTGGCGTTCGCGGGCGAAGGCGTAGGTGGGCAGGTCGAGGCGGCGCCCCTGGGGGAAGAGGGCCGTGAGGTCCGGTGCGTGGCCCGCGGTGAACAGTTCGCCGATCCGGCGCAGCAGCATGGCGTGGCCGTCCTGCTGGCGGCGCAGGGAGCCGATGCCGACGGCGTCGATGCCCGCCTCGGCGGCGACGGCTTCGACGGCGGCGGTGAGCGAGGGGTGCGGGCTCAGCTCGACGAAATAGCGGTAGCCGTCGTCCAGCATCCGTCGGATCGTGTCCGCGAAGCGGACCGGCCGGCGCAGGTTGGCGAACCAGTACGCGCCGTCCAGGCGGTCGCCGTCCACGGGTTCGGCGAGCACCGCCGAGTAGAGCGGGGTGTCCGTGCGGGTGCCGCGGACGCCGGCGAACCGGTCGAGGAGTTCGTCGCGGAGCGGTTCCATGAGCGGGCTGTGGGAGGCGAACGGCGTCGACAGCCGGCGCACGGTGACGCCCCGCTCCGCCAGCTGCCGGCCCAGCTCGGCCAGGGCCTCGGCGTCCCCGGAAACGGCGGTGGAGCGGGCGCTGTTGAGGGCGCCGACGAACAGCCGTCCCTCGTAGGGTGCGAGGAGTTCCTCGACCTCGGTGTGCGGGAGGTCGACGGCGACCATGCCGCCGTGTCCGACGAGCGGCACGACCGCGTGGGCGCGGCCGGTCACCACCGTCACGGCCTCGTCCAGGGTGAGGGCGCCCGCACTGTACGCGGCGGCGATCTCGCCCAGGCTGTGCCCGACGACGGCGTCGGGGGTGACGCCGAGGGCGCGCCAGGCGGCGGCCAGGGCCGCGTTGACGGCGAACAGCACCGGCTGGAGGTACTCGGTGCGCTCCAGCGGGGAGAACTCCTCGGGTGCGCGCAGCACGTTGAGCACGGACCAGCCGACCTGCCGCCGCACGGCCGCGTCGATACGGGTCAGCTCCGCGCGGTAGGCCTCCGAGTCGGCGAACGACTCCAGGCCCATACCCGGCCATTGGCCGCCGTGCCCGGCGAACAGGAAGGCGACCTTGCCGCTCCGCTCCTCGCAGGACGGGGCCACGGGTGCGCGGCCGGACGCCAACGCGTCGAGGACGGTACGCAGTTCGTCCGGATCGCCGGCCACGACGGTGGCCCGGCGCTCGAAGTGGCTGCGGTGCCGCGCCAGGGTGTGGGCGACCTCCGGCAGCGGGGTGTCCTCGGTGACGTACGCCGAGAGCCGTGCCGCCTGTCCGCGGACGGCGGCCTCGCTGCGGCCGGACAGCAGGAACAGGTGCTTGCCGCCGCCCGTCGCGGCCGGTGTGCGCGGCGCGGCCGGTGTGCCCGGCGCGGTCCCGGGCGCCTCCTCGACGACGATGTGCGCGTTGGTGCCGCTGATGCCGAAGGCGCTGACGCCCGCGCGCCTGACCCGCTCCCCGGTCGCCGGCCAGGGCCGGGCCTCCTGGAGGAGACGCAGTCCGCTGTCGTCCCAGTCGACGTGCCGGCTGGGCGTGTCCGCGTGCAGGGTGGCCGGGAGCGTCCCGTGGCGCAGCGACTGCACCACCTTGATCAGCCCGGCGACGCCCGAAGCGGCCTGCGCGTGACCGATGTTGGACTTCAGGGAGCCCAGGTACAGCGGGCGGTCCTGGGGCCGGGAGGCGCCGAAGACCTCGGTGAGGGCGTTCGCCTCGATCGGGTCGCCGAGGGTGGTGCCGGTGCCGTGCGCCTCGATGTAGTCGATGTCCTCGGGCGCGAGCCCGGACTGTTCCAGGGCGCGCCGCAGGACCAGTTCCTGGGCGGGGCCGTTCGGGGCGGACAGGCCCTGGCTGCGGCCGTCCTGGTTCACGGCGGTGCCGCGCAGCACGGCCAGCACCTCGTCGCCGTCCCGCCGGGCGTCGCCGAGCCGCTTCAGTACGAGCATGCCGGCGCCCTCGGCCCAGATCGCGCCGTCGGCGTCGTCGGAGAAGGAGCGGCAGCGGCCGGTCGGGGACAGGCCGCGCAGCCTGCTGAACTCGACGTAGGTCTGCGGGGTGACCATGAGGGTGACACCCCCGGCGAGGGCGAGGTCGCACTCGCCCGACCGCAGTGCCTGTGCCGCGAGGTGGGTCGCCACCAGGGAGGACGAGCAGGCGGTGTCCACGGTGAGGGCGGGCCCGTGCAGGCCGAGCGCGTACGAGAGCCGGCCGGAGGCGACGCTCAGCGCGGACCCGGTGCCGACGTAGCCGTCCAGCTGGTCGAGGCGGGTGCCGGCCAGGTACTCGCTGCCGAACATGCCGACGTACACGCCGGTGGTGCTGCCCGCGAGGTCCGCGGGCACGATGCCGCCGCGTTCCAGTGCCTCCCAGGCGGTCTCCAGCAGCAGCCGCTGCTGCGGGTCCATGGCGGCGGCCTCCTTCGGGGTGATGCCGAAGAAGCCCGCGTCGAAGGACTCGATGTCGTCGAGGAAGCCGCCGTCGCGGGCGTAGGACTTGCCGGGGACGTCCGGGTCGGGGTCGTACAGGGACTCCACGTCCCAGCGGTCGGCGGGGAAGGGGCCGACGGCGTCGCGGCCGTCCGCGACGAGACGCCACAGGTCGTCGGGGTCGTTCACCCCGCCGGGCAGGCGGCAGGCCATCGACACGATCGCGATCGGCTCGTCGGCGGGGGCGGCGGCGCGGGC
>NZ_MUBA01000501.1 GCF_002154575.1 Streptomyces bobili
GCGGCCGTATCGGGGGCGGTCGCGGCCACCCCGTCGGCGCGAACCCCGGTGGGTCCCCCAGACTGGACCCATGTCCATTCACGAAAACCTTCTCGGGGGACCGCCCCCGACCCACCTTCCCGACGACCCCGAGCCCCGCGAGCTGCTCGCGGCCGGCACGGCTCCCGCCGACGTCGCCGCGAAGTACCCCACGTCCTCCCTGGCCTGGGCCCAGCTCGCCGACGACGCGTTCGAACGCGGCAGCGTCGTGGAGTCGTACGCCTACGCCCGTACGGGCTACCACCGTGGCCTGGACAGCCTGCGCCGCAGCGGCTGGAAGGGGCACGGCCCGGTGCCGTGGGAGCACGAGCCGAACCGCGGCTTCCTGCGTGCCCTGCACGCCCTCGCCCGCGCCGCCGGATCGATCGGCGAGCAGGAGGAGCACGAGCGCTGCACGCAGTTCCTGAAGGACTCCTCGCCGACGGCCGCACAGACGCTGGGCTAGTCCCGGGCCGGTGCCGACGGGTGCTGTGGCCGGCACCCGGCTAGTACTTTCGGGGTACGGGCCCGCCTGATGTGATCGGGCGGGCCTTGCACTTTCGGGTGACGATTGCGGAGGATGCCCCTAGGGGACCGGGGCCCCCGTGTCGGTAACGGCAGGGGCGGACCGCTACCCGGAGTACATAACAGGAGACAGCGATGTCCCATGAGGCTCACGAGCCCGAGACCCCGCATCTCGACTTCGCAGGCACGACGCCGTACGAGGACTACGTCAAGGCGGACGTGCTCACCCACCTCCAGCACACCCTCTCCGACGATCCCGGAGAGATGGTCTTCCTGGTCACGACCCAGGTCATGGAGCTGTGGTTCACGGTCATCGTCCACGAGTGGGAGACCGCGGCCGGTGCCCTGCGCCGGGACGACGTGCCGACGGCCGTCGCCGCGCTGAAGCGTTCCGTACGCGAGCTGGAGGCGCTGAACGCCTCCTGGAAGCCGCTCGGGCAGCTCACGCCGGCCCAGTTCAACTCGTACCGCAGCGCGCTGGGCGAGGGCTCCGGCTTCCAGTCCGCGATGTACCGCCGCATGGAGTTCCTGCTCGGCGACAAATCCGCGTCGATGCTGGTGCCGCACCGCGGCGCCCCGCGCGTCCACGCCGAACTGGAGAAGGCGCTGCACGAGCCCAGCCTCTACGACGAGGTGCTGCGGCTGCTCGCCCGGCGCGGACACGCCGTGCCGGAGGCCGTGCTGACGCGTGACGTCGCGCTGCGCTACGAGCCGTCGCCGGAGGTCGAGGCGGTGTGGACCGCCCTCTACGCGGGCGACGAGTCGGACGAACTGGCCCGCCTCGGCGAGGCGTTGACCGATGTCGCCGAGCTGGTGTGGCGTTGGCGCAACGACCACCTCGTCTCGACCCGCCGCGCGATGGGCTCGAAGACGGGCACGGGCGGTTCGGCCGGGGTGGCCTGGCTGGAGAAGCGCGCGCAGAAGAACGTCTTCCCCGAGCTGTGGACGGCGCGCTCCTATGTCTGACCTCACCCGCAGGGCCCAGGAGCTGGACTCCGCCGACGAACTGGCCGACAAGCGCAAGGAGTTCGTCCTCGATGACGTCGTCTACCTCGACGGCAACTCGCTGGGCGCGCTGCCCGTGGCCGTCCCCGGACGGCTGGAGGACGTGGTCCGGCGCCAGTGGGGCGAGCTGCGCATCCGCTCCTGGGACGAGAGCGGCTGGTGGACCGCGCCCGAGCGGATCGGCGACCGGATCGCCCCGCTGGTGGGCGCGGGCCCCGGCCAGATCGTCGTGGGCGACTCCACAAGTGTCAACGTCCTCAAGGCTGTTGTCGGCGCGGTGCGGCTGGCGGGTGAGGACCGGGACGAGATCGTCGTCGACGCGGCCACCTTCCCCACGGACGGCTACATCGCCGAGTCGGCGGCCCGGCTGACCGGCCGTACGCTGCGGCCGGTGACCCCGGCGGAGGTGCCGGCGGCCCTGTCGGACCGTACGGCCGCGGTGCTGCTCAACCATGTGGACTACCGCACGGGACGGCTGCACGACCTGCCCGCCCTCACCGCCGCCGTCCACGCGGCGGGCGCGATCGCCGTCTGGGACCTGTGCCACAGCGCGGGCGCGCTGCCGGTCGGACTCGACGAGCACGGCGTGGACCTGGCGGTCGGCTGCACCTACAAGTACCTGAACGGCGGGCCGGGTTCACCGGCGTACCTGTACGTGCGGCGTGACCACCAGGACCGCTTCGACTCCCCGCTGCCGGGCTGGAACTCGCACGCCGAACCGTTCGGCATGCGGCCCTCCTACGAACCCGCGCCGGGTGCCCTGCGCGGGCGCGTCGGCACCCCGGACATCCTGTCGATGTTCGCCCTGGAGGCGGCGCTGGAGGTCTGGGAGGGCGTGTCCGTCGACACCGTCCGCGCCAAGTCCCTCGCGCTGACGGACTTCTTCCTGGAGTGCGTCGCCGCGTACGTCCCCGACGGCACGGTGGAGTCCCTCACCCCGCTCGCCCACGAGCAGCGCGGCAGCCAGATCGCCCTGCGCTGTGACGGCGCCGACGACGTGATGCGCCGCCTGATCGAACGGGGCGTCGTGGGCGACTTCCGCCGCCCGGACGTACTCCGC
>NZ_MUBA01000502.1 GCF_002154575.1 Streptomyces bobili
CGCGGCCCGGCCGGGCCGCGATTCGACGTACCGGCGGGCTCCCCAGCCGAGCACCGCCTCGGCGAGCAGGATCCCCAGGTCGCCCTCGAAGTGGCCGAGTTGTTCCGCGGCGGCACGGCAGTAGCGGCAGGCGTCCAGGTGGCGGCGTACGTCGGGCAGGAGGTCGCCGCCGCGGCCTATGGGGACGTCGAGGAGCCGGTTGTAGAACCGGCATTCCTTGCTGGGCGCGAGGTCCCGGTGGGCACGGACGCATCCCTCCCGGAGCTTCTCCCTGGCCTCCGCCCGCACGCAGGCCAGGTTGTCGGTGTCCATGCCGAGCAGTTCGGCGGCGACGGTGATCGGCTCGGCCTCGACCTCGGCGTGCCACAGCACGCTGCGGGCGACAGGGGGCAGGCTCTGGAAGGCGCGTTCGGCGAGCAGCCGGTTCTCCGGGGTCATGGACTTGGCGGCCCGCATCCCCCGGGCGCCGGCCGGCTTGCCCAGGTCGGGCAGGACGCCGGACAGCTCCTCGTCGGCGGCCCACTGCCGGACCGTGTCGCGCACGGTGACCAGGAGGCGGGGTCGCAGCGCGGTGCCGGGCTCGCCCATCTTCAGCCGGTCGAGGACCTGGTGGAAGCCGGCGGTGGAGACCATGGCGGCGATGCCGGTGGAGGAGGCGAGGCAGATCACCGCGTAGTCGTGCACCGGCTGCCAGTGCCGCGCGATGAGGAGCGCGGTCGACCGGGCCACCTCGGTGTCCGTCCCGCTGCGCGTCCCCGAGGCGAGCAACTCGTCGGATTCACCGGGTCCCGAGCCGGGCGGCGGAGCGAAGGGAGGGCGAGGGGGCTGGGGGGTGAGCACTGTGCGGCTTCTTTCGGTACGTACCTGTCCGGCGCCGCGGGGGCGCGCGTTCACCTCCGCCGGCGAACGCGGGACGCCCGGCCCCGGCCCCCGCACGAGTGGCTCACCTTCGCACAACTGAGTCGCGCACAACAAGCCACCGAGGATTCCCGGCCACTGTTGAAAGAATGTCGACAGGCGGCGCCCGATTTGCCCCGCGTAAAGCGCAGTTACCCCTCCCCTGGAGGCCGTCCACACCCCGTGCGCATCGCGCGCCCCGTGTGAAGCGCGCACACGCGGCGGTGCCACGCACACGTTCCGCGCGTGTGCGGCGCGTAGTGGACTGGGGGTCGGCCCTTCCTCGGAGGCCACGCGCGGGACGGCGGCTCTCCCTGCGCGAAACGGCCGCCGGCCCCGTTCCTCCCGCCCTCGGCCGGCGGCCCGGGAAGGCCTCTTCCCCGGACGCCCTCACGTTGCCGGACGCCCTCCTGTTGCCCGGCGGTGTCAGATCTGCCAGGACCGCAGCCGGTCGGCCGCGCCGTAGATGTCGGTCTTGCCGTCGATGAGGTCGCGTGTCAGGTCGACGAGGGCGCCGTACGGGGGGTCGATGCCGGCGCCGCTGACGAACATGTAGGACACCGCGGTGGCGCTGGCGAAGCGGGCGTTGGCCGAGGGCAGGGGCTTGAGCAGCGCGAGGGTGTGCAGCAGCGCGGCGGCCCGCCAGGCCGGGTCGGAGTCCACGCCGAGTCGCGGCGGGTCGACCCGGTGACGGGCGACGGCGGCGACGAGCGCGGAGAAGTCGTTGATGGTGGGCTGGTCCGGCAGGACCTCTTCGTGGCGCTGGAGCAGCCACGGCACGTCGATGTGGATGACAGGTGTCATCGGTCAGGCGACCCGCCCCTCACCCTTGACGGGCGGTTCGTCGTCGGGGAACGCCGCGGCGAACTCGTCGGCGTGGGTGGCGAAGAACCTGCGGAAGGCCTCCGCGCCCTCCTGGAGCGCCCGGTGCCTGGCTATGTCCGCGGCGGCGGCCTCCCTGACGAGCGCCTTCATCGACGTACCGCGTTCCTTGGCGATCTGCCGCAGGTCCTCCAGCTCGCGATCGCTGAATTCCACATTGAGGGCTGGCATGTCCTTCACGGTACCGCTCGGGTACTTACTCGTAAATATCCCCTGGTCAAAGTAGTGGAAAGGCGGTACCGAACGGTGTCCGAGCGATCCTGCCGCCGATCACTTCCCGGCAGACTCGGACACCGTTCGACGTCAGTCGTTCACTCTGCGGCCGTCACCCCTGGTCGGCCACGAAGGAGGCCATCCGGGCCAGTGCCGCGTTCCAGTTGATCGCCGTCTCGTTGGTCGACCAGGACTCGATGTCGTCGATGTAGCAGAACTGCCCGACACAGCCCTTGAGTTTCGCCTGCGCGACGGGGTCCTGGATGCTGGAGTTCGGGCCGCCCGCGAGGGTGCCGGCCGGCGGGCCCGGCAGGCTGGGGTCGAGCACGCGGGCGTACCAGCGGTTGTGCAGCTGCTCGGCGGCGACGTCGCCGTAGCCGGTGACGTAGGAGATGTTCAGCGCGTTGCGGCCGAGGATGTTGTCCATCGCCTGGACGGCTCCGTCGCGGTACTTCGAGGCGCCGGTGATGTCGTAGGCGGTGGCGATGACCACGGCGTTGTTGAGGACCTGGTGGGCGGAACCCCAGTCGTAGCTGTTGTTCTCGGGCGCGTACGGCATGCCGTACGCCTGGCCGCGCAGGGTGGCGAGGTAGGTGTCGGCGCCCGTGACGACCGAGCGGCGCACCTTGTCGCGGCCGGGCAGCTTGCTGGGGACGGTCGCGAGGTCGAGGCGGGCCGCGGCGGCGGTGCGGGACCAGTCGAAGCCGCGGGGGACGAAGACGTCGGCCGTGTGGACCGGGGAGTTCAGGACACGGTCGGCGAACGCCCGTTCACCGGTGCTGAGATACAGCTCGGCGGCGGCCCAGTAGAACTCGTCGGTCACGTCGTCGTCGTTGTAGGCGCCGCCGCCGGTGCCGTCGGTCGGGTCGGCGTACACGGCGGGGTGGGCGAGGGCGGCCGTCCACGCCTTGCGGGCGGCGGTCAGCGCGCGGGCGGCGAAGGCCTTGTCGTAGGGCTTGTACAGGCGGGCGGCCTGCGCGGCCGTCGCGGCCAGGTTGAGGGTCGCGGCGGTGGTCGGCGGGTGCAGTTCGCGCTTCTGCGGGTCGTTGCCCGGCAGGAGCGGCAGGCCGGTCCACTGCTGGTCGTGGATCTTGTGGTGGACCATTCCCGCGAGGGCCTGCCCGTCCGGGACCTGCATCCTCAGCAGGAACTCCAGTTCCCAGCGGGCCTCGTCGAGGACGTCCGGCACCTTGTTGCCGCTCTCGGGGAGCGCGAGGGTGCCGTCGCCGAGCTCGGCCGGGTCGCCGGTACGGGCGGTCAGCGCGCGTTCGTGGGTGCTCAGCAGCTCCCAGGCGGCGATGCCGCCGTTGACGACGTACTTGCCGTGGTCGCCCGCGTCGTACCAGCCGCCGGAGACGTCGAGGGTGTAGTCGCACACGCCGGGCTGGCAGGGCACGGAGGTGTCGCCCTGGTTGGGCGCGACTCCGACGTGTCCGGCGGCCCTGCCGTAGCCGGGCCGCAGGTCGTCACGGATCGCGATGCCGCTGCGCTGCGGGTAGTAGTACTTGACCGCGTCCCGGCGGAGCCGTTCGTAGGCCGCCGCGCCGATGTCGAAGGGGTGGCTGATCTCGCCGTCCACCGCCAGGGTGAGGCCGGTGCCGCGGGTGCGGTACGCGCCGAAGTCGACGGAGTGGACGTTCTGCCCGGAGGACACGTCGAGGCCGCGCGGCACGGTCCAGCCGCGGGCCACGGTCGCACCGGCGGCGTTCCTCAGCGCCCAGGGCAGCTTCGCCGTGGCGTCGGTGACCAGGGTGGCGTTCTTCGGCCCGGCGGGCAGATAGCCGACCTGGTTGACGCGCACCCGCGGCCCGGTGTCGGGCTCGTACACCTCCGGCGGCACCCCGCCGAGCAGGGACACGTCGTCGAGGCAGAACCGCCAGGGCTCGGCGCTGCCGCCGACCTGGAAGGCGACCTGGCCCTCGGTGGAGTCGACCGGCGCGGTGAAGGTGTAGGAGTACGACCCGGCCGCCTCGCCCAGCACCGGGCTCGCCTCCTGCCAGGTCGCGTACGGCGCGACGGACTGGCCGACGATCGCCCGCACCACATGGCCCTCGGGCACGCCGGACGCCGCGAAGGAGAACCGGTACGTCTCCCCCTTGACCAGGGTGATGCCGTCCTGGCCGATGCCGGAGTCCCAGCGGTTGACGGTGCCGCCCGGCACGTCCGCGCACAGCCGGCCCTCGGACGGGGCGGCGCTGACGTTGGTGGACCACCACGCGTCGGCGCCGGCGTCGAAGGTGCCGTTCCTGATCTGTTCGGTCTCCTCGGCCCCGGCCTGCGAGGCGGGCAGCGCGGTGAGGGCCGTGCCCAGCAGGGCCGCCAGGGACAGCAGGGTGGTTCTGCGTCGTTTCACGTACGGGCTCCTCCGAGAGGTGCGGGAACGCTCCGGACGGGAGCTCGCGTTGCGATGGGAGCGCTCCCAAATACGGTCGGAGGACATGTTTGTTGCAGTCGTGACACCCCGTCAACGGTCCGGACGGGACGACTTGACCCTCGTGGCCGCCGTCCCGCCCGGACCCCGGCGCTCCCTACGCCTCCAACCTGCTGATCCTGACCGCCCCCTGGGCCTCGCCGGGCCGGCCGCTCGTCAGGGTGAGCCGCAGCCGGGAGCCCCGGACGGCGTCGAAGGTGATGACGGTCGGCCGGTCCGAGGCGTCCGCCCAGGCGACGGCCGCTCCCGTGACGGGGAAGAAGCGCTCCCCGTCGCCGACCTCGACCCCGATCGCCGCGGGCAGGCTGTGCGGGCCGCCGGTCGTGAAGGACACCTCCACCCGGTCGAAGGTCCGCGTCCGCCCCCAGTCCACGGATACCCAGTCCTCGGGACGGGCCTGGCTGAAGGCGGGCAGCAGGGCGGTGGCCGCCTTGACGAAGGCGTTGGACCAGCCGGTGGCCGGGTCGCCGTCCAGCATCGCGGCGGGCAGGGTGTCGGTCCGCCCCGAGTAACCGGCGTCGGCGTGCGGGTGGTCCGGCGGTGCGGGGAGGTCCGGCGCGAAGACGGCCGCGGGGGTCGTCGCCTCCGTGGCGGCGTGGGCGGCGCGCACGGTGACGGTGCCCCTGCGCAGCCCGTCCACCCGCGCGGTCACCTTCAGGGCGCCGGCCTTCGTGCCGGAGCGCACGATCGCGAGTGCCTTGCCGTGGAAGGCCGTGCGGGTGCTGGCCTGGTAGCGCTCGGCGCTCTCCTGGCGGCCGTTGTCGAGCCCGGCGAGGGAGCCGCCGTCCACCGCGAAGGAGATCAGGTGCTCGGCGTCGGGCACGACGACACCGCGCACGTCGACGATGTCGGCGGTGACGAAGACGAGCGAACGGCCGTCGGCGGGCAGGGACCTGCGGTCCGCGGTGAGGCGGACGGCGTGCGGTGCGCCGGCGGTGCGCAGGACGTCGGTGGCGACGGTCCGCCCGCCGCTGCGGGCCACCGCCTTGAGCACCCCCGGTTCGTAGGGCACCCGCCACGTCAGGTGGAGCTTGCCCGCACTGCCGTTGGGGCTGGTGTAACTGCCGGGGTAGGGCCCGGTGGTGAACGTCTTGTCGTCGCCGGTGGCCTCCGTGGTCTCCAGATACGGCCGCCCGTCGACGGTCTCCTTGGCGTCGAACTCCCGGACGCCCAGCGACTTCCCGTTGAGGAACAGCTCGACGGCCGGGACATTGGCGTACGCCCACACCTCGACGGTGTCGCCGGGCCGGTGGTTCCAGGTGGCGGGCAGCAGGTGGACCATCGGCTCGTCCGTCCACTGGCTGCGGAACAGGTGGTACATGTCCTTCGGGAACCCGGCCGTGTCCACCGCGCCGAAGAAGGACGCCTTCACGGGGAAGACGTCGTACGGCGTCGGCTCGCCGATGTAGTCGATGCCCGACCACAGGAACTGGCCGGTGAACCACTTGCGGTCGCGGTCCTTCTTGTGCCCGTACTCGCCGCTCATGGTCCAGGAGGCGAGGTTGTTGTCGTAGGACGAGGTGGCCCGCCTGCCGGGGGTGTGGTTCTCGCCCGTGTTGAGGCGCTCCGGCTCCTGGTACGTGCCGCGGGAGGAGGTCTCCGAGGACGACTCCGACTCGAAGAGGAACAGGTGCGGGTAGGCGGCGTGCAGGTCGTCCACGGACCTGGCGGTGTTGTAGTTCAGGCCCAGGCCGTCGAGCTTGGCCAGCATCAGGTCGGCTGCCGAGCCCTTCGCGGGGAGACGGCGGTACTTGTCGGAGCCGATGATCAGGGGGCGGGTGTCGTCGGCCGCCCGGATCGCGGCGATGATCCGGGCGGCCATGGCGAGGCCGGCCGTGGCGGTGGAGTCGGGTATCTCGTTGCCGATCGACCACACCAGGACGGCGGGCGAGTTGCGGGCCGCGAGGACCATCTCGGTGGCGTCCCGCTCGCACCACTCCTCGAAGAACCGCCCGTAGTCGTACCGGGTCTTGCCCGTGCGCCAGCAGTCGAAGGCCTCCACCAGCATGACGATGCCCAGCTCCTCGCAGACGCGGATCATCTCCGGCGCGGGCGGGTTGTGGGAGGTGCGGAAGGCGTTGACGCCCATCGACTTCATGATGGTCAGCTGCCGGCGGATCGCGTCGGCGCTGACGGCGGCGCCGAGCGCGCCCAGGTCGTGGTGGAGGTCGACGCCTCTGAGCTTGGCGTGGACGCCGTTGAGGTGGAATCCCTCGTCGGGGTCGAAGCGGAAGGTGCGGATGCCGAACGGGGTGCGGTAGGTGTCGGTGCGCCGGCCGCCGACCCGCAGCTCGGTCTCCAGGGTGTAGCGGTGGGGTGTGGCGAAGTCCCACAACTGAGGGTCGGGGACGGTGAGTTCATGGGTCTGCGTGCCCCGGTCGGCGACCGTGACGGTGGTGGCGGCACGGGCCACCGTGCGGCCGTTCGGGGCGATGATCCGGGAGCGGACCTCGACCTCGGCGGCGGCGCCGGAGGCGTTCACCAGGTCCGTGCGCGCCCGGACGACGGCCCGCTCGTCACCGATCTCGGGCGTGGTGACGTACGTGCCCCAGCGGGCGACGTGCACCGGCTCCGTGACGACCAGACGGGCCTCACGGTAGATGCCGCTGCCCGAGTACCAGCGGCTGCTGGGAAGCCGGTTCTGCACCTTGACCGCGAGGACGTTCTCGGTGATGCCGTCGGTGTGCACCAAGTCGGTGAGATCGAGGGCGAAGCCGGTGTAGCCGTAGGGGTGCCGGCCCGCCTCGGTTCCGTTGCAGTAGACGTGGGAGTCCATGTAGACGCCGTCGAACTCGACGGAGATCCGCTTGTCCGCGCAGTCCGGCGGCAGGGTGAAGGCGAGGCGGTACCAGCCGAGCCCACCGGGGAGGAAGCCCGTCCCGCTGGTGGTGCCGTGCTCGGTGGTGGGGCTCTGTTCGATGCTCCAGTCGTGCGGGACGGCGACCTCTCTCCAGGCGGAGTCGTCGTGACCGGGGGCGGCGGCATCGGCGTACCGGCCGGTCGGGTCGGTGATCCCGCCCGGGTTGACCAGCGCGAAGCGCCAGCCGTCGCGCAGAGCGACGGTGCGCCGGCCCAGGACACCCGCGGTGGCCTCCGCGGCCCCGGCCGGCGGGGCGCCGAGGAGCGCACCCGTGGCGGGTGCGGCGGCGGAGGCGAGCAGGACCGATCTGCGAGTGACCGTCATGGCGGCTCTCCCTCATCAGGAACCAGAAGTACTCACAACTGAACGACAACCAACAAGATCTGACGTCCTGCCACTCCGGTCCGTCAAGGGGGCGGTCACGCCCTTCCGCCCCAGGCGCCCCGTGTGCCGGAATTCGGCCTGTTCGCGCACCCGGCCGCACGGAAGGCGGGCGGCCTCTCGTTCTCCTCCGTGCCGACGCCACAAGCACTAAGGTGGAACGGAAGTGGCTTGCCCGTTCACTGTGAGTGTCCGCGATGGAGTGGGGACGATGACCTCGGACGACCCGTTCGACGACGCCACGACGGCGCGAGCGGTCATTGACGAGGACGGCACGCTGGCCGAGTGGAACGAGGGGGCCCGCCGTCTGCTGGGCCACCCCTCCTCCGAGGTGGTCGGCAGACCGGCCGCCGTCCTGCTGGCCGACGCCGGCACCCCCGGACCCCCGGACCCCGGCGAGGACCGCTGGAGCGGCACCCTCGCGCTGCGCCACCGCGACGGCCACACCGTGTCCGTGTGGGTGCTCGCCCACCGGCGGCAGCCGCCGGACGGCGGCCCGGTCACCTGGCTCGCCGTGACACCGCTGCCCGCCGGGTTCCCGGACCCGCGGGACGACGACCTGATGCGCGCGGCGCTCGTCCAGTCGCCCTGCGCCACCATGATCTTCGACGACCGGCTGCGGCTGCGCGGGGTCAACGACGCGATGGCCGAGCTGGTCGAGCTGCCCGCGGCCCGTATCCGCGGCCTGCGGGCCACCGACCTCGGCGACCGGCCCCAGCACGCGGAGATCGAGACGTACATGCGCCGGGTTCTCGCCACCGGCGAGCGCCAGGAGATGCAGACCGTCATGAAGGCCCCGGGCGAGGAACGGGCGCACGCCTGGCTGGCCCGGATCGCGCCGCTCACCGACGCCCTGGGACAGGTCCGCGGCATCTGTGTGACCGCCCACGACTTCACCGAGCACTTCCTCGCACGCGAACGGCTCCAGCTGGTCAACGAGGCGAGCGTCCGCATCGGCAGCACCCTCGACGTCACCCGCACGGCCCAGGAGCTGGCGGAGGTGTGCGTACCCGCGCTGGCCGACTTCGTCAGCGTCGACCTGCTCGACCCGCAGGAGCACGGCGCCGAGGCCACCGGCCCGCTGACCGCGCCCGTCCAGCTGCGGCGGGCCGCCCACCACTCGATCAATCCGGGCTCCCCCGAGGCCGTGTGCAAGCCGGGCCAGGTGGACAGCTACCCAGCCGGCTCCCCGCAGGTCGGCTCACTGATCGCGGGCCGTACCGTCGCCGCCGCGGTGTCCCTCGACGACATCGAGGCATGGCGGTCCTGGGACGAGCGGCGGGTCCAGCATGCCCGCGAGTACGGCACCCACTCGACGATGTCCGTCCCCCTCCAGGCCCGCGGCACCACGCTCGGCGTGGTCGTCTTCTCCCGGTTCCGGCGGCCGGAGCCGTTCTCTCCCGACGACGTGCTGCTGGCCGAGGAACTGACGGCCCGCGCCGCCGTCTGCATCGACAACGCCCGCCGCTACTCCCGCGAACGCGACACCGCCCTGGCCCTCCAGCGCAGCCTGCTGCCCCGCACCCTGCCGCGCACGGCGGCCGTCGACGCCGCCTCGCGCTATCTGCCGGCCGCCCGCGCCGGGGTCGGCGGCGACTGGTTCGACGTGATCCCACTGTCCGGGATGCGGGTCGCGATGGTCGTGGGCGACGTCGTCGGACACGGCATCCAGGCCTCGGCCACCATGGGCCGGCTGCGCACCGCCGTGCGCACCCTCGCCGACATCGACCTCGCGCCCGACGAACTGCTCACCCACCTCGACGACCTCGTGGTCCGGCTCTCCGAGGAGGCCGGCGGGGAGGGCAGCCCCGGCGAGGTCGGCGCGACCTGCCTCTACGCGGTGTACGACCCGGTGTCGCGGCGCTGCACCCTGGCGCGGGCCGGGCATCCCCCGCCCGTGCTGCTCCCGCCGCACGGCGAGCCACGCGGGGTCGAGCTGCCCGCGGGGCCCCCGCTTGGCCTCGGCGGACTGCCCTTCGAATCGACCGAGCTGGAGGTCGCGGAGGGCTCCGTGCTGGCCTTCTACACCGACGGGCTCATCGAGTCCCGCGAGCGGGACGTGGACGCGGGCCACCGGATGCTGCGGGAAGCCCTGGCGGCGGACGCCGACTCCCTGGACGAGACCTGTGACCGGGTGCTGCACGCGCTGCTCCCGCAGGGCGGGGCCGCCGACGACGTGGCCCTGCTGCTCGCCCGCACCCGGGGGCTGCCCTCCTCGCAGGTCGCCACCTGGGACATTCCGGCGGACCCCGCGCTGGTCGCGCCGATCCGCAAGCAGGTCGTCGACCAGCTCGCGCGATGGGAGTTGAGCGAGCACTCGTTCACCGCGGAGCTGGTGGTGAGCGAACTGGTCACCAACGCCATCCGGTACGGCGCCCGCCCGATCCGGTTGCGGCTGATCCACGACGCGACCACGCTGATCTGCGAGGTCTCCGACAACAGCCATACCGCGCCGCACCTGCGCCGGGCCAAGACGTTCGACGAGGGCGGCCGGGGGCTGCTGCTGGTCGCCCAGCTCACCCAGCGGTGGGGCAGCCGGCACACGACGGACGGAAAGACGATCTGGGCGGAGCTGGGCCTGCTCGCGGACGACTGAGACACGGTCGCCTCACGGGTGTCGGCCGTACCGCGGCGGGCACCCGCCAGGGTGGCTGCCCCGCACATGACGCGGCATCGGAGGGCGGAGCGATGGAACCTGCGGCCCTGACGGACACGGGTCCGACCGGCACGGGGCCTGCGGCTGACCGCCCGGCGCGTTCGTCGGGGGGCCGGGGTCGCACTGTGCTGGCGGCGGGTGCCATGGCCGTGCTCGGGCTGGTGAGCGCCTGCGGCGGAGGTGGCGCGCAGGGCGGCGGCTCCGCGTCCGTACCCGCTTCCTCCCCCGCCGTGCCGGTCCCGTCGTCCGCGATGTCCGCGCAGGCGTCCACGGCGTCGGCCGTCGCGACCACCGCGCCCTCCCCCGCCCAGCCCGGCGGTGCGACAGCGGTCGCCGCCGGGCTGGGCGGGGGAGGGCGCGGTGGTCGCGACGGCCGACGCCGTGGACGCCTGCGCGGACATCGCGGACGACGGGACCGGCACGGCGGGGGAGGAAGCTGGCTCTGATACACATCTGACGCTGCCGA
>NZ_MUBA01000503.1 GCF_002154575.1 Streptomyces bobili
AAGCCCCGCCATGCCCGCCGTCCAGCTCACCCCCGCAGTCACGGACGCCTTCCCCGACACCCTCATCGCCCTGGTGACCGCCACCGGCATGCGAGGACATGAGCCCTGGCCCCGAACCACCGCGGCCCTGGAGGACCTCGAACAGCGACTCGCCGACGGCACCTGGCACCCCGCCGACGAGACCGACCCCCGCATCGAGGCCTGGCACACCGCCTACCGCTCCTTCGGCACCAACCCCCGCCGCATCCGCCCCAGCGTGGACGCGCTCGGCCGACGCCTCGCAAAGAAGGGCGCGCTGCCGCGCATCAACCCGGCCGTCGACTCCTACAACGCGGTCTCCGTCCGGCACGGCCTGCCCGCCGGCGCCTTCGACCTGGATCACGTCAGCGGCGACATCGACATCCGATACGCGGACGGCACCGAGTCCTTCACCCCGCTCGGCGAACCCGACACGGTGGAGCACCCCAAGCCCGGCGAGATCATCTACGCGGACACCACCGGCGTCCTGACCCGCCACTGGAACCACCGCGACGCCCACCGCACCCGCGTCACCGAGCACTCCGCCCACGTCGCCTTCGCCCTCGAAACCCTCCACGCCGGCCGCGACGGCGACCTCCTCAAGACGGCAGCCGAGGAACTCCGGGATCTCCTCACCCCCCACACCGCACAGACCACCGTGCACTACCTCAGCCCGGCCCGGCCACGGGCCACCACCTGAGACGGTGTCGCCTTCGAACTCGCCCGACGACGACCGCATCCCACACACCTGGGCCGTACGCAACCCGGACAAGACGCGCCCGTGGCGGCCGTCCTGACGGATCAGCGCCCGACACCGGCCGCGCCGGCGGCCAACGCGCGAGCACGCCGAACGGCTCAGGACGTCGTCCCCGGGGCCACTACTTCACCGAGTCCCACGCGCCTGCGTGGAAGCTGCGCAGGAGGGCGATCAGCGCGGCCCCGAGCCGCCAGTCCACGCCGGGTGCGTGCACGTGCAGCTTGTCGCCCTTGGACCTGAACTCCAGCGGGACCTGCCCGTTCGCACGCCACCGGATGCGTCGGGGTGCGCGAGCCAAGCCGCTCTCGTTACCCGGGACGCTGTCGATGACGGTCATCACGAGGAAGGCCGTCATCAGCGGCAGCAGGAGCCACCACATCCACCACCAGACGATCCTCCCCTTGTAGCCGACCGCTTCGGAGCCTCCGGACTGGTGCACGGTCCAGCGGGTGCGCAGGCCCCTGCCGCGCAGTGCCTTCTCGCGCGTGAGCGTGCCGATGACCTCGCCGTGCGCGCCGAGCACCTGAAACCTCGCGACACCGCCGCGGGCCGACAGGGTCACTACCGTGGCCACCCGCTCCCGGCGTCGGTCGTCGGCCCACAGGGCGAAGGAACGGGCCCCGTTCTTCCGGGCCGCGAGGTACGCGGACGTGCCTCCCGGCGGCAGTTCGCGCTCCACGTACACGGCCGACGGCGCCGGCCCCGACCCGTCGGAGAAGCTGACCATGCCCGCCACCCTCGACTGACCCTGGCCGTCGTCGACGCGTTTCGGACCGCCGTACATGGTCAGTACGTTGCTGCTCATCCGACGTGCTCCAAGTGGTGATCGCGTGCCCGGGCCGGCCCAGTCTGTCGCACCCTCCGCCCCGACGGAAAGCCCCACCCGGCGGTGCGGTTCCTGGTCGCCCGATACCATCCCGGCAGACCCGGACCGAGGTGAAGCGAAGGTGCCCGAGTCATGAACGGCTGCGCCGCCGGATCACGCCGGCTCCGCGACGCACTGCCGGGTCTCGGCGCGGAGCGGGATCGGACCGCACGCTGACGTGGGCCGGCCTACGTCAGCGGCTCGTCACGCGTCACTCACGGTCAGCGCGCTCAGGAAAGTCAGCACGGAGGCATCCTCCTCGATCAGCGGAACGAGGGCGGCATTGAAAGGGGCGCCGTACGGCGCCTTGAGGTGGGCCTGGAAGGCGTCCTCGTCGCGGTACACCTCGAAGATCCAGAAGGACCGGGGGTGGGCCGCCTTGGTGTAGACGTCGAAGGCGAGGTTGCCTTCCTCCTCCCGCACCGTCAGGGCGTAGTCACCGATCAGACGGGCGACCTCATCTTGCGTTCCCTCGCGGGCGGTGAACTCGGCGAGCAGGGTCTTCTTCACGGTCTCGTCTCCTTGTCAGTCATGGGCGTCGGTCGTGCGCGCAGGCCCTGCGCGTCACGTGTGGGCATCACGTCTGGGCCTCACTTGTGGGCATCACGTGTGGACCTCACTTGTGCGCGGAGTCGACGTGCCAGATGACGGCCTTGTCCAGCTTCGCCGAGCCGTTCTCGGCGAAGACCTCCACTCCCTGGCTGGCGGGGTCGGGGAAGATCTGGTCGGTGATCGCGGCCTCGCCGTTGCCGCCGAAGACCTCGACGGACGACCAGTCGACGAGGATCCTCAGTTTGACCTTGCCGTTCTCTGCCTTCAGCGGTGCCCTCTGGACGCCGGGGAAGCTGCTGTTGAAGTCGACGGCGCCGGAGCGGGTGCGGTCGACGTACAGCTCCTGTGTCGTGGTGTCATAGCCGATGACGGTCTCCTCTCCCCCTGCGCCGGTGCGCACCTTCAGGCCGAACCGGTCGGCGTCCTTGAGGGAGAAGGTCGCCTCGATGTCGAGCGCCTTGCCCCGTGCGGCGGGGTCGGTCAGGGCCCTGGACGTGTTCCTGACGGTGATGCCGGACGCGGACGCCGGGTACGGCCGCCGTAGGGACGCCACGCTGTTCACGGGCCGGCTGATGAGCCGGGTGCGGCCGTCGACGGTCCGCAGGGACATCTCCCGGGGGATGCTCTGCGCGCCGCGCCAGGGGGACGTGGGCACGGCACCGCCGTAGTCCCAGTTGTTCATCCAGCCGATCATGTAGCGCTTGCCGCCCGGCGCGTTCTCCCAGGAGACGGCCGCGTAGTAGTCCTTGCCGTAGTCGGCCCAGTCGGCGCGCTGGACGACGGACTTCGCGGGTGTCTCGGCAGTGGTGAACCGGTCCGCGAGGAGGTGGCCCCAGCCGGCGGTGTTCAGGTCGACGAGCTGGATCCGCGCTTCTTCGCCCGCGTAGGGACGCATGTCGAAGGAGGCCCAGTCCAGGGTCTCGCTGTTGGAGCCCGTGGCGCTGCGGACGACCTTGCCGTCGACGACGAGATTGACGGACGTCTCCTGGGAGACGGGCTGGGCCTGGGTGTCGGAGAGCATGATGTGGTCGACGTTGAGGTGGCCCCAGCCGCCGCTGTTGTCGTCGACGATCTTGATCTGTGCCTGCTTGCCGGCGAGGTCCTTGACGTCCCAGGAGGCCCAGTTGAGCGCCTCGCCGTCCTGTCCGGTGGTACTGCGGACCACTTGGCCGCCGACGAGGAGTTCGACGGCGGTCGGGTGGTCGGAGCCGACGGGATGGTGGCCGCCGCCGACGAGGAAGTTGACGTAGGCCCGGTCGATGGTGAACTCGGGTGAGGTGAGGGTGCCGGTGGTGGAGTCGCCGTTCAGGAAGCTGTTGACCAGGCCGCCGCCCTGGAAACCGGAGACCTCCTGCTGGCCCGGGAGGGTGCCGGTGGCGGGTGCGGTGCCGAAGGCGTCCCCGGTGGTCGTCCAGTCGCCGTAGGTGCCGCCCTCGAAGTCGGCGAGGACGGTGCCCGCGGGCGGCGGGCCCGGCTCCATGACCGTTCCGGCCACGTGCGGGTGCCGGCCGCCACCGACCTTGAAGTTCAGGTACTTGCTGTCGACGGTGAAGGGGGGCGAGGTCAGCGTGCCGGTCGCGCCGTCGCCCGAGTGGAAGCTGTTGCCGAGGCCCTTGCCGTCGAACCCGTCGACCGTGCCCTGGCCCTCCACCGCCCCGGCTGCCGGCGACCGGCCGAAGGCGGTGCCGGTGCTCGTCCACGAGCCGAAGTCGGTGCCCTCGAAGTCCTGCACCACCGTGCCGGCCGGCGGGGTGTAGGTGCCCTTGTCCTCGGCGGTGAACGTCTCGCCGTCGAAGTCGCCGACGAAGTACTGGGCGGCCGAACCGCCCGCGATGCCACCGGGGTTGATGTTGACGACCAGGACCCACTTGATGTTGTCCGGGTCTCCGTCGACCGCGAGGGGGAACAGGTCGGGGCACTCCCACACGCCGCCGGTCGCGCCGGCCGGCCCGAACTCGCTGAGCTGCGTCCAGTCCTTGAGGTTCTTGGAGGAGTAGAACCGCACCTTGTGCTCGGCGGACAGCGACACCGTCATCAGCCAGCTCCGCGTGGGCGCGTACCACTGGACCTTGGGATCGCGGAAGTCCTTGGAACCGATGTCGATGACGGGGTTGCCCTGGTACTTGGTCCAGGTGCGGCCACGGTCGGTGCTGTAGGCGAGCGACTGCGCCTGTACGCCCGTGTCCTTGTCGTGGCTGGTGTAGATCGCGACCATGGGCGGGTTCTTCTTCGTGCCGAAGCCGGTGGTGTTGTCCCGGTCGACGACCGCGCTGCCGGAGAACACCATCTCGCTGTCGTCGTGCGACAGGGCGAGCGGCAGCTCCGTCCAGTGCACGAGGTCCTTGCTCACGGCGTGGCCCCAGGACATGTCTCCCCAGGAGTCGCCGTTGGGGTTGTACTGGTAGAAGAGGTGGTACTCGCCCTGGTGGTACACGAGGCCGTTGGGGTCGTTCATCCAGTTCTTCTCGGGCGTGAAGTGGAACTGGGGCCGGTAGGTCTCGGTGTACGGCGGGATGTCGGCGGCTGCGGCCCGGGGGGCGAGCGGAGTTGCCGACAGGGCGCAGACGGTCGCCACCGCCGCTGTCATCCGCACGCGGGCATGCCGGGATACACGTCGTGACGTCATGGTGTCTCCTGTGCCGTGGCCGTCCAGCGGGCCGAACCTGCGGCTCCGGCATGGACCGACCGAGTGGGAACGCCCTGGCCGGCGTCGTCGTCCACGCCGCCGGCCCAGGGGTGTCATCGTTGACTTGTGTCATCGATGACATCCGGTGGCCCGATAATGAGCGAGGTGCGGCCGAAGCGTCAACGGTTCGGGCCGAACTGCCCGCCGTGGCCCGCCCGTCCGTCAGGTGCCGGCGGCGGACGTGAGCGGTGCCAGCTGATCGCGCCACGGCGGATTGGGACCGGCGACCGAGCAGGTCAGCGCCGCGACCCGAGTGGCGAACCGGCAGGCCTGCGCGACCTCGTCGAGACCGAGACCGGTCAGCCGGCCACCCAGCAGTCCGCGGGCGCCGAGGTGGTGGAGCAGGCCGGCGGTGAAGGAGTCCCCCGCGCCGACCGTGTCGACGACCCTCGTGGCCACCGCGGGTACGAGCAGCCGTTCGCCGTCGAGGGAGGCCAGGGCACCGCCGGCGCCGAGCGTGATCACGACGAGCCGTACCCCCGCGGCGTGCCAGAGGTCGCACGCCTGCTCGGGAGGGGTGCCCGGCAGGAGGAGTGCCAGGTCGTCCTCGCTCAGGCGCAGGATGTCGGCGAGAGCGCACCAGCGCGCCAGCCGGGCACGGTAGGCGTCGGGGCGCACCAGCAGCGGCCGGACGTTGGGGTCGATGCTGATGGTGGCCCGCGGAGCCGCTGTCGCGAGGAACTCCTCCAGCACCACCCCGCCGGGCTCACGGACCAGCGCCAGCGACCCGGTGTGCACGCAGACCGTTTCGGACAGGTCCGCCCGCGCCAGTTCGCCCGAAGTCCACTGCCAGTCCGCCGTGTTCTGCGCGTGGAAGGAGAACGCGGCCTGCCCGGCGGCGTCCAGTTCCGCCACGGCCAGCGTGCTGGGCTCGGCGGCCGGCACGGCGTCCGCCAGGTCGACGCCGGACGCCTCCAGGTGGGCCCGGAACAGGCGGCCGAACACGTCGCCGGACAGCCGGGCCAGGAAGCGGGCCCGGGTGCCCAGTCTGGCCAGGGCCACCGCCGTATTGGCAGGTCCACCGCCCGGCAGCACCCGCAGAGCGAGTTCGTTCGAGGCGTTCGCCGGTTCGGTGAAGGCGTCCGCGACGCACTCTCCCACCACGGTGATCTGACGCGGGCTCATGGGCTGCTCTCCCTCGGGAAGGCTCGAAAAGCTCGGGCACGGACCGCCGCGGCGGCACAGCCGCTGAGCAGCCGTTGCGACGCGACGGCTGCGGACGTTGCCGATTCGTGACGGGTAGAAGGCATTGACGTTGCCGGGACGCGGAGTCCATCATCCTCGCCAGGCGGTGTCAACGATGACATAAGTCAACGATGACACCGACGGGGGCGGCGTGCTCCGCTCCCAACCCTGCCGCCCGCGATCCCACAGGAGTCGTTCATGTCTCGCACCACCCTCCCGTTCTCCTCCCTCCTCAGAGCCGCCGCGGCCACGGGCGTCGCGGCCCTCACGCTGACGGCCTGCGGATCCGGCTCCGGCACCGGGTCCGCCGGCTCCGGTTCGGGCAGCGTCAAGGTCGGTCTGATCACGAAGACCGACACCAACCCGTTCTTCGTGAAGATGAAGGAGGGCGCGGAGAAGGCCGCCAAGGAGAACGGTGCCCAACTGTCCACCGCGGCAGGAAAGTTCGACGGGGACAACGCCGGACAGGTCACCGCCGTCGAGAACATGGTCGCCGCCGGGGTGAAGGGCATCCTGATCACCCCCAGCGACTCCAAGGCCATCGTGCCCGCGCTCGAGAAGGCCCGCGCCAAGGGTGTCATGGTCATCGCCCTGGACACCCCGACCGACCCGGAGAGCGCGGTCGACGCCCTCTTCGCCACCGACAACCTCAAGGCCGGCCAGCTGATCGGCGAGTACGCCAAGGCCGCCATGAAGGGCAAGCCGGCGAAGATAGCCGCCCTCGACCTCGCGCCGGGCGTCTCCGTCGGCGTCCAGCGGCACGACGGCTTCCTCAAGGGCTTCGGCGCCACCGACAAGGACGTCGTGTGCGCCCAGGACACCGGCGGCGACCAGGCCAAGGGCCAGACCGCGATGGAGAACTGCCTGCAGAAATCGCCCGACATCAACGTCGTCTACACCATCAACGAACCGGCGGCCCTGGGCGCCTACACCGCACTGAAGGCCAAGGGCCGGGAGAAGGACGTACTGATCGTCTCCGTCGACGGCGGCTGCACCGGCACCCAGGCGGTCAAGGACGGCAAGATCGCCGCGACTTCGCAGCAGTACCCGCTGAAGATGGCCGCCGAGGGTGTCAAGGCCGTCGTGTCGTACGCCAAGGACGGCAAGAAGGCGTCCGGTTACACCGACACCGGCGTCACGCTGATCACCGACAAGGCACAGGACGCGATCACGTCGAAGGACACCGTCTACGGCCTGGACAACTGCTGGGGCTGAGCCGCGCCCCCAGGACCGTACGACACCGTACGCAAGCGCCACTCCCCTTCAGCGGGCGGTCGGCCCGCCTCCCCGGCCAGGGACGACCGCCCCCTCGTCCCGGCGGCGGGACCCCTGCCCTCGTCCTCCGACAAGGACATCTGTCTTCCGACAAGGACTTCGCATGACAGCCACGACCACGCCGTACGCCGAGCTCAAAGCACCCACCGCGGCCCGCAGACTGCTCACGGCGCCGACCACGGGCCCGCTGGCCGCCCTCATCCTGGCCTGCGCCTTCTTCTCCCTCTCGTCCGAACAGTTCCTGACCGGCGGGAACTTCTCGCTGATCGTGCAGCAGGTCATGGTCGTGGGCACGCTCGCCATCGGGCAGACCCTGATCATCCTCACGGCGGGCATCGACCTGTCGTGCGGGGCCGTGATGGCGTTCGGCAGCATCGTGATCGCCAAGATGGCGGCCGAGGGCTCGCTGCCCCCGCTCGCGGCGATCGCGCTGGGCCTGGCCGTCTGCGGCGGCTTCGGCCTCGTCAACGGGCTGCTGGTGCAGAAGATCCCGCTGCCGCCGTTCATCGTGACCCTCGGCATGCTCAACGTGGCGTTCGCGCTGACCCACATCTACTCCGAGGAGCAGACGGTCACCAGCCTGCCCGGCCCGCTGACGGCCCTGGGGCAGACGTTCCCGCTGGGCAACACGGACATCACCTACGGCTCCCTGGTCACCATCGCCCTCTTCCTCCTCCTCGCCTACGCGCTGAGCAGCACCGGCTGGGGCCGGCACGTGTACGCCCTGGGCAACAGCGCCGAGGCCGCCCGGCTCAACGGCATCCGCACCTCGCGCCTGACCATCGGCATCTACACGGTGGCCGGCGTGCTGTACGGCATCGCCGCCGTGCTGCTCATCTCCCGCACCGGAGTCGGCGACCCGCAGGCCGGGCAGACCGACAACCTCGACAGCATCACCGCCGTGGTGCTCGGCGGCACCAGCCTCTTCGGCGGCCGGGGCTCGGTCCTGGGCACCTTCATCGGTGTCCTCATCGTGGGCGTGTTCCGCAACGGCCTCCAGCTGATGGGCGTCGCCTCCATCTACCAGACCCTGATCACCGGCGTCCTGGTGATCCTCGCGGTGACCGTCGACCAGATCTCCCGGAGGAAGGCCCGATGACCGCCATCACGCCCGTTCTGCAGGCCCGCGGCCTGGTCAAGCGGTACGGCCAGGTCACCGCCATCGACGGCGCCGACTTCGACCTGCTGCCCGGCGAGGTCCTCGCCGTCATCGGCGACAACGGGGCCGGCAAGACCAGCCTGATCAAGGCCCTCACCGGCGCGGTGGTCCCCGACGCGGGCGAGATACGCCTGAACGGCGAGCCCATCACCTTCTCAGGTCCGCAGAGCGCGCGGGCGCACGGCATCGAGACGGTCTATCAGGACCTCGCCGTGGCCGCCTCCATGGACATCGCCTCGAACATGTTCCTCGGCCGCGAGCTGCGTCGCCCCGGCCTCCTCGGCAGCGTCCTGCGCATGCTGGACAAGAAGCGTATGCGTCAGGAGGCGGCCGAGCACATGGCCGATCTCAAGATCGGCCTGCGCTCGCTGAGCCAGTCGGTGGAGACGCTCTCCGGCGGACAGCGGCAGGCCGTCGCGGTCGCCCGTTCCGTCGCCTGGGCCCGCAGCGTCGTCGTCATGGACGAACCCACCGCCGCTCTCGGCGTCAAGGAGTCGGGCCAGGTCCTGGACCTCATCCGCCGAGTGCGCGACAAGGGCATGCCGGTCGTCCTGATCAGCCACAACATGCCGCACGTCTTCGAGATCGCCGACCGGATCCACGTCCACCGACTGGGCAGGCGCGCCGCCCTGATCAGGCCCGGCGACCACTCCATGGCGGAGGTCGTCGCCATCATGACCGGCGCACTCACCGTCGACGAGGCCGGAGATACTGTCGTAGCGGATTCGGAGGCCGCGAAGGCCGCCGGAGTCCAGGCCACCTGACAGCACAACCCGCTCTCGCAGTTTCCGGCCGAGGCCGCGGCCGGAACCCGAGAGCCCTCAGGAGACGGTTTCCTCCATGGCAGCGCACCGCCGCCCCACCCTGGCCGACGTCGCGCGAGAAGTCGGCGTCAGCGCCAAGACGGTCTCCCGCGTACTCAACGAGGACGGACCCGCCTCCGCGCAGACCAGGGAACAGGTACTCGCCGCAGTGGCCAAGCTCGGCTTCCAGCCGAACCTCATGGCCCGCAACATCCGCGTCGGCGGCCCGGACACCACCATCGGCCTGGTCATCCCCGACCTCGCCAACCCCTTCTTCGGAGCGGTGGCCCGCGCCATCGAGGACACGGTCCGCGAACGCGGACTGACCCTGCTGATGGGTTCGTCCGCGGACGATCCCGAGCGCGAACGCGCCCTGACGGACAAGTTCCTCGCCCGCCGCGTCAGCATCCTGATGGTCGTTCCGTCCGTCGGCGCCGACCACTGCCACCTCAAGTCCCACCGCACGGCGGGGCTGCCCGTGGTCTTCCTCGACCGGCCGGGCGTCGGCCTCGCGACGGACATCGTCGTCAGTTCCAACCGTGCCGGAGCCCACGACGGCGTCGCCCACCTGGTCGCCCACGGACACCGGCGCATCGGTTTCGTCGGTGACCTGCCGCCGAAGCTGTACACGCGCCGTGAACGTCTGGCCGGCTACCGCTCGGCGCTGCAGGAGGCGGACATCGCCTACGACCGCTCACTCGTCGCCAACGCCCACGACCAGCAGGGCGCCGAGACCACGACCACCCAACTCCTCGGCCTGGCCGATCCGCCCACCGCGCTGTTCGCCGGCAACAACATCATGGCGCTGGGCATCGTCGCCGAACTGGCCCGCAGCGGGCGCAAGGACGTCGCCGTCGTCGCCTTCGACGACGTGGCGCTCGCCGAGGCGCTCGAACCGGCCCTGACCGTCGTCGCCCAGGACGCGGAAGAGCTCGGCAGGGCGGCAGCCACCACCGCCCTGACCCGACTCGACGGCGACCGCACCCGCGCCCGCACCGTCACCGTTCCCACCCGGCTGATCGTCCGGGGCTCGGGCGAACTCCCCGTCCTCGCGCAGCAGAAGGCATGACCTGGGGCGGCCCTGATCTGCGCCCACGCCGCCGGTCCGGACCGTGGCCGGGCCACCACCACGGCCTCCCGCCCGGACCGGGCGGGAACCCCGGCCTGGTGTCCGTGGCCGGGCCGGGTCCGCCGGCTGCCGCACGCCTCAGCCCGACTCCGGGCTGTGGGGCCGGAGTCGGCGGCCTTGCGCCCTCGGGCTGCTCCTTCCCGCCCGCCGTACGTCCCTCGCCCGCGGTCAGTCGCGCACGTGCAGTCCGAAACCCGTGCGCCCTGCGGGCTCCAGTCCCCGCTTCAGGTGGAGCGAGGGGATCTCGTAGTCACCGAAGTTCTGCCGCCGGAAGGGGATCGGCTCGGTCGAGTCCAGGGTGAGCAGGCGCTGCTCCCACGCCTTGGCGACGTCCGGGTAGTCCTCGGCGGTCATCCGGTCGCTGCCGTACAGCACGAACGGCGGCAGCACCTCGATGCCCGGGTAGTAGAGGATGCCGTGGTGGATGGGGAACAGCAGGTCGTCGATGGGGCCGTTGATCCCGCGAGGGGCGTAGTGCGGCTCCGGTCCGCCCACGGTCACCGACAGCAGAGCCCTCCTGCCCGCGAGGGTTCCTTCGCCGAAGCGCTCGCCGTACCTGGTGTCGCTGTGCTCGCCGACCCCGTACGCGAAGTGGTAGGTGAACACCCGGTCGACCCAGCCTTTGAGGATCGCGGGCATCGTGTACCACCACAGCGGGAACTGGAAGATGACCGTGTCGGCCCACAGCAGCTTCTCCTGCTCGGCGAGGACGTCCGGGGTGAGCGTCCCGGCGTCGAAGGCCCGGCCGGAGTCGAGGGCGACCTTCAGCGGTCGTGAGGCGTGGGGGCCGTAGTCCCCGGCGTCCACGACCGCCTTCCAGTTCATCGCGTACAGATCGCTCACCCGTACCTCGTGCCCGGCGGCCTCCAGCGTGGACACCGCCAGGTCCTTCAGCGAGCTGTTGAGCGACTTGGGCTCCGGGTGGGCGTGGACGATGAGCGTCTTCATCGGAACTCCTTCGGATCGGATGCCTTCGATCCTGGGCGCCGCGACGCCCGGCATTCAGGGGCGCCGCTTCCGTCGGACGGGACTTCCTGGTACGGGACTTCCTGGTAATGACAGGGCCACCTTCGCGGGCGGCACCGAGGCGATACTTGGGGACATGGACGATCTCGCGGGGTTCCTGCGGACCAGGCGTTCCCGGGTCGACCCGGCGGCCGTCGGCATCCCCACCGACAGCCGCCGCCGGGTCGAAGGGCTGCGACGCGAAGAGGTCGCGCATCTGTCAGGGGTCAGCGTCGACTACTACGTACGCCTGGAGCAGGGCCGCGCGACCCAGCCCTCCGAGCAGGTCCTCGACGCGCTCGCCGGCGTCCTCGGTCTCGACGAGATCGAACGCGGGCATCTCTACCGGCTGGCGCGGCAGCGCCGCCGCCGCGCGAAGGCGCCCGGCGGGCGGGTCCGGCCGGAGCTGCTGCGCGTCCTCGACCTGGTCGCGGACGCCCCGGCACTGATCATGGACCACCGCCTGGACGTGCTCGCCGGGAACCGCCTCGCCGGACTCCTCTACGGCCGCCCGATGCCGGGCCTCAACACCGCTCGGCACATTTTTCTCGAGGAGGCCGAGCGCGGCCTCTACGCGGACTGGGAGAAGTGCACCCTGGACGTGGTCGGGCACCTGCGCCTGGCCGCCGGCCAGTACCCCGAGGATCCGCGCCTGGCCTCCCTCATCGGCGAACTGGCCATGCGCAGCGAGCGGTTCCGCCGCCTCTGGGCCCGCGCGGACGTGCGCGCCCGCACACATGGACGCAAGGCGTACCGGCACCCCTTGGTCGGACTCCTGGAACTGCACCAGGAGAATTTCGCGCTACCGGACGAGTCGGGCATGGAGCTACTGGTGCTGTCCGCGGCCCCCGGCAGTTCCGCCGAGGACGGGCTGCGCCTGCTCGCGGGCCTGGGCGCGGACAGCGGTGAGGCGCATCCCGCCGTGAACGCCCGGATCCGGGAGTGACTTGCGGGTCCGGGAGCGGGTCCGGGAGTGACTCGACCGTGAGCCAGGTGACGGTGACGGGCCCTGCGACGAGTCACAGGTCCACTCCTGGGTCGAGGCGTGCGAGGACAGCGCGCTTGATCCGGGGCACGCCCTCCGGGCACGCAGCGGCGCGAGTGGTTTCCCTGCCGGGTCAGGTGGCCGCCGCCGCCTCCCTCAGGGCGGCGACGAACGCGCTCAGGGCGGGCTGTTCGGGCGCGGACTCCCGCACCGCGGCGTAGATGGCGCGCACGGGCACGGGCCGGCGCACCTCCCGCACGACCACCGAGGGATGGCGCGCCCCGAGTCCCAGACGGGGAATCAGCGCGATGCCCAACCCTGCCGCCACGAACCCCTGGGCCGTCACATAGTCCTCGCTCTCGACGGCGAACACCGGCCGGAACCCGGCGGCCTCGCACGCGGCGAGCTGGGCGTCCAGGCACGGACCGGGCCACTCGCTGCCGACCCAGACCTCCTCGGCCAGGTCCGTCATCTCGACGTACGGCCGGGAGGCGAGGCGATGCGAGGCGGGCAGCACCGCGAAGTACGGATCGTCCTGGAGATGCAGCAGCCGTACGCCGCCGAAGCCGCCCGGCGAGCCGACCACCAGCGCCAGGTCCGCCCGCCCCTCGCGCACGTCGGGCAGCGGATCGGGGTCGGCGAGTCCGAGGTCGATCCGCACGCCGGGGTGCTCGGCCCGCAGCCGGGCCACCGCGGGAGCCACCAGCCCGGACCCCGCCGTCGCGAAGTAGCGCACGGCGAGCCGGCCCGTACGGCCGGCCACGAGATCGGCGAGGGCGGTCTCCGCCTCGGCGACCTGCCGGCCGATGGCGTCCGCGTACCGCGCCAGCAGCACTCCGGCGGCCGTGGCCCGCACGCCGCGCCCCACCCTTTCCAGCAGCGCGGTCCCGGCCTCCTTCTCCAGCGCGGCGACCTGCTGGCTGACGGCGGAGGGCGTGTACCCGAGCAGCGCCGCCGCCCCCGTCACCGACCCACTGTCCACCACGGCCAGCAGCACCTGCATGCGTCGAACATCAAGCATGCAGTCAACCTTACAATCGATGCGGAACCTTTCACTTCAGCTCACATGAACGGCACATTTGCCACGGTGGCCGCCCAGGTACGGCTGAGGCCGAGCGCTGCCGCCGCCCCAAGCGCCCCGAGCGCCCGCCCACTGACGGCGCCGGCGGCCAGGGCGTGGAGCAGGGAGGTCACGCTATCGAGCCGGCTCTGCCACGCCGCTCGACCACGGGCAGGCCTGCCGCGGCCCACGCCTGCATGCCGCCGGCCACGTCGACGACATCGGCCCCGCGTCCCGCGAGGAGAACAGCGGCTCGGCGGGACCGGCCTCCCGACCGGCAGATCACCACGAGGCGGCGCCCCTGTGCGACGTTCGGCAGTGCGGCACCGGCGGCCAGCAGGGACAGCGGCAGGTGGACGGCGTGCGGCGCGTGGCCGACCTGCCATTCCCGCTGCTCCCGCACGTCGAGCAGGACGGCGTCGCCCCCGGCGCCGGTCCGCTCGGCCGCCTGCTGGACGGTGACCCGCTTCGAGCCACGACGGAACAAGAACATGGGGACCTCTCCCTGGGATTCAGGCGCGAACACGCGCGGATGACGCCTGGACGGCGTGCAGGTCGGAGGCGACGGGGGCCGATCCCCGCCGCCGCGGCTGGAACAACCCGTCGTCCACGACGACGGCTTCGCGGCCGACGGCGCCCGGCGATGAGGTGGCGATCCTCGGCCGGGAGGCGAGATCAGTCGTGCGAGAACCGGACCTCGGGCAGCACCCGGCGCAGCCAGGCCGGGGACCACCAGGCGGCTCGGCCGGTCAACCGGAGCAGGACCGGGAGGAGAACCAGCCGGATGAGGAAGGCGTCCAGCAGGACGGCGACACCGAGCACGATGCCCATCTCCTTGGGCGGCAGCGGATCGGCGAGCGCGAAGGTGAAGAACACGGCGACCATCACCGCGGCCGCGGCGAAGACGACTCGGCCGGACTGGGCCAGGGCGCCGACCACCGCCTTGCGGGGGTCCCCCGTGCGCTCGTAGTGCTCCTTGGCCGAGGAGAGCAGGAAGACCGTGTAGTCCATGGCGATGGCGAAGATCATCGCGAAGAAGAAGACCGGTCCCCACCCGTCGAGGAAGCCCTGCGGTTCGAAGCCGAGCAGGTGGGAGAGGTGCCCGTCCTGGAAGATCAGCCGGGCCACGCCGAACGCTGCCGCGGTGGCGAGCAGGTTAGTGATCACGCCGAGGGCCGCGACCAGCGGCGCCTGGAGGGCGATCAGCAGGAGGACGAAGCCGAGGACCAGAATGACGCCGATGACCATCGGGGCCTTGTCGTCCAGGGCCTGTTTCAGGTCGAGGTTCTCCACTGCCGCGCCACCGACGAGCACGTCGGCGGGCAGGTCGGCTCGCAGGGTGCGGACGGTGTCGGACAGTGCCGGATCCGACGGGTCGACGGACGGCATCGCCTGGATGAGACTCCAGCCGGTTCCGTCGGCGGCCTGCCGCGCCGGCATGACGCCCTCGATGCCCTCGGCGGACGTGAGCACCTCGACCGTGGCGGCGACCTGGGCGTCCGGGGCGGCGATCTGCAGCATGCCTGGCGCTCCCTCGCCGAAGTGTTCCTGTACCAGCGCATAGCCCTGGCGCGAGCTGTCGTCCTCGGGCACGACCTTGATGGACGGCATCGCCGTCTTCAGCCCCAGTACCGGCACGGCCAGCGCGATGAGCACGGCCAGCGCCAGGACGCCGTAGCGCAGCGGCTGCCGCCACAGGCGTTCGCCCCATGCGGCGAATCGCGGCGAATCCGTCCGGTCGGTCCGGGTCCGGGGCAGCGCCCACTTGTTGACGTTCGGCCCGAGCTTGCCCAGGACGGCGGGAAGCAGGGTCAGGGTGGCGGCGAGGACGAAGGCGACGGAGAGCATGATGCCGACGGCCATCGTGCGCACGGCAGGCGCCGGAACCAGCATCACCGCGGACAGGCTGACCAGCACGGTCAGCCCCGACAGCAGGACCGCCTTCCCCGCGGTGTCCATCGTCTCCACCACGGCCCGCCGTCGTTCACCGCTCCTGGCCAGCGCTGCGCGGTAGCGGATCACCAGGAAGAGGGCGTAGTCGATGCCCAGGGCGAGCGCGAACATCAGCGCGAAGTCCATCGCCCAGATGGAGATCGGCGTGACGTGGCTGATGAGGACGAGCGAGCCGACCGAGGCGGCCAGACCCGCCATCGTGAGCAGCAGTGGCAGCCCGGCGGCGACCAGCGAGCCGAACGCCACGACGAGCACGGCGAGGGTCACCGGCCAGGAGAGGATCTCCGCCCGGATCATCGCCTCCAGATTGGCGGTGTTGAAGTCGCTCCACATCACCGAGGCGCCGGTGGCCCGTACGGTCACGTCGTCGGTGGACAGCTTGCGCAGCGGCTCCTTGAGATCCTCCGCGGCGCGCACCATGTCGTCGGTGTTCGCGGCGGCACCGCCCAGGACGATCGCCGTCCTGCCGTCGCGGCTGATCGTCGCCCCGGCCTGGGGCGGCACGACCTCGCTGATCCGGCCGTCGGCTTCCAGTTCCTCGGTGACCTCGGCGATCACGTGCCGCACGGCGGGGTCGCTCGCCTGGTGGCTCCGGGAGGACACGACCACCTGGATCGCGGAGGAGGCGTTCCCGCCGAAGTGCTTCTCGGCCAGTTCGCGCACCTTCACCGACTCGGAGCCGTTGCTCTGCCAGCCGGCCCCCGAGAGTACGGAGGTCACCTGCGGGGCGAACGCGCCCAGGACGGCGACGACGACCAGCCATCCGAGCAGAACCTGCTTGAAGTGACCGGCGGTCCAGTGCCCGAGCCGGCCGAGTGGGCCCGGCAGGCTCGGCGGCGAGGGGTCCTCGGCGTTCCGGCCGGGTGCGCCGGCGGTCGCTGTCGGCATGCTTCCTCCTCTGAAAGATACCCCTGGGGGTATTACTGGAGGCCGATAATACCCCAGGGGGTATCCGTCAGGCGCACGAGGACGCACACGAGGAGGCTTCAGGGCTGCCTCGGGGACCGCCACACCGGGCGACGACCACGCGAGTTGGCCACACGCGATCGCCGCGACAGCCATGACACATGCCGGCCCACACCAGTCCCGGCCTGGCGCCCGACGCGACCACCTGGGTGCCGCCGGCCGTGAAGCCGCGGAGTGCCTCACGTGAGCATCATGGCGTCGCGGCAGCACGCGACATGCCCACCCACAGTCGCATGCTCGGCGAACGGGTCTGCCTGGACACGGAGTCGGGCAGCATGGGGCATACGCATCCACGCCGCGGAAACCTCCACCCGGACACGGAGCCGGACAGCACACGGCATACGCATCCAGACACCGGACGGGTCCGCCTGGGCCTCGCCGACGCCCCTCCCCGCACACTTCAGGGCTCGGCCCCCGGTGCGAGCAACTGGGCCTGCCGGAGCCGGCCCCTCAGGCGGCCAGGAGGCGGTCAGATCTCCGGAACGTCTCGTCAGGAGCGGAGCGGTTCTCCACCGACACGACAGAACGGGCCGGGTCGCGGAGGGCTGACGGTGGAGTCCTCAGCTCACTTCGGCGACCGCATCCGAAAGGCCGGGCCGGGGACGCTCTCGATGTCCTTCGCCTGCACGGGGTGGCCTTGCTCGCAGCGAATCTCGACGTCGACGCGCGCGCCGCACTCACGGTGCCGCGCGAGTACCGCCGGCCCTTGCGGGTCGGCGCGGTACCGGTCGCCCCACTGCAGCAGCCCCATCACGGCCGGCACCAGATCCATGCCCTTCGCGGTGATCACATACTTCGGCCGACTCCGCGAACCGGGCTCCTTGTACGTCTCGGTCGCCAGGATCCCTTCCTCCACCAGCATCCGGAGCCGCGCCGCCAGCAGGTTACGAGGACAGCCCAGGACACGTTCGAAGTCTCCGAACCGGGAGGATCCGTACCACACCTCGCGCAGGATCAGGATCGTCCACTTCTCGCCCACGATCTCAAGAGTCCGCGCGATGGAGCAGTTGGACACATCCCGGTCGAGACGGGGGTCCATGCCGGTGTCTTGAAGAATCTCGGTCCACGCATCCATGGAGCGATTCTAACCGAGTTCAAGTTTACTATCACATACTCAGCTTCTCGGGGCTGCGCCGGCCTCGTCTGCGGGCTCAGTTCAGCAGCAGCCTGCTCAGACATATGGCACCTTGACGCCGCCATGGGGCCATCGGGGCACACCGGTCCGCCGGGACCGGTGTGCCCCAGGGGGCGGTGTGCCCCAGGAGGCGGTCAGGCGGCGTGGGTGGGGTAGTCCGTGTAGCCGGCTTCGCCGCCGCCGTAGAAGGTGGCGGGGTCGGGGGTGTTCAGGGGCGCGTCGGTGCGTACGCGCTCGACCAGGTCGGGGTTGGCGAGTGCCATGACCCCGACGGTGACGACGTCGGCCAGGCCGTCCTCGATGTCCTTGGCGCGGGTGGCGATGTCGGTCCCGGCCCGGTTGAGGACCAGGGTGTTCGGCCACAGCGCACGGAGGGTGTGCAGGAGCTCGTCGTCGCCGCCGTGGCCGATGTGCAGGTAGGCGAGGTCGAGCGGGGCGAGGGCGCGTACGAGTGCCGGGTGCAGCTCGTGGGTGTCGCTCTCCGCGATGTCGTTGAACGGGTTGCCGGGAGAGATCCGGAAGCCGGTGCGGCCGGCGCCGATCTCCTCGGCCACGGCGGTGGCCACCTCGACGGCGAAACGGATGCGGTTGTCGATGGAGCCGCCGTACCGGTCGGTGCGCTGGTTGGTGTTGTCGGCGAGGAACTGGTGCACGAGGTAGCCGTTGGCACCGTGGATCTCGACGCCGTCGGCGCCTGCCGCGACGGCGGCAGCCGCGGCTCGCCGGAAGTCCTGGACCGTCGCGGCGACCTCCTCGGTGGACAACTCGCGCGGTACCGGCATCTCCTGAGGGCCAGCGGGGGTGAACATGGTGCCCGCCGGCCGGACCGGCG
>NZ_MUBA01000504.1 GCF_002154575.1 Streptomyces bobili
GACCCCGACCCCGATCCGGAGCCCGTGCCCGGTGCCTGCACCGCCCAGTTCAGGACCGTCGCCTCCTGGTCCGGCGGATACCAGGCGGAGGTCACCGTCAAGAACACCGGCACCGGCCCGCTCCCCGGCTGGAACGTGGCCTGGGACCTCGGCGGTTCCACGGTCAGCAGCCTCTGGAACGGCTCGCTGACCGTGTCCGCGGGCCGGGCCACCGTCCACAACGCCGCCCACAACGGCGCCCTGTCACCCGGCGCCACGACCTCGTTCGGCTTCACCGCCAACGGTCCCACGGGCACGCCCGCGACGCACTGCGCGGGCTCCTGATGTACGACCCCCACGTACTCCCGAGGAGGGCACGTTGAACCGTCCGTCCCCATCAGGCGGCACACGTCCGCGCCTGCCCCGCCGACGACGCACGGCGGCCGTCGTCACCGCGCTGGCCACCCTGCTGCTGGGCGCCGTCGGCCAGCTCACCGGGCAGCCCGCCGCGGCGGCGGAGGCCCATGTCGACAACCCTTTCGCCGGCGCCGACTTCTACGTCAATCCCGACTACGCGGCCCGCGTCGACACGTCCATCGCGCGGACGTCCGACGCCACCCTCAGGTCGAAGATGGAGCAGGTCCGGAACCGCCCCACGGCCGTCTGGCTGGACCGCATCGCCGCTCTCCACGGCGGCGAGGCCAACGCGGGCCGCAAGAGCCTGGCCGACCACCTCGACCTGGCCCTCGCACAGAAGAAGCCCGGCCGTCCCATCACCGCCACGTTCGTCGTGTACGACCTGCCCGGCCGGGACTGCGCGGCCCTCGCCTCCAACGGCGAACTGCCGCTCACCGAAGCCGGCCTGGACCGCTACAAGAGCGAGTACATCGACGTCATCGCGAACGTCTTCAAGAACCCCAAGTACCAGGACGTTCGCATCACCACCGTCATCGAGCCCGACGGCCTGCCCAACCTGGCCACCAACTCGGCCGACGCCGAGTGCGCGCGGGCCGCGAGCAGCGGCATCTACGTCAAGGGCGTCCAGTACGCCCTCGACAAGCTGCACGCCCTCCCCAACGTCTACACCTACCTGGACTTCGCGCACTCCGGATGGCTCGGCTGGGACACCAACCTCGCCAAGACCGTGCAGCTGTACACCGACACCGCCGAGGGCACCGCGGCCGGGACCAGCAGCGTCGACGGGCTGATCACCAACGTCTCCAACTACACGCCGCTGGACGAGCCGTTCCTCACCGACCCCGGCAAGAGCGTCGGCGGCGCACCGGTCAGGGGCGGCAAGTACTACGAGTGGAACCCCAACTTCGACGAGGCCGACTTCACGAAGAACGTGCACAGCGCCCTCGTATCGGCAGGCTGGCCCGCCTCGACCGGCATGGTCGTCGACACCTCCCGCAACGGCTGGGGCGGCTCCGCCCGGCCCACCGCCGAGAGCACGAGCACCACCGTCGACGCCTACGTCACCGGGTCCAGGGCCGACCGCCGTACCCACCGTGGCCTGTGGTGCAACGTGAGCGGCGCCGGCATCGGCGAGCCCCCGCAGGGCGCCCCGTCCGGCCGGCCGGACTCCCACCTCGACGCCTTCCTGTGGGTGAAGCCGCCGGGGGAGTCCGACGGGGCCAGTGAGGACATCCCCAACGACGAGGGCAAGCGCCAGGACCCCATGTGCGACCCGGACTACACCGCGCCCAACGCCGGCAACAGCAGGACGGGTGCGCTGCCCGGAGCCCCGCTGGCCGGGCACTGGTTCCACGACCAGTTCGCCATGCTGGTGCGCAACGCCCACCCGGCCGTGCCCACGGACGGCGGCGGCGGTCCGGGCGACGACACCACGGCCCCGACCGCGCCGACCGGCCTGCGCGCGACCGCCAAGACCGCGAGCAGCGTCTCGCTGGCCTGGACCGCCGCGACCGACGACCGCGGCGTCAGCGGCTACGACGTCTACCGCGAGCAGACCAGGGTCACCTCGACGCCGGTCACCGGCACGACGTACACGGACACCGGCCTGAGCGCGGCGACGGCCCACAGCTACTCGGTCCGAGCCCGCGACGCCGCCGGCAACGTCTCGGCCGCCTCCACCGCCCTCATCGTCACGACCGAGGCGGGCGGCGGCGGCCCCGACCCGACGGGCGGCCTCGTCGTCCGCCACAAGAACAACGACTCCTCCGCCACCGACAACGCGATCCGCCCCGGACTGCGGATCGTCAACCCCGGCAGTACGACGGTCGACCTGACCAAGGTGACCGCCCGCTACTACTTCACCCGTGACGGCGGCTCGACCGACGTGCGGGCCTGGTGCGACTACGCCGCCGTCGGCTGCGCCCACGTCCAGCTCAGGGTCGTCACGCTGAGCACGGCCGTGGCGGGCGCCGACGCCTACCTCGAAGTCGGCTTCACCGACGGCTCGCTGGCCGCCGGCCTGGACACCGGCGACATCCAGCTCCGGATGGCCAAGTCGGACTGGTCGGCCTTCGACGAGTCCGACGACCACAGCCGTACGACCGCCACCGCCTACACCGACGCCCCGGCCGTTCCCGCCTACGTCGGCACCGCACTCGCCTGGGGCGCACCGCCCGCCTGATCGACGTACCTCCACCCAAGATTCTCCCGCCCGTCCGGAGGCTTTCTCCCTGGACGGGCGGGGGCTCCACCACCGAACGGTGCACCGCGAAGGAGACAAGCGCGACCCCCACACGACCCCCACACAGCCACAGGAGACACCATGGCTCGACGCGACAACCGACTCGTATCCCTGGCGGCGGCGTTACTGGCGACGCTGCTCGGCGGACTCGGTCTGGCCCTGATGGGCCAGGGCGACGCGCAGGCGCACGGCGTCACGATGACCCCCGGATCGCGGACCTACCTCTGCTATCTGGACGCCAAGACCAGCACCGGCTCCCTGGACCCGACCAACCCGGCCTGCCGGGCCGCGCTCAACGAGAGCGGGGCGACCGCGCTGTACAACTGGTTCGCCGTGCTCGACTCCAACGCCGGTGGCCGAGGCGCCGGTTACGTTCCCGACGGGAAGCTGTGCAGCGCCGGTGACCGGTCGCCGTACAACTTCACCGGCTACAACGCGGCTCGCTCCGACTGGCCCCGGACCCACCTCACCTCCGGCCGGACGATCCAGGTGAAACACAGCAACTGGGCAGCGCATCCGGGGTCCTTCCGGGTCTACCTGTCCAAGCCCGGCTACTCGCCCGCCACCGAACTGGGCTGGGACGACCTCGACTTGATCGACACCGTCACCAACCCGCCGCAGACGGGCTCACCGGGTACCGACGGTGGCCACTACTACTGGAACCTGAACCTGCCCTCGGGCCGCTCCGGCGACGCGGTCATGTTCATCCAGTGGGTGCGCTCGGACAGCCAGGAGAACTTCTTCTCCTGCTCGGACATCGTCTTCGACGGCGGCAACGGCGAGGTGACGGGCATCCGGGGCTCGGGCAGCACACCGACGCCCACTCCCACACCGACTCCGACAGCCACGCCGACTCCCACCTCCACGCCCACCCCGACAGCCACGCCGACCTCGACTCCGTCCGACCCGCACACCGGGTGCATGGCCACGTACACCGTGACCAACTCCTGGAGCGGCGGCTTCCAGGGCTCGGTCGAGGTCATGAACCACGGCACGACAGCGCGTGACGGCTGGGCGGTGAAGTGGACACCAGGTGTCGGCACCAGGATCAGCAGTGTCTGGAACGGCGCGCTGACCAGCGGATCCGACGGCACCGTCACGGTCGCGAACCTCGACTACAACCGGACCGTCCCGCCGGACGGCAGCGTCACCTTCGGGTTCACCGCGACATCGACCGGCAACAACTTCCCGGTCGGCTCGATCAGCTGCGTCAACCCCTAACCGAGGGCCCAGGCGGCGCCGGCTCCCGTACGGGGGAGGGAGCCGGCGCCGCTGTGTGAGTACGGCGCGGACACTCACCGACTGGAGGTACGGCGCGGATGGCCGCGGGCATCGACGGGCGCTGCGGCCGTGGAGGAAACCGGGCCGTCACCGCCGTGTCATGCGGGTACCCCGGCCTCGTCCATGACCCCGGCCATCTCACCCGGCGGAAGAGCCGGGTTGGCGCCCGCGCTGGAGGCCAGCTCGGGCAGGGCGAGGGCCTCGACGAGCCGGGGGAGCGGCAGGCGCGGGTCGCCCGCCGCCGCCTGGCGCGTCCGGACGTCCGGGTCGTGGCTGAGCCGTTCGATGAGGTCGGGGCCGGCGGCGGGGTCGCGGACCGCCAGTTGCCGGTAGGTCCCGTTCGGATGGTCCGCGTAGCGGGCGGCGAGCCCTTCGCGGGGGAAGCGGGGGTGCCCGGTGGCCATCCAGGCGGAGAACGTCCCGCCGAGCCGTGCGTACACGCTCATCAGGACCTCCTGCGGGGCGTCGGGGTGGTGTATGGCCAGATGGGTGGGCACGACGGCGTCCGTGTCCTCGGCCAGAAGCCGCAGGAGTTCGGGTGACAGATGAGGACTGCGGGCCGCGGCGCGGCGCAGCAGAGGGTGGGCGGAGGTGGCGGCCCGATGCAGGACACCCTGATCGGCCATGCCGGCCGTCACCCAGTCCACGTCACCGCGGTCGAACGGGGAGACGGTGAAGTCGATCGCGGCGCGACGGGCTTCGGTCAGCTCGGGCCGCAGGGACACGGCGAGCCGTACATCGTCGTCGGGGTCGACGGCGAGTCGGTCCACGAGGTCGGCCGGCAGGGACGGATTGCCGGCGAGTCCGGCCAGGTGGATGCCCTCGGCGAGGAACCGCTCGGCGTCCGCGCGGTCGAGAAGCCCTCGGCGCAGAGCCACAGGCAGGGCTGCGGGGTCGCGGAGCAGCGCCGCCGTGAGCCGGGCGTCCCGAGGACATGCGCACAGCGCGGCAGACCGGCGTACCTCGGGGTCGGGATCGGCGAGCAGCGTGCCGCGCTCGTCCGCCGTCAGTTCGTCCCAGACGCGCAGGGCGGCACATCGTGCGGCCGGATCGTGATGCCGGACCAGGGAGGCGAGGAAGGACGGCGCCAGGTGGCGCGAGCGCAACAGCGCGTTCCGTACGGACGGTTCGGGGTCTTCGAGGAGACGCCCGCACACGGCGTCCGACAGCGGACGGACCTTCGCCCGGTGATCGTGGATCCGGTCGGGTCCCTCCGCGACGGTGGCCCGCACCTCGGGCGAGGGGTCGTCCGCGAGCAGGGCCCGCTGCTCGGGCTCCACCTGGCCGCTCCTCGCGAACGTGACGCGCGTGTACGGGATCGGGTGGGTGAGGAGTGCCGCCACGGCCGGCTCGGGCAGCCCCGGCCGGTGGAGAGCCTGGAAGGGCGGACCCTCGCCCCCGCCGTCGAAGGCGATCAGCCGCAGCAGCAGCGGTGTGGGGAGGGCCGGGTTGGCGGCGACTCCGTCCAGCGCGGAGGAGTAGAAGGCGACCACGTCCCAGCTCCCCGACCCCGTCACTTCGCGCGCGGCTGCCTCGGGCACCTGCGCGGCATCGACCGCTCGGGTCGACGGCCGTCATCCTGCCACGGAGCGGACCGCCTCCGCAGGTGATCAACGAGAGCGCGCACCACGTCAGGTGGCCCCCTCCGAGTTCCGACGAACCAGGAACCGTGGGCCACGCCACACAGGCGGATTCAGCGAAGTCGGCGTACGCGCAGCACCACGTCGTCGGTGTGGTGCGCGCCGGCGCCGCCGTCCGGTGCCACGCGGGGCCGTTGCTCGTCCACCTCCGTCTCCCAGTCGTCGGTGAGGAGTTCGGCGATCATCGAGGGCCAGACGTAGTCGGCAGGGTCGAAGCCGCTGTCGTGTGCCTGCTGGGTTTCCATACCCGCGTGGTGTACGACCAGCAGCACGCCGCCCGGCGCGACGGCCGCGAGCAGCGCCCGCTCGGCCGCGGAGTCGGGAGTGCGCAGCAGAGCCGGGTACTGCGCGGAGACCAGGTCGAAGGAGGCCGGCGGGAGTACCGCCTCGGTGAGTGCGGCGTGCACCCAGTGGATGGCGAGGCCCGCGTCCCGCGCGTGCCCGGCCGCCCGCTCCAGTGCCACACCCGAGACCTCCAGCGCGGTCACGTCCCAGCCGCCGCGCGCGAGCCAGACGGCGTCCGCGCCCTCGCCGCAGCCTACGTCGAGCACACGCCCAGGGGTGAGCCCGGCGACCTCGGCCACGAGTGCGCCGTTGGGCCGGCCGCTCCACAACTGCTGTCGGTCGGCGTACCGGTCGTCCCATTCAGCCCGCACCGCGGGGTCTCCGAGGTATCCGTCGGAAGGCGAGGGGAGGTCGGACGCGGGTGATCCTGCTGCGATGTTGTCGGTCACGGGCCCACCGTCGCCCACCACCTCCCGGACCGCCACTGTTGTTGCCGGTCCGGGAGGTGGTGGGCGACGGTGGGCCCGTGACCGACAACATCGCAGCAGGAT